>CAYZID010000280.1:0-7760 GCA_964478315.1 uncultured Myxococcales bacterium | reverse complement strand
TCCCAGAGTAGGTGGCGGATCGGGGCGCTGCCCCGGTCTGCCACCCGTTGTGAGGGCCGAAGGGCAGGCGGCCGTGTGTGGGCAAGGAGGAAAGCGGCCGGGGCGCGGTCACGGACATGGCGACGGACTCGGGCTCGGCCTCAGACGCGGACGCGCCCACGGATCTCCAGGGCGCTGCGGATGGCTTGCTGGGCGACACCGGCCTCGCGGCCACGGTGGAAGGGCAGGGGAGTGCCCCCGTCGACGGGTGCGCGTGCCGCTCCGGCGCCCGCCCCACGCCGGGCTCGCTGGTGTGGTTCGGCGTCGTGGCGCTGTTCCTCCTCAGCGCGCGCCGTCGCTACGCCTGAGGCCCTCCCGAGATGCGGGTCCCCCATCGGGCGGGGAAGGTGTAGATTGGGGCCTGGCAGGGCGATGGGGCGTGCGCCTCGTGAGAGGCGCCGCCCCTGAGCGCCCCGGTCGGCAGGAGGGACGGGGGTGGCAGAGCGAGCGAGCGGTGGTCCGAGCCGGGAGCGCGTCGCGATCGTGGGGGGCGGTGTGGCCGGCCTCACGGCGGGCTACCTGCTCTCCCGCCGCTACGACGTGGAGCTCTACGAGGCCAGCCGCCGCGTGGGAGGCAACGCGTACACGGTGACGACGGCGCGCGGGGAGACCGTGGACATCGCCGTGGCCGCTTTCGGCAAGGCCGGCTACCCGCGCTTCTACGCCCTGTTGAACCACCTGGGCGTCCGCACGCGCGTGTCGCCCTCGGCCTACATGAGCTTCCGCGACCTAGACACCGGGCGGGGCCTCTACGTGACCCCCACCCTCCAGGGGCTCTGGGCCCAGCGGTTCGATCTCCTGCGCCCCTCCCGGCTGAGCGCCTTCCTGCGCGTCCTCGCGGGCGTCCAGCACGGGCGCTGGCGGTTGCGCCGCGGGTGCCTGGAGGGCCTCACCCTGGGACAAGCCCTGGACGCCCTGCCGGCGCTGCGCCGGGACGACGACGCGCGCCTCGTCCTCCTGGCCGCCCTGTGTCTGCTGTCGTCCATGAGCGCCGCCGAGGTGCTCGACGCCCCCGCGTCCTTCTTCTTCCACAAGCTCGACGTGCACAGCGACATCATCTCACCCCGCGCCTTCTACTCGGTGCGCACCGTCGAGGGCTTCACGCGCCGCTACATCGAGGCCCTGGCGGCGCCGCTGTGGGCCGCCGGACGCCTCCACATCGACACCCCCGTCGGCCGGATCGAGCGCGGCGAGGGGGGGAGCCGGGGCCCGGACGTAGCGCTCCACTTCCCCGGTGGCCGCGTGGAGCGTTTCCACCGTGTCGTCCTCGCCACGGGCGCCGATGAGGCCCTGAAGCTCCTCGCCCGGCCCACCGCGGACGAAGCTCGCCTCCTGGGGCCGTGGCGCTACAAGCCCGGGCGCGTGGTGCTTCATCGCGATCGCTCCAGCTTCCCGCCCCGGCCGCTGTCTCAGGCCTACACCTTCCTCTACACGCGCCGCCGTGGCGTCCTGGACACCTCCGTGAACGGGGACCTTCGTTATGAGCCAGGCGTGGACCCCGCCTGCGACCTGGTCTCCTCCCAGCACCCCAACTTCCCCATCGACCCCTCCCTCGTGGAGCTGGACACGGTGCTCCGCACGCCCGTCTTCGACTTCGCCGCCGCGGCGACGGTCCCCTCCCTGGGGCGCCTCAACGCCGGGCCTGGGGTCTTCTTCTGCGGCAGCTACTTCGGGCACGGGCTCCACGAGGACGCCGTGGGCTCGGCCATGGACGTGGCCGCCGCCCTGGGGGCGCCCTTCCCCGGAGATCCCGCCGCGCGAGGCCGGAGGGAGGCGTGAGGCGCCGGTCGCTGGCGGGGCGCCGAGCGCTCGTCACCGGCGCCGCGGGCGGGATCGGGACGGCGCTGGCCCAGCGTCTGGCGCGCGCCCGTGTGACCTTGGTCCTCACCGACCGCCGGGCCGAGCCCCTGGAGGTCCTCGCCCGGGCCCTGCCCCCCAGCGCCGTCGCGGCCACCATCCCGGCCGACCTCACCCAGCTCCAGGACCTGAACACCCTCGCGCACCACCCGGCCCTCGTGCGGCTGGACATCCTCATCCACAACGCGGGCGTGGCCCCGGGGGGGGCCTTCGTGTCCCAGCCCGAGGCGGCCATCGAGGCCGCCCTGGACGTGAACCTGCGCGCGGCCCTGATCCTCACCCGGCGATTGCTCCCCGCCTTGCTGGAGCGCCCTCATCCGGCCGTTGCCATCGTCGCCTCGGGCGCGGGGCTCGTTCCCCCGGGGGGCCTCGCCGCGTACGCCGCCAGCAAGGCCGGCCTGCTGGCCTTCGCCCAGGCCCTGCGCACCGAGCACCGCGGGCGCCTCACCGTGACCGCCGTGTGCCCCGCCTTCGTGCGCACGGACATCGTGGCCCACACCTTCGCCCCAACCGGCCCCGCCCCGTCTCGCACCCTCGACGCCCGGACCCTCCACGCCCAGCCCCTTGACGGCCAGGCTCCCGACGCCCACACAGTCGACGCGCTCAACGCCCTGGTCCACCGTCTGGGTGTGTCGCCCGACCGCGTGGCCCGCGCCGTGCTCCAGGCCCTGCGCCGCGGCCGCCGCTGCGTGCCGGTGGGCGGGCTCACCCGGGCCCTCCTCGCCGCCCACGCGGTGAGCCCGGGCCTCGTGGAGCGCGCCGGGCACCGCATCTTCCGCGCCCTCGAAGACCGAGGAGTCCTCCCATGACGACACACGCCGAGCCTCCCACGGCCCCGTCGCCCTTCTTCCGCGGCGTCGCCCAGCGCCCGCTGACCGTGCGCTGGACCGACGAGCGAGGGGAGGCGCGCGAGGCGCGGGTTTCGGCGCCGGGGATCTACCCCGACGTCGCCTCCATGTGGGCCCTGTTCACCGCGGATCTCGACGCCGCCGTGCGCCTCTTGGGCGACGCCGGCGCTCCGGGACCCCTCCAGCCTCTGCGCCTCACCCGCAGCCGTGGGCTCGTCGCCGTCCACGCCTTTCGCTACCGGGAGAGCCCCGTGGGCCCCTACGACGAGGTGTCCGTGAGCGTGGCCGTTCGGCCCCCGGGGGACTCCCTCCCGGCGCCCCTCAGCCTGGCGCGAGCGGCCCTGTGCGACGACCTCCACGGCTTCGTCGCGCAGCTCCCCGTGACCACCGAGCCCGCCCTTCACGCGGGGATTCAGCTCTTCGGATACCCGAAGTTCCTGGCGGACATACGCTTCGAGTCCGACGCTGGCTCTTGGCGCGTGGCCGTGCGAAACCGCGAGACCGGCGCCCTCCTCTACGCTCTGCGGGGCGCCCGCCTCGTGGCCCGGCCCCCGGGGCGGGCGCACGCCCTGCGCCTCCTGAACCGACCGGCTCCTCACGGCCCGGCTGTGCGGGTGACGCGGTTCCACTCGTACCCAGTGCTCGATGGGCGGGTCCACCACGCGATCCTCCACTTCCACGCCTTGGCCCGCGCCTCCCACGTGGGGCGCGGCTGCACCCTCGATCTGGGCGACGACCCGCGCGCCACGGCGCTGCGCGCCCTGCGACTAGGGCCCGTCTTGCAGTACACCTACGCCCCGCAGGCGGAGGTCTTGTTGGAGGCCCCGGCGCCCCTCTGAGGCGGCGCGGCCCCTCCGCGCGTCCTGCGCGGCGCGCTCTCAGTCGCCAGCGCCCTCGCTGGTGCCCGACGTGCGGTAGATGGCGCCGCGCACGGTGTACTGGCCCCCGCCCAGGCTCTCCGTCCAGGCGGTGACCAGCGTCCCGCTGCGGTAGTCTATGGCCGGGACGTAGGGGGCCACCTTGTGGACGGGGCCCTGGGAGGCCGTCACGGGGCCCTCCAAGGGGCCGTCCGGGCCCACCCACGTCACCAGGGCGCGCGTCTGCCCGTTGATCGTCGCCTGGTACAAGAGGCCGAAGGTCTGCGGATCGTCGGTGGGGCACGCGACCCCGGCGAAGGTGGCCGTGGCGGCGCCGCCGCCCAAGGACACGGGCGTCCCCTCCCCATCGTCCGGCGAGGCGAAGGCGCGGACGCGCAGCGTGGTTCCCTGGACCGTGCCGGTCCCCAGCGCGGCGCCGCTCGCGAGGTCCACCGCCACCGCGGCGGAGGCCACCTCGTCAGCGGGCCCGGCGATGGTGCGCAGGGGACCGCGGGCACCGTCGGGGCCCACGGCGCGTAGGAGGACGCGGGACGCCTCTTGGGGCGTGTCCAGGCCCGTCGTGTCTTCCCACGCCACGAAGATCTGGCCCGCAGGACCGGCCGCCACGGCGGGGAAGGCCTGGCCTCCATCGGAGCTCTCGCTCACGTCCCAGGCGTCACCCGCCGGGGCGCCCGCGGCGTCGAAGCGCTGGACGAAGACGCGGAAGCTCGGGCCCTGGGTGTCCGGGCGCACGCCGGCCACCGCGAAGCCGCCCGGGGCCACGGGGTCATCGGCGGCCAGGCAGGTGATGGACGCCAGCCAGTGGGCGCCACCCAGGGCGGTCATGAGGCGGCTGTCCGACGCACCCAGGGGTACGCCGTCGGCGTCGAGCAGGCGGGTGCGGATCTGCATGGTCGTCCCGTCGGGGTCGGGCTCGGAGGCGCTGGCGGACCAGGCCAGGGCGAAGCCGCCGCCCGCCAGGGCGCAGGCCGACGGCTCGTTCTGGGTGCCAACCCCCGTCGCGGAGACGCGGGACGGGGTCCCCAGCGGGTTGCCTCCGAACGCGATCATCTGCGCCCAGATCCCCAGCTCGTGGTCCGGCTCGCCGGTCCCCGCGGGGGGGCCGGTCCCCGTCCACGCCACCAGCGCCCGCCCGTCGCCGCCCACGGCCACCGTGGGCTGGACGCGCACCCCCTCGGGATCCGCAGGGTCCAGCAGGTCGAACGGGGTGCCTCCTTGAAGGGGCGGGCGGGACGCCGCCGGGACACCGGTGTCGGCGGAGGCGTCCGGGCCCGTCGCTAGATCTTCCGGGAGGTCTGCCGCCGCGTCGGTCGCGGCGTCGGTCGTCGCCGCCCCGTCCACCATCCCGTCCAGCATCCCGTCCGCTGGCTCCGCGTTGGGCGTGGCACTACACCCGAGCCCCGTGGCCCAGCCCACCACCGCGATGCCCCACAGGGTCCGCGCGATTCGCTCCGCCCACGCTCGTCGTCCCTCGTCCATGGCGCACCTCCTCTGCTTCGCGTCTCCCGCCCGCGCGACGGTTCTGAGGATGCGCGCATGATAACCAGTCGGTCAGGGAATGGAACCCGCGCCGCCCCGCTCGCGGTGTGCGAGGGCTCGGGGGCGGCGCGCCCCGCGACTACTCGACGACCTGGCAGCTCCCGGCCTGGGGCGGGTCGGTGCAGGAGGACACCCCGCAGGGGCAGACCTTGGCGCCCACGCACTTGCGGTTCGCGGCGCAGTCGGCGTCGGAGAAGCAGTCCTGGTTGAAGGTGCCAAAGGGGACGCAGACCGATGAGGGGTCGAGCTCGCACTCGGTCTTGGTCACCGTGGACAGGCAGCGCAGGCCCGGCCCGCAGGCGAAGTAGCTCTGGCAGCAGGCGCCGGCCTCCTCCTGGGGGGCGCACTGCCCGGGCTGGTCGTTGTCGGGGCAGGTCGTGTCCGAGGGGCACAGCGACAGGCCCTTGCAGTAGTTGCCGTCGCCGCACTCGGCGTGGCTCCAGCACTGTCCGGGGAGGGTGAGGTGGCACTTCCCGCCCAGCCCGCAGTCGTCGCTGGAGATGCAGGGGTTGAACAGGCACTCCAGGTCGCGTGCGCAGGTGTACTCACCGCCGCAGTCGATGTTCGAGTTGCAGAACTGCTCGCTGGCGAGCTCGCAGGCCCCCTCGCGGCTCCGCCAACAGCGCGCGTTGCAGGGGCAGACGAAGACGCGGTTGCAGACCATCCCGGTGGGGCAGTCCATGAAGTTCCAGCAGCTATCCCCGTAGTCGGGGACGGGCAGGCACGTGGCCGTGTCCATGGGGGGGCAGGTCATGGTCGTGTCCGCGTTACGGCACTCGTAGCCTGGGCCGCATTCCTGGTGGGAGGTGCAGCAGTCGCCCTCCAGGGGCGGGTTCGTGCAATAGCCGGCGTGGTTGGGCGCATCGCAGCCCGCCGGGTCGTCGCAGATCACCTCGCCCGTGCAGCGCTCGAAGGGCAGGCAGTCGCCCTTGGCCCAGCAGCCGTCGTCGGTGAGGGGCACGCACAGCCCCTGGGCGGGCGGGGCCGGGGCGACGCCCGGCGCGGCGCACCAACCACGGTCCGGGAGGACGCAGCGCATCCCCGGACCGCAGCCCGCGTCGTCCTGGCAGGCGCGAGTCTCGGTGTGGCAAACCCCGGGCGTGGGGGCCGCCCCTGGACCGGCTCCATCGCCGCTCCACGTAGCCCCGTAGCATGTCCGCCCGGCGCCGCAGTTGGCGTCCTCGTAGCACCCCTCGGGTGGGGGCACGGGGACGCACAGGGCGCCGCCCTCGTGTGCCACGCACAGCCGGGCCTCGCCGCACTGGTCGGCCCGGGTACAGGCGGCTTCGCCAGGGGCCAGGCACCAGCCGGGCGTGGTGGACACCGCGCAGGGCCCGTCGCCGTCGCAGGCGCACTCGTAGGCGCCGGCGCAGACCTCCCCCGCGCCGCAGTCCGCGTCGGCGAAGCAGCGCCCCGGCGAGGGCTTGGGCACGCAGCCGCCCGCCACGCATGCCCCGCCCGGCCCGCACTCGGCGTCGCCCGCACAGCAAGCCCCGGGGAGGGCGCAGTAGCCGGGCGCGGCCTCGCCCTCACAGCCGGGGTCCCCCGGGGACAGCCCGCACGGGCACGACGTGACGCCCTCGCAGACCTGGCCGTCGGGGCACTGGCGATCGTCCCAGCAGGTGCCGGGCGCCGTGGCCTCACACCTCCCCTCGAAGCAGACCTTCGTCGTGCCATCTCCCGCGCATTCGTCGTCCGCGTTGCAGCAGGGGGGGGGGTAGAGGCAGCGCCCGGGGTTCGGCTCGCAGGCCTCATCGTCGCAGGCGCAGACCGTGGGTTCATCGCACACCTGGCCGGGGCGGCAGTCGTCGTCCAGCAGGCAGCTCCCCTCGCCGGGGACCGTGTGGCATCGGCCCTGGAGGCACCGCTGGCCGGGGGCGCAGGTCCCGGGAGAGCAGCACCCCGGGCCCGTGTCGGCCTCGTGCGTCCCGTCCGGTTGGCTCGCGTCGGCCCCCGCGTCGGCGTCGGCCGCGGCATCGGCCGTCGCGTTGGGGCCCTCGGAGGAGCAGGAGGCTATGGTCAGGACCACGCCGAGCACGAGCGACGCCGCGAAGGCGAGGGCGGGCCGAGGACGTCGGGGGGAGAGCGAGGGGGCGGTGGGCAGCGCGCGCACGGGGGACCTCCTGCGGTGGGCGCGCAGTCTAGCGGGCCCGTGCGGCCGCGCAAGCGCTGTTTCGCTCTACGAACCGCGCCTTTCAGGGCTCCTTGGGAGCGGGGGGAGCGGGCTTGGCGCTGCCGGGCTTGGGCGTGGCGGGCTGGGCCGTTGTGGGGGCCGCGGGCTTGGTTGCAGCGGGTTTGGCCGCCGCCGCGGGCGCCCCGCGGCGCTTGGCCGCGCGCTTGAGCGCTTCCAGCGTCATCTTGAGGGTCTGCTTGTCGTCGAGGAGGATCTGGCAGGCCTTCTGCTTGGCATCTTCGGGCACGTGGGCGTCGGCCGAGCTCGTCTTGTACTGAGCGCAGACCGCCTCACCGGCCTGGGCGCAGATCTCCTGCTCCAGCCGCTTGCAGGGTTCGTCGGTGCACGCCGCCGCGGGCACAGCGAGGAGCAGGGGCACCAGCAAGGCGAGGCTCCAGCGGCGGGGGGCGAGGGGCGGGCCGAGGG
>CAYZID010000279.1:0-7761 GCA_964478315.1 uncultured Myxococcales bacterium | reverse complement strand
GCCCCAGCGCGCCCCGCGGACTTGCGGATGCCGACCCTCCCCGGGGGCGCCCCGCCGCACCCGTCCACGCCAGCCACCCCCGGAGTCGACGACCAGAGCTGGTACGAGCGCGACATTAGCCCGGCCGCCGCGCCTCCCGCTCCGCCAGCGACGCCCGCGCGCCCCCAGACGAGCGGCCTGCGGCAGCCCTCGCAGAGCTTCCGCCAGCCCTCGCAGAGCTTCCGCCAGGCCTCGCGGTCCTTCGGCGGCGCGCAGCTCCCGCCTCCCGGCTTCCGTCAGCCCTCCCAGCCGGCGGCTCCTGGCTCCTACCGACAGGCCTCGCGCCCCGCGCCGGGCGCCTTCCGCCAGCCCTCGCAGCCCGCCCCGCCGCCGGACGCCTTCCGCCAGCCCTCGCAGCCCGCCCCGCCGCCGAACGCCTTCCGGCAGCCCTCGCAACCTGCCCCGCCGCCGTCGAACAACCCCTTTGGCCCGGCGGGTCGACCCGCGCCGCCCCCGGGGCGACCAGGCTTCCGCCAGCCCTCCCAGTCGTTCCGGCAGCCGTCGCAGCTCCAGCCGCGCCCCAGGACCCAGCAATCGGGGCTCCACCGGCTGCCGCCGCGGACGGGTGCCTCGGGGCTCCACCGCCTCCCCCAGCAGACGACCGAGTCCGGGCTCCTGCGGGTGCCTCCGCGCGGTCGCCCGGAGCCCAGCGGTGCCCACCGGATGATCGCCTCGTCACGCGGCGTCTCCCCCAAGGGAGAGTCGGGCTCCCACCCGCACCCCACGGCGGAGGCACCACCGCGCCCCGCGTTCCGTCGGCGCCTAAACCCCGACGTGGGGACCTGGGTCACCCACTTCCGGACCCACGGCCATCAACTCTTGGAGCGCGCGGAGCGCTTCGAGGACGCGGAGAGCTATGTGGGCGCGCTGCGCATCATCGCGAACGTGGCCGGGGCCTTCTTGGACGCGGGGCAGTGGAACGACGCGATCCCCATCGTGCGGCTACTGGCGGCCCAGGAACGGCAGTCGCGCCAGTGGCCCGACGAGCAGCGCCGGGCGCTGAGCGAGGCGCTGAGGATCATCTTCCCGCCGGAGGGGGTGGAGTCGGTCGTCCAGGCTCTGCCGGAGACCGAGTTCGACGAGCGATCGGCGGTGGTCGAGATGATCTCCTACTACGGCGTGACGGCGGTGGTGCCGCTCATCGAGCTCATGACCTCGCGCCGACTCACGGGGACCGTGCGCCGGGAGGCGGCCGCCTGCATCGAGGCGGTGGGGCCCAAGGCGGGGCCAGCGCTCATGCGGGCCGTGAAGGAGCATGGGCGCCGCTGGAACCGGGTGGCGCCGCTCATCACGCTGCTGGGAGCCACGGGGTATCGGGCGGGGGTGCGGCTGTTGGTGGAGCAGCTCAAGCATCCCCAGCCCAAGATCCGCGAGGAGGTCGTCGTCGCCCTGTACAAGATACTCGGAGACGAGGCGCACCGTTACCTGCGGCACGCCCTGGACGACCCCGACGCCGGCGTGTGCCAGAAGGCGGTGGCGCTGCTCGCGACGAGCGGCTCCGCGGACGCCAACTTCACGGCGCTCGTAGCGGAGCTCATCGCCATCGAAGAGCCGGAGAACCCCCGAGAGGAGGGGCTCATCATCACGGCGATCCTGGGCCTCCAGGACCTGGGGAACATCCAACTAGACGGCAAGACCTCGGCGGAGGGGGCGCTGCTAGAGGCTCTGCGGGGAGCCTGGGGTGGGGGCCTCTTGGGGGCCCTGGTGGGCGGCGGTCGGGGGGGACGATCCCCCAGCATTCAAGAGGCGATCTGCGAGACGCTCGGCGAGATTGGGGGTCCCAGGGCGCGGCAGGCGTTGCATCAGATCCCCCGGGACGCATCGGCGGGGGTGCGCACGGCGGCCATGGCGGCCGCGAACCGCATCTCGGCGCGACTGGCGGCCGCCGGCGCAGCGACCTGACGCCCGCCCGGTCCGGCCGCCGGGTCGTGCGCGCGGGGAACAGCCGGGCTCGCCGCCCGTTACCGATCTTGGCGGCCCCTGTCTTGAGAGGGGCACCACGGTGTGGGGGATTGTTTCTGGCGGTGGACCCGTGGGTTTGCAATCAGAGCCACGCCAAGTACACTTTCGGAGTTTTGGGAGCTCCGCTCGGACAGGCAGCGGAAGCGAGGTCGCATGGTCAAGAGAGCCGACCAAGAGCTCTTGGGGAAAGTCTGGGGTGACCGCTACGAGATCCTGGAGCTCATCGGGCGGGGCGGAATGGGCACCGTCTTCAAGGCGCGCCAGCTCCAGATCAACCGCGAGGTGGCCCTCAAGGTCATCCACCGCAAGCTCACCCAGGACGAGAAGCAGGTCATGCGGTTCGAGCGCGAGGCCATGGCCTCGTCGCGCCTCAATCATCCCAACAACATCCGCGTCTACGACTACGGCAAGGGCAACGACGGCCGCCTGTTCATCGCCATGGAGTACCTCCGCGGGCAGACGCTCGCGGACCTCATCGCCGACCAGGGCGCCCTGCCCGCCGAGCGCGTGGTCCACATCCTCCGCCAGCTCCTCAAGGCGCTGGCCGAGGCGCACCAGCTCAGCCTGGTGCACCGGGACCTCAAGCCCGAGAACATCTTCCTGACCGAGGTCTACGGCGAGAAGGACTTCGTGAAGGTCTTGGACTTCGGCATCGCCAAGAGCCTCACGGGAGAGAAGGAGAGCGCCGATCTGACCCAGACGGGCTTCATCTGCGGGACGCCGCGCTACATCTCCCCGGAGCAGGCGCTAGGCCAGCCGGTGGACGCGCGCGCGGATCTCTACGCGGTGGCCGTGCTGGCCTATGAGATGCTCACGGGGCGCCCGCCGTTTCTGGGGGAGAACCCCATCTCCATCGTGATGAAGCACGTCTACGATGACCCCCCACCGCTCACCGGGATGGAGCGCTACGGCGACCTCGGGCGGAGGCTCACGGGCCTCGTAGCGGCGCTCCTGGAGAAGAACCCCGCGCGGCGGCCCGACTCGGCTGAGCGCATCCTGCTGTTCCTGGACGGGAAGCTCGATCTCCCGGAGCTCCTGGGCCGCGAGCCCTCGGCCGACGGGCTGCCCAACACGGGCAAGCTGCCCCCCACGAACCCCAGCGGGGCCAGTGCCCCCCCACCGCTGCCCCCAGGGGCGGAGGGAGGGGAGGCGACCGCCATCCTCAGCGACATCGCCGCGCTCGTCCCCGGCAACGGTGGGGTGGAGACGGCGGTCATGCAGCGGCCCGAGAGCCTGCGCAGCTTCGCCGAGGCGAGCCAGGAGGTCCCGGCGCCGCCCGATCCGAGCCCCGCCTCGGAGGTGGTGGACGCGGAGGTGCCCCCCGAGGGCGCCACGATGATGTTGGACGCCGCGGGGCTCCCCGAGGAGGAGTCCCCCCCCGAGGGCGCCACCTCCATGATGTCCCAGGAGGAGCTCGGGAGCGCGCTCAAGGAGTACGAGCGGCGCAAGAAGCGCCAGGGGACGGGGCTCGTGCGCAGGCCCCCGACGGGGATCGTGCGCAGGCCCCCGACGGGCGCGTTCTTGCCCATGGGCGCGCCGAGCACGGGACCGGCGCTGCAGCCCATGCCCCCCCGTTCCGGGCCCCCCACGTGGGCACTCGTGGCGTCCGGGGTCGCCATCAGCGTCATCATCCTCAGCCTGGTCGTCTACTTCATGGCGAACCGCGACAAGGCTCCCCAGGTGCCCCAGGTCGCCGCGGCCACGCCGTCGTCCGAGGGTGAGCGTCGGACCGAGAGAGAGGACGAGGCGCCCGCCGAGTCCTCAGCCACGACCAAGGCCACGACCAAGGCCACGGCGACGGCAGGCGAGGCGAAGGGCGAGTCGGAAGGGAAGGACAGCGCGCCCCCCGCCGACAAGGCGGAGGAGAAAGCGTCGGCCCCGGAGACGCCGCCAGCGTCCCCGGCGTCCGGTCAGAAGGCCGGCGCCGCGCTGGCTGCCGTGCGCATCCCCTCGCCGCCACCGGCCGCAGCGCCGGCGGTGGCTCCAACCACGCTCCCGGCCCCGTCGGCCGCCCCGCCCGCGGCCCCTGCGAAGGCGGGGGGCGCATCCGCCCCGAGCGCCAAGCCTGTAGAGATCGCGCCGCTCAAGGTGGACGCCCCCCCGGCGCAGCCAGCGGCGGTGAAACCGGCGACGGTGAAGCCGGCGGCACCTACGCCCGCGCCGGAGCCCAAGGCGACCAAGACGACCTCGCGCAAGACGACGGCCAAGAAGAAGACGCGCCCCAAGGCGACGACGACCAAGAAGAAAAAGAAGAAGAAGAAGAAGAAGCCGACGTTCAGCGTGTTCTAGAGAACCCGCACCGCTCAGGCAGCGCTGTGCGTCGTGCTGGCCGGTGACAGATTCAGCACGCGGACGAGCCCTTTTGACGTCTCGGGCCTGACGTGGCATCCATCGTGGGTCGCTCATGCTCCCCCGCGCGTGCTCGTTGCACCGCGAGGCGGGGAGCCCAGGCGCTCCGCAGAGGTGACGGACCATGGAGGCTCGCTGGATGTTGTCACGGATGTTGAGCTTCGTGGGCGTGGCGCTCGTCATCGTGGGGCTCATCGGGGGCCCGGCGTCCGCCGAAGATCCGGCGCTCGCCAAGAAGCTGTACGACGAGGCCAAGGCGCTCACCGAGAGCGGGATGTACCAGGAGGCTCTGGAAAAGCTCCAGGCGGCTTACAAGGCGTACCCGGCGGACGCTATCCTGGCGACCATCGCCAACCGCCATCTGGATCTCGGCCAGCCGGAGGAGGCGGCGGAGGTCCTGAGCCGGATCCAAGACCCCAAGCTGCGTCGGGCGACGCGCAAGCTGCGCAAGCAGGTGTCCGCCGCCCTCTCGACACCCGTTCGGGTACGTCTCACCGGGGATCCACCAGAGACGCGCGTCTCCATCGACGGCGGGCCCCTCCTGTCTCTCCCGGCCACGCGCCAGCTCGCGCGCGGCAAGCACACGTTCCGGTTCGAGGCCGAAGGCCGCGACGCGGTGGTCATCACCAAGGTCCTCAAGGGCCTCAAGGAGGTGCCCATCTTCGCCAAGCTCGCCGCCCCGCCGGGGACCTGGCGGGTGTCCGTGGAGCCCGAGGGGACGCTCCTGCGAGACGTGCGCGTGGTGTTGGACGGCAAGGCCCTGTCGCTGAACCCCGGAGAGCTGCGCGGATCGCTGTCCGAGCCGCGGAAGATCGCGCCAGGCCGGCACAAGGTCAACTGCCTCAAGGGCGTGGACGAGTTCGCCACGGCCACGGTGGACGTGGTCAGCGGGCAGCTCGTCGTGGCGACCTGCAAGTTCGCGGCGCCCCCCAGCGCGGGGGGGATCGACAAGGATGTGTGGGCCTGGTCGGCGGCCGGAGGCGGGGCCGTGGGGCTCATCCTCGGGACAGTCTTCCTGGCAAGCTACCTCGACGACAAGGCGACCTACCCGGAGCCACGCTACCGGATCGAGTCCACCAAGCCCCTGGCGAGCGGGCTCTTCTACGCCACGGGCGTGGGGCTGGGGATCGTGTCGGCGCTCCTGTTCACCGACACGCTCTGACGGTCGCCGAGGGGTCACGACGCAGCGACGTCGCGTAGCGTAGGCCCCACGCAGGGCCGGGCCCCCGCCAGCGCATGGCTGACGCGGGGCCGGGCGAGCTCAGCCCATGAGCTGCATCATGAGGGCCTTCTGGGCGTGCAGGCGGTTCTCCGCCTGATCGAAGATCACCGACCGGGGCCCATCGGCCACGGAGGCGGTCACCTCTTCGCCGCGGTGCGCGGGGAGGCAGTGCATGAAGATGGCGTCCCCATCCGCGCGCGCCATGAGGGCGTCGTCCACCTGGTAGTCGCGGAAGTCGCGCAGGCGCATCTGGTGCTCCTCCTCCTGCCCCATGGAGGCCCAGACGTCGGTGTAGATGACGTGGGCACCGTCCACGGCGCTGAGGTCCGAGGACTCCACCAGCGCCGTGCCCGCGGCGTCGGCGTCCGCGCGGCCCAGCGCCACCATGGCCCGGTCCATGCGGTAGTCTTCGGGGGTCACGCACACGAAGTCCATCCCCGCCCGGGAGGCGGCGAACATGAGCGAGTGGGCCACGTTGTTCCCGTCCCCTACATAGGCCAGGGTGCGTCCTTCCGTGCTCCCGAAGCGCTCTCGGATGGTCAAGAGGTCGGCGAGGGCCTGGCAGGGATGCAGCAGGTCGGTGAGCCCGTTGATGACGGGGACGGTGGCGTGCCGGGCCAGCTCTACCACGTCGTCGTGGGCGAAGGTGCGGATCATGATGCCGTCCACGTAGCGGCTGAGGACCTGGGCCGTGTCGCTGATGGGCTCACCGCGGTTGAGCTGGAGATCTCGGGCGCTGAGGAACAGCCCCCGCCCGCCGAGCTGCGCGATGCCCACCTCGAAGCTCACGCGGGTGCGCGTGGACGACTTGGTGAAGATCATGGCGAGGGTTTTGTTCGCCAGGCGGGACTGGAAGTCCTGGGGCTTGGCCTTCACCGCGGCGGCCAGCTCCAAGAGCTCGCGGACCTGTGCGGCGTCGAGATCGCGGATGGTGAGGAGGTGCTGGGTCATGAGAGGGACTCCTTGTGAGGTGGTGCAGCTTCCGGGAACGTGTCCCCGTCACGGAGGTCTTCCAGGGGCAGGGCGATCTGCCGGCGGGGGGTAGAGGGATCTCCGGCGCGCGTGACCCGCGTCCCCGCCCGCCCCGCGAGCGCGGCCGACAACCGCTCACCCGAAGCTACGAGCCCCACGGCGCCCCCCTCGGACACGAAGTCCGCCACGGCGAGCGCCGCGTCGCGCTGGGCGGGGGCGACGCGCCCCTCGCGCACGAGCGCCGCCAGCTCCGTCGCCGAGGCGACGTCTAGCGGCCGCTTGCTGGCGCGGTCACTGTCCAAGAGGATCCCCTCCCCCGCGTCCAAGACCGCCAGGACGTCGGCGTCCAAGTGGGTCGCCAAGAGGCTCGCCGTGCGCGCGGGCGAGAGCAGGGCCTCACAGGCCCCAACCCCACGCCGCGCGTCGATGTGGACCGGGACCCCCCCACCGCCGGCCGTGACGACCACGTGCCCAGCGGCCACGAGCGCGGAGATGGAGTCGAGCTCGAAGACGTCCAGCGGGTCGGGGCGCGCCACCACACGCCTCCAGGCGCCGCTCGTCTCCTGGATGACGCGCCAACCCAAGTCTCGCGCCAGCTCTCGCGCCCGAGGAGCGGAGTACGCGGGCCCCACCGGGCTCGCGGCCGCCCCCTCGTCGGACTCCAGAGGCCCCACGAGGACGTGCGCCAGCACGCAGGTCACGGGGCGCTCCGCGCGCGCTCGGCGGAGCTCGTTGTTCACCTCCGTCACGAGGCGCTGCCCCACGACCCCAGCCGCGGCCGCCAAGATGTCGTAAAGAGGCGGCATGGGGCCCTCGTTGGCGCGCTCCTCGGCGCGGGTCAGGGCGCCGCCCAGCTCCTCGTCCACACCGTAGACCAAGACGACGCGATACCCCTCGCCGAGCGCGGTGAGCACCCAACGCGCCACGCGGCGCGCGCCGCGCCCCAGGTCGCGCCGCTGCCCCCCAGTAGGCGCCAGGGCCTGGGGCCCCGCCACCACGAGGACCGCCAGCTTGCGCGCGGCGGGGTGTGCGTCCGGTGTCATGGCGGCGTGCGATACCATAGACGTTCCGCGCCCGCTACCGCCCGCGTCCCCCCCAGATCCGCCACCTACTCTGGGATTCGGCTTTGGATCCCGCGTGTGGGCGGCGTCGAGCTGCGCGGCTGGGTGCTCGACGTGACGCCGCCACGCCTCCGCGCCCAGCCGCTTGCCTCCTTG
>CAYZID010000278.1:0-7805 GCA_964478315.1 uncultured Myxococcales bacterium | reverse complement strand
CGCGCCCAGCCGCTTGCCTCCTTGCCCAAACGCGGCCTCCTGCGCCTCGGTCCGCCAGAGCAGGTGGCGGATCGGGGCTCGTCTCCGAGCCGCCGGCGGTCATTGACACCCCGGCGATCCATCTGTATGGTTCGCGCCCTTCGTCCGCCAGAGTGACCCAGAAAGCCTGTTTCATTCTCGGACCTTAGACAACACTGGCCGAAACCTCCATGACCAACACCCAGCAGCCTGACGCGCACACCGGGGAGCTCCCCGCCGACTTCGATGACTTCGAGACCCTCCTGGCTCAGTTCGAGGCTTCGAGCACGGCCAAGGAAGGCGAGATCGTCGAGGGCGTCATCATCGACATCTCCAAGGACTACGTGACCGTCGACATCGGCTACAAGTCCGAGGGGCAGATCCCCACGGAAGAGTTCGTCGATCGAGACGGCCAGCTCACGATCGCGATCGGCGACAAGGTCGACGTCTACCTGGAGTCCCAGGAGAACGAGCACGGCCAAGTCGAGCTCTCCAAGGAGAAGGCCGACAAGCTCAAGATCTGGGAAGAGATCAACGCGGCGGTGGAGCGCGACGAGCTGGTCGAGGGCACGATCACGGGCCGCGTCAAGGGCGGGCTCACGGTGGACATCGGGGTCAAGGCCTTCCTGCCTGGCTCGCAGGTGGACCTCCGCCCGGTGCGCAACCTGGAGAAGTACATCGGTGAGTCCTTCGAGTTCAAGGTCATCAAGTTCAACAAGCGCCGGGGCAACATCGTCCTGAGCCGCCGCGCCCTGTTGGAGAAGGAGCGCGAGTCGCTGAAGAAGAAGACCTTGGAGAAGCTCGAGGTGGGCATCACGATGCACGGCATCGTGAAGAACATCACGGAGTACGGCTGCTTCGTGGACCTCGGCGGCATCGACGGGCTGCTGCACATCACGGACATGAGCTGGGGTCGCATCAACCACCCGAGCGAGATGTTCGAGGTGGGCGACGAGGTCGACGTCATGGTCCTCAAGTTCGACCCGACCACCGAGCGGGTGAGCCTGGGTCTCAAGCAGGTCACCGAGGATCCCTGGGAGCGCGTCCTCCAGCGCTACCGCGTGGGCGACCGCGTCAAGGGCAAGGTGGTGAGCCTCACGGACTACGGCGCCTTCGTGGAGCTGGAGGACGGCATCGAGGGGCTCATCCACATCTCCGAGATGAGCTGGACCAAGCGCGTGAAGCACCCCTCCAAGCTGGTGAGCATCGGCGACATCGTCGAGACGGTCATCCTCGACATCAACGTCGACGAGAAGCGCATCAGCCTGGGCATGAAGCAGGTGGAGACGAACCCCTGGCAGCTCCTGCACGAGCGCTACCCGGTGGGCTCCGTGGTCCGCGGCAAGATCCGCAACATCACGAACTTCGGCCTGTTCATCGGCATCGAGGAGGGCATCGACGGGCTCATCCATGTGTCGGACATCGACTGGGGCAACCGCATCAAGAACCCGGCCGAGCACTTCGAGAAGGGCCAGGAGGTCGAGGCGGTCGTGCTCCACATCGACGTGGACAAGGAGCGCTTCAGCCTGGGCATCAAGCAGCTCACCCGCGACCCGTGGGAGACGATCGAGGAGCGCTACCCGCTCGGCGCGGTCGTCGAGGGCAAGGTCACGAAGGTGCTGGACTTCGGCGCCATCGTGGAGATCGACCAGGCCATCGAGGGCCTCATCCACATCTCCGAGCTCAGCTACGAGAAGGTGGGCTCGGTGACCGACGTCTGCAAGGAAGGCGACACGGTGCGCGCCAAGGTCATCAGCCTCATCCCCGAGGAGCGCAAGATCGGCCTGTCCATGAAGCGCCTGAGCGAGGAGGAGGCCTCCGAGGAGTACAGCGCCTACCTCAAGGCGCAGCGCGCCGAGCAGACGACCACGCTGGGCGAGGTCTTCGCGGCGCAGCTCAGCGGCCTGGATCCCTCGTCTCTGCCCAAGGGGCCTGGGGGCGACGACGAGTAGGCCCCCCGCCGCGGCGGGTCCAGGGGAGCTCCCCTGTCACCCGCCATGAATCCTCGAACCGCCCGGCGCGTCTTCGGACACGCCGGGCGGTTTCATTTCGGCCTACGCCGGGGAGGTCAGCCCCTTCTTGATCCGCTCGGAGGCTGTTGCTACCTTGGAGGCGCGTGGCAAGGACGCACGCGCAATGGAGCCGGTGATGAGGCACCTCCAGTGGATCCCCGTGGACGACGAGCGGCCCAGCTTCGAGCAGCCGTACGTTCAGGTCCCCCCGCCGATGCCGCTCGAGTATCTCCCTCGTGAGCGGCCAGACGACGAGGACGACGAGGGCGACGCCCCGCGGGTGATTATCGTCGACATCTAGACACCGCGCCGCCGTCGCGCTCGACCCGAGGCATCGCCCTTGAAGACCCTGTCGCGTCCGTCTCGGGCCCTCGTCCTGTTCGTCTCTCTCGGGGCCGGGGCCGCGCTGTGTGGTGCTGAGGCCCGCGCCGAGCCCCCTCCCTCCGTCCACTTCGGCCTCCAGGGCGGCTACCAGTGGACCTCCTCGGACCTGGACCTCTTGGGGCAGCGGGACCAGGTGGTCTCCCTGGACAGCGGGGCCTACGTGGGGTTGTACGCGGGCCTGCTCCCCACGGACCTCTTCGGGTTCGAGCTCCACGTGGGCCTGGAGCCCCTGTCGGACACGACCGGCACGCGCGCGGCCTACGTCCTGCCCGCCCACGTGGACGGCGTGGTCTTCTTCCTCCGCGGAGACGTAGAGCCCTTCGCCCGCCTGGGGGTGGGCGCGCTGGCGCTGGTCGGGGGAGACCTGGGCACGGACCTCGACCTCCTCCTCACGGGGGCGGTGGGGCTGCGCGTGCGCGCCGCCGGGCCGGTCGCCGTGCGTGCGACGGCGGAGGTGGGGGCTTCGGACGGGGTCTCGGGCGCCCTCGCCTTCAACGCGCTGTTGACCCTGGGGGTCGAGATGATGGCCGGCGGCGGCCCGGCGGAGTCGGCCGTGGTGCGGAGCCTCCGGGGTGACCGCGATGGGGACGGGGTGGCGGACGGGCTGGACGCCTGCCCCACGCGCCCGGGCCCGGCCTCGGCGGAGGGCTGCCCCGACACGGACCACGACGGCCTCAACGACGGCGACGACGTCTGCCCGGACCACCGCGGTGAGCTGGCCTTCGAAGGCTGCCCCGACACGGACCGCGACGGCGTGGCGGACATGACCGACCCCTGCCCCACGCGCCCGGGCCGGCGCGGCGGCTGCCCGGACCGGGACCACGACGGCCTCGCGGACGCGCGGGACGCGTGCCCCAACGCCCCAGGGGGCGCGGACCGCTACGGGTGCCCCCAGGGCGGGGGGATCGCCGAGCTGCGCGACGGCGTCCTCTCGGGGATCACCTGGGCTCCCGGGGAGACGCGCCTGTCGCCGGCCACCACGAGCGCCCTCGCGGCGCTGGTGCAGGCCTTGCGCGCCGACCCCACGGCCCGCGCGGAGCTCCGCGTACACGTGGGGGCCCCCTCGGGGGAGCAGGCGGCCCGCGCCCTGGACCTCAGCGAGCGCCGCGCGGCGGCGCTGGCCGCGGCCCTCGTGCGGCTCGGGCTAGACGCCTGGCGCGTGCGAGTGGTGGGCATGGGCGCCATGGAGCCCGGAGAGCCCCCCGACCGGGTGGAGCTCCACGTCCGCCACTGAGGAGACGTCCGCGCGGGGCCTCCGCAGGCCCGCAGGAGTCCCCCTACCCTCTCCCCCAGCCCAGCACGAGGTCGGCCAGGACCTGGGGCACGCCGTCCGCCACCTCCGAGGCGAAGACGCCGCGCTGGCCCTGCCCGGCGCCCGCGACGGCGCCCGCGCGCCCGTGGACCCAGGCGCCCAGCTCCCCCGCCTCCCGCGCCCTGAGCCCCTGGGCGAGCAGCGAGCCCACGATCCCCGCGAGCACGTCTCCCGTTCCCCCGGTCGAGAGCGAGGGGTCGCCCTCGGTGACGAGGGTCACGGGCTCGCCCTCGCCGGGGCTCGCGACGACGGTCCCGGCGCCCTTGAGGACACACACGGCCCCCCAGCGCGCGGCGATGGCGCGGGCGGCCGCCAGGCGGTCGCGCTGGACGTCCTGGGTGGAGCTCCCAAGGAGGCGGCCAGCCTCCGCCGGGTGCGGGGTGAGGACGACGGGGCGCGCAGGTGAGAAGGCGGGCCCCCCCCCTCGCCCGAGGAGCGTCAGCGCGTCGGCGTCCACGACCAGCGGCCGCCCATCGGCCCGCGCGGCGGCCAGCGCGGCCTGGGCCGCCTCGTCCAAGCCCAACCCCGGCCCCACGACGAGCACCGTGGGGCGCGGGGGCAGCGGCGCGCTCTCCGTGACCGCGAAGGCCATGACCTCGGGCGCCCGTCCCGCGAGCCCGGGGCCCTCTGGACGCGCCCAGGTGGCGAGCCCCGCGCCCGCGCGGAGGGCCCCCCGTGCCGCGAGCTGGGCAGCCCCCTCCTTGCCTTGGTAGCCGCCCACGACGCCCACGTGGCCGAAAGTACCCTTGTGGGCGGCGCGGGGGCGCGGGGGCACGAGGCGCGCGGCGGCGGGCTCGTCGAGCCAGCGAGCGCTGGGCTCCGCCGCGTCCACGAAGGGGCGCGGCAGCCCGATGGACACGACGTGCACGTCGCCCGCGTGGGTGGCCCCCGGCGGGAGCAGGAGGCCGGGCTTGAGGACGCCGAAGGTCCCCGTGAGGTCCGCCCGGAAGGCGAGCCCGCCGAGCACCTCGCCGGTGTCCGCGGCGACGCCGCTGGGGAGATCCACCGCGACCCGCGTGGCTCGCGCCTCGTTCGCCCAGCGGATGAGCGTGCCGGCGCCGCCGGCGACGGGGCGGGCGAGCCCCGTGCCGAACAGGGCGTCCACGACGACGTCGGCGCGGTCCAGCAGCGCCCGCACCTCGGGCTCCCAGACCGAGCCTCCCTCGGCCGAGCGCGCCTCGACGACCCGCCCACCACGGGCGAGCCACCGCTGGTGGTTGAGCGCGGCGTCACCGCGGAGCTTGGCCGTGTCGCTGGGGGTGACGCAGACGACCGGAGCGTCCCCCCCCTCGCCCATCCCCGGCGGGTACGCGTCGGCCAGGTGCCGGGCGATGACGTAGCCGTCGCCGCCGTTGTTGCCGCCCCCGCACAGCACGACGACGCGCAGGGGCCGCCCGGCGGCGCGCTCCTGGATGAGCCTCGCCACGCCGGCCCCGGCCAGCTCCATGAGGACCTCGCCTGGGAGGCCTGCACCGCGCTCGGCCGCGTCGATGGTGGCCGCGTCCATGGCCCGCACCTCGGCGGCCCGACCCACCAGGGCGCGACCTCGCGCGTCCCGAAAGCCGGAGGCCATCACGGGCGCGCGAGCAGCGCGAGCATCTCCCGCACGGCTTGGTCCATGCCCGTGAACAGCGCGCGGGCGATGATGGCGTGGCCGATGTTGAGCTCCTCGATGGCCTCGATGGCTACGACGTCGCGGACGTTCACGTAGTCCAGTCCGTGGCCCGCCGCGACCATGAGGCCCGCGTCCAGGGCCTCTGCGGCGGCGGCCTCCAGGCGCTGGAGCTCGCTGTCCATGGCGTCGTCGTCGTCCGCCTCGGCGTACTCGCCGGTGTGGAGCTCCACGGCGTCCGCCCCCAGGCGCGCGGCGGCGGCGATCTGCGCGGGGTCCGGGTCGATGAACAGGCTGAGCGCGATGCCCGCCTCCGTGAGCCTGGCGCACACGGGCGCGAGCTGCTCCTCGAGCCCCGCGGCGTCGAGCCCGCCCTCCGTGGTGAGCTCCTGGCGCCGCTCGGGGACGAGGGTCACGGTGTCCGGGTGCACGTCCAGGGCGATGGCGAGGATCTCCTCGGTCGCGGCCATCTCCAGGTTGAGCCGGGTCTGGACCGTCTCGCGGAGCAAGCGCAGATCCCGCTCCTGGATGTGCCGGCGGTCCTCGCGCAGGTGGACGGTGATCTGATCCGCCCCCGCCAGCTCGGCCACGGCCGCCGCCGTGACCGGATCCGGGTAGCGCGTGCCCCGCGCCTGCCGGATGGTCGCGATGTGGTCCACGTTCACGCCGAGACGCGTGCGTGCCATCCCCATACCTCCTTCCCAGTGTCCGCGCGGCGCCAGCGACGAGGTGGCGCGCGCCTACTCAGCTCAGCTCGGCCTCCACGACGGCCACCAGATCCGCCGCGAGCTGGTCGATGCGGTCCTCGCTGTCGCCTTCTAGCATGACGCGGCACTTGCGCTCCGTACCCGAATAGCGCACGAGGACCCGCCCCGCGTCGCCGAGCTCCTGCTCCACCCGCTCGATGGCCGCCGCGAGCGCCGGGACCTCGGCGAGAGGTGGCTTGCGCGCCACCTCCACGTTGCGGAGCACCTGGGGCACGGGCTGGACGACCTTGGCGAGACGCGACAGCGGGATGTCGCGCCGGATCTGGATGGCCATGGCGGCGAGGGCCGTCACCAGCCCATCCCCGGTCGTCGTGTGGTCCAAGAGGATCACGTGCCCGGACTGCTCCCCCCCCAAGTTGTAGCCGCCCTGGCGCATGCGCTCCACGACGTAGCGATCGCCCACGTCGGTGCGCACCAGCTTGACGCCGAAGGACTCCAGCGCGCGCTGGAAGCCCAGGTTGGACATGACCGTCCCCACGACGGTCCCGTGGGCCAGCGTCTGCCGCGCCATCATGTCCCGGGCGAGGATCGCCATGATGGCGTCCCCGTCCACCACGCCCCCGTTCTCGTCGCACAGGAGCACGCGGTCGGCGTCGCCATCCAGGGCGATGCCGAGGTCGGCGTCGTGCTCCAAGACCGCGCGCGCCACGTGGCGGGGGTGCAGGGCGCCCACGCCGTCGTTGATATTCGTTCCGTTGGGCTTGGTGCCCAGCTCGATGACCTCGGCGCCCAACTCGTAGAGGACCTCGGGGGCCACGCGGTAGGCGGCGCCGTGGGCGCAGTCCACGACGATCTTCAGGCCCGAGAGGGACAGCTCGCGCGGGAAGGTGCTCTTGAGGAAGACGCAGTAGCGCCCCACGGCGTCCTCGATGCGATAGGCGCGCCCGATGTCCGCCCCGTGCGCCCGGTGGCGGTCCAGGCTACCGTCGCCGATGAGCCCTTCGAGCTGCGCCTCTACGGCGTCGGGGAGCTTGAAGCCATCCGCGGCGAAGAACTTGATGCCGTTGTCATCGTAGGGGTTGTGCGAGGCGCTGATGACGACGCCCGCGTCGGCGCGCATCCCCGTGGTCATGAACGCGATGCCCGGCGTGGGCAGCACGCCGAGCTGCACGGCGTCCACGCCCATGGAGCAGATGCCCGCCTGGAGGGCCGTCTCGAACATGTAGTTCGACAGCCGCGTGTCCTTGCCGATGACGATGCGGGGGCGGGGGTGCTGCCCCTTGAAGACGTGGGCGATGGCGCGCCCGAGCTGGAGGGCCGTCTCGGGGGTCATGGGGTGCTCGTTGGCGCGCCCCCGAATCCCGTCCGTCCCAAAGAGCTTCCTCATCGTCTTCGGCTCACCCGTCATCGCGTCCCCGCTGTCCTGCGCCCATGCCCCCGACCGCCCGCCGCGCGGTGCGCGCGCGCCGCGCCGCGCCGTGACCGAACGCCCGTCTTCCAGAAGCATGATTCACAGCCCCCTCCCGTCGCGGCTCGCGGCGATGGCGGCGCGTCCGCTCGGTCCGGGTTCTGCATCACGCTTCTAGCACGCAGCCTGCCCGCTGCCCATGCCCTTCCAGCCGCCCGCCTTGGTCGCGCTGCCGCGACCGCAACCGCAACCGCTTCCGCACCCGTCCCCGCGCCCGCGTCCGCTGCCGCCTCCGCTGCCGCGACCGCAACCTATGACGTTTTCGCAGCCGCTGGTGCTCGGGGTAGCTTCC
>CAYZID010000277.1:0-7815 GCA_964478315.1 uncultured Myxococcales bacterium | reverse complement strand
CCACACGCGGGATCCAAAGCCGAATCCCAGAGTAGGTGGCGGATCGGGGCGGAGCTCGGGGGCCCACGCCTCCGGTCCCAGACCGGCCCTCCGGGCGTTCACCGCGCCGAGGGCGAGCGCCGGCCTTCCCCCCCACTCACCATCCACCCCGACGACACGGGACGAAAGGGACACTCTATGACTCTGACACGCTCACGAATGCTCGGTGAACCGCCGCGCCACGCCGCCCGACTGGCCGGCGCCGCGCTGTTGGCCCTCGCGCTGGCCGTCGGCGGCTGCGACACGGCAGCCAAGACGGCCCAGGACCTCCTGGACGCGGTCACGACGCCGGACGCGGGGAGCACGCCCGACAGCACCACCACCACGCCGGACAGCCAGGAGGACACCAGCGCGACGCCGGATGGCCAGGAGGACACCAGCACGACGCCGGATGGCCAGGAGGACACCAGCACGACGGCCGACGCGGGGGACGACGCGAGCCCCACGCCAGACGCCGGGCCAGACGCCGAGACGGCGGACGCAGGGCCAGACACCGAGGAGGACACGGGAAGCGACGCCGGTGGCGGCGACGCGACGATGGCCAACACGAAGACGGTCACCGTCACGGCGATCAACGCGCTGACCAAGGTGGCCGTGCCCGACGTCGAGATCCGCGTGGGCGGGATCGTCGTGGGCAAGACCGACGACCAGGGCGCGCTGGACGTGACCATCGCAGAGGGTGAGGTCGCGGCGCTCCAGGCCGCTTTGGATTCCTTCGCGCCAGGGTTCCTCCATCTCACCTACGACGCACTGCCGGACGAGATCACCGTCCCGGTGTTCCCGGCCGACGCCGTGCAGACGGTCGACGCCACGGCTGGGGCCATCGTCCCGCTGTTGAAGGACGGGGTGGAGCTCGGGCAGATCGACATCCCGATGGGCGGGCTCGTGGACCAGCTCGGCAACGCGGTGACGGGCGATGTGGACGTTCGGACGACCTTCGTGGGCCCCGCCAACCTCACGCCCTCCAGCGCGCCGGCGCCCATGGTGGGGATCATGTCCGACACGGGCGAGGAGACGCCGCTGGAGTCGCACGCCATGGTGGACGTCACGATCACGCAGGCGGGCAACAAGCTCCAGGTGGCCGCCGGCGCGGAGATCACGGTCACGGCGCCTGCGGCCCCGGGAGCGCCGGACAGCGCCCCCCTGTGGAGTGTCGACGTGGATACGGGGACGTGGAAGGAGGAGGGGACGGCCATCCTCGACGAAGCGGGGCAGTGGGTGATGAAGCTCCCCCACCTGTCGTGGTGGAACGTGGACACGCACCGCTACGGGAGCTGCTGCGTCCAGTACGAGACGAAGTTCCCCAACGGCGAGGCCGCCCCGGGCGTCGACCTGTACCTGGCCTTCCCCGCGGGTGGCTATCAGCTCCTCACGACGAACGCGAACGGCACGAAGACGACCTCGAACATGCAGTGCGGCGATGTCTTCGACGTGTGGCAGCGCGCGATCGAGGCGGTGCAGAACCCCGACACGGGCGCCTTGGAACACAAGGAGATCTCGCACCTGCTCGCGTCTGGCGTCGAGGTCGTCGAGGGCGCCACCTGCCCGACGGTGACGCTGACGGCGCTGTGCCGGGATGACGGGGACTGCCCCAGCGGCTCCGCTTGTAGCCAAGGCACCTGTGGCCCCGTGGGCTGTGGCGACGGCATGGTGGACGCGTCGGCGGGCGAGCAGTGCGACGACGGCAACGCGGACAGCGGCGATGGCTGTGACGCCTTCTGCCAGACCGAGGTGTGTGGCGATGGGGTCATCTCGGCCAACGAGGGGTGCGACGACGGCAACACCGCACCCGACGATGGGTGCAGCCCCACCTGCCAGGTCGAGCCCGGCTGGAGCTGCCAGAACGCCGTCAACCTCAACACGGGCTCGGACGGCAAGGGCGGCCAGCTCGCCAAGGGCGCCCAGGACCCCCGCTGGCAGTGGTCCGACAGCAAGGACGGGCCGTGGGACCAGGACGTCTACGTGCAAGACCAGTGCATCCCCAAGTGGCACGCCGCCCCCGCCTACGCGCAGTGGGTGAACGCCGTCGCCGGCACCTGCTTCAGCCCCGACGAGAAGACGACCTATTACCGCACGACGTTCTACATCCCCGAGGGGCAGGACGGCGGCAACGAGGGCTACGCGATCGTGCGCATGAACGGGATCTACGAGCGGGTCACCTTCGCCTACGACGCCGCCGAGTTCTACGTCAACTTCCTGTTCGGCTTCGGCAGCGACGCGACGACCGACCTGGACGGCGACGGGACGCCCGACGTCTGTGACACGGACCTGTCCGACGACGTGGGCTGCGCGGACGGCACCCGCGAGGGCTTCGCGGACACCTCCGCGTACCCCGACATCGCGGCCTGTGCGGGCGGCTGGAGCGTCCCCGGCCTCGTGCTCCTCGACGACAACGGCACGCCGACCGGTAGCTCGGACGACACCCTATCGGACCAGATCGACCACTGCGGCAACGGCTCGGGGAACGACTCGGGCAACCCCAGCGGCCAGGGCTGCTCGGTCGAGGACCTCTGCGCCGTAGGCTGGTCGGTGTGCGCCGACCAGGCGACCGTGGCGGCCAAGGCGGGCGGGGAGATGGCTTGTACGAACCTCGGCACGACCGTGGCCGCCCCCTACCTCTTCGCCACACGCCAGCGGAGCCAGGGCAGCTACATCTGCGACATCTCCCTGGATCCCAAGGGCACCAACGACGTGTACGGCTGCGGTAGCGCCGACTTCGGCAAGGCGCTCTCGAACTGTGGCCCCCTCAACCGCGTGACCGACGACAACTGTGCGGCGGTGGAGGTGAACACGGACTGGGCGTGCAACGACAACGATCCGTCCACGACGGGCTCCTTCCGCGAGCTCGCTGACGTCACCAAGTCGTCGGCCTCCCACGGCGGGGTCCTCTGCTGCCGCAACTGAGCGCGGGCTAGGACTCCGGCTCTCTATCCAGGGGCATGGTCCCACCCCTCCGGTCGCCCCGCGTGACCGGGGACCATGCCCCTGGAGCCCACGGCTCGGGCGCCCGAGTCGCTCGGCTCCCCAGGTGGAGGCCGTCTCCTCCCCGTGAGGGGGCGGCCTTCGCCGTCCAACCCCTCGCGCCCCTCACCGGGCTGCCCCGTCGCCCCGCTCCAGCGGCGCGCTCCACAGCGCCGGGTGACGCGACAGCCGCCCCTGCTCCATCTTCCGCCGCAACGCGGGCATGTCCACGCGGCGCGCCTTGCCCTCCGTGGCCGTGCGCCCCGCCACCGCGCCCTCCCCTGCCCCTTCCCACGCCCCAGCCGCGGCCCACGCGACCAGGCTCACGGTGACCGCCGCCACGACGACCGCCAGCCCGTCGCGCCCGCGTGGGATGCCTCTCGTGGCGTCCGCGCGCTCGCTCTCCGGCGCCTCCCCCGTGGCCCCCAGCGCGCACCGATCGCAATGGAGACAGTCGCTCTCCCGCGGCCCGCGCACGCCCAGATCGCACCGCCGATAGACCCTCGGGCGCTGCCACCGCCGCGCCCACCGCAGCCGATTCCCCACGCTCAGCGCTGCCCCCACCGGGCAGGCGTAGCGACACCACGGCCGCTCCACGAACAGCGAAGCGCCGGCGAGAACGGCCACGAGCACCAACCCCGCCCCCACCGCGCGCGCACCCAGCCCCATCGCCAGGGGGTCCGCCGCCAGCACCAGGCGCACACCCGCCAGTCCCCCGGCCGCCACGACGACCGCCACCACACCCAGCGCCACGTACTTGCCGCCCCGCAGCGCCCGGTCCAGCCCGGGGGCGAGGGGCGCGCGCCACCCCAGCCACCCGCCCAGCTCGCCCAGGAGCTCCTGGGCCGCCCCAAACGGGCACAGCCACCCGCAATAGAGCGGCCCCAAAGCCGCCGTGGTGAGCACCACCACGCCCAGCAGCACCCACAGGTGGCCCGCCCCCGCGCCGGGGAGGTCCCAGGTCACCAGCCGCGCCAGGTCCGCCGTGGAGAGCTGCGCGTTGAGCACCCAGCCGCCCAGGACGGCGTGGCCCACCAGCAGCCCGAGGCGCGCCCGCCGCAGCGTCGCCTGCCGCCGCCCTCGGGGCAGGCCGGCGCCCCGCCACCGCAGCGCCAAGGCGAGCGCCAAGACCAGCGCGATGAGGAGATAGGCGCCGCCGGGCGCCGTGAACACCCGCCACCAGCCTGGCTCGCCGGGTTCGCGGAGAGGCGCTTCGTCTTCGCCGAGACCGAGCCCCAACACGTCGCGGTCCAACGCCCGCGCCGTGGCCACCGCGCCCCGGAGCACCGCCCGCGAGGTGATCGTCGCGCCCGTCATGGCGTCGATGCCGCCGCTCTCCCCCCCGCCGCCCGCACCCGCCGCCCGCAACCCCACGTCCGCCCCAGGTCCCGGGTGCAGCCCCCGCAGGCGCTCCAGGAACGCCTCCAGCCCCGCCATGTAGGCCGGGCTCTCGCGCGAGGCCACGACGCGCACGCGGGCGATGGCGCCCCGCCCGTCCACGGCCACGGCCACCTCCACGGGCCCCCCATAGCCCCGCGCCGTGGCGTGGATGGCCGCGCTGGCGGCGGCGCTGACCGGGGTCTGGGCCGTGCTCGCGCGCTCGCCGTCGCGCGGGCCGTCGTAGTGGACGAAGGGCTCGGCCACGCGCGTCCAACGAGGTCCGGCGGCGCCGGGCGCCCGGCCCGCCTGGGGCGTCTGGAACAGGTCCGCCAGGATGCCCGGCGACAGCTCGGGCGAGGGTCCCGGGCGCTGGAGGTTCCAGCCCCACCGCAGCCCCACGACCACGGCGACGACCACCCACAGCCCCGTCCACGGGGCCTTCCACGACGCGCCGCGCCCGAGGCCCTGGACGCGGCCCGCCTGTCGCCGCCAGCGCCGCGCGTCCGCCCAGGTGGGGAGGACCAGCGAGGCCATGACCGCGGCCACGACGGCGAGCGTCCCGCCCTGCCCCAGCACGGGGAGCAGGGCCGCACCGGTGAGCGCGGCGGCCACCGCCCCGCCCAGGTGGTCGGCGGCCTCCAGGCGCGCGGCCAGGGCGCCCGCCCCAGCGCTGGGCGGGGCGGGGCCGGGATGGGCGTCCGGCCGCGCGCGCTGCGCCAAGACCTGCGCCACGGGCACGCCCAAGGAGGCGAGCGCGCCCACGACCCCCGAGGCCCACCACCAGCCCCAAGCGGGCGCCTCGTGGAGCGCGCCCAGCGCCAGCGCCAGCACGCCCGGCGCCGCCGCCCCGGCCCCCAACGCCGCGAGCGCCAGGCCCCAGGCGCCCCGCGCGGTGCCCAGGCGCCGGGCGGCCCGCAGCGTGGCCGCGCCGCCCAGGGCCAAGCCCAGCATGAACAGGCCGGCCAGGGCGCCCACGTCTTGGTAGAGCACGCCCACGCGGGCCTGGAAGGCGAGCATGAGCGTCAGCTCCAGGGCCATGCCCAGGGCGCCGAAGGCGGCGACGAGGCGCGGGACGGTGGCGGGGTTGGAGGGGACCGGCGTGGACGCGCGCGACGAGGGCCTGGAGAAGAGTAGGACCCAGAGAACCAGCAGCCACGGGAGCAGGACCATCGTCGCGCCGCCCCGTTGAAGGGCGCCCAGGGCGGCGGCGGCGGCGGAGCCCACCTCCTCGGCGCGCCGCTGAAGGGCGTAGAGGGTGACGACGGGCTGGGCGTCCCGCGAGACGAGGGCGTCCGTCCCCAAGCGGGCGTCCGTGGCGTCCAAGGCAGCCTCCAGGGCCAGACGCCGGTCCAGCGGCCAGCGCAGGGCCAGCTCGCCGGGCTCGGGGGCGTCGACGAGGGTGGCGCTGACCCCGGGCTGTGCCAGGCGCCGGGCCAGCTCGGCGCCGTCCCAGGTGACGCGCGCCAGGGGCCCGCCGGCCGCCAGCCACAGGGTGTCGCCCGGGGCCACGGCCACGCGGCCGGGGGGCGCGTCGGACGACGTCCCCGGCGCGGGCGCGAAGGCAGCGTGGAGGGTAGCGCGGAGGGAGGCGAACAGCCCCAGGACGCCGGGGCGGGCGGCCTGGGCGGCGCCTCGGGTGGAGGTGACGAGGGCGGCGTCGGGGGCCATGAGGGCGGCCAGGTCGCGGTAGAAGTCCAGGCTGTAGAGGCGCGCGGCGGCGACGGTCGTAGGCGGCGGCGCGGCGACGAAGACGAGGTCGTAGGCGGGCGAGCCGGGCTCTCGTGCGGCGCGGAGGGCGCGCGCGGCGGCGCGGAGGTCGTCCGGGCGACGGGTGAGGCGTGGGTCGGCCAGAGCGGCGCGGTCAGCGGGGGCGAGCAGGGGCGCCAGCTGCGCGGTGGCGGCGGGCTGGGGGTCCACCCAGTCCAGGTGCTCCAGCCCTGGAGCGGCCAGGAGGTGGCGAAGGAGGCCGGGGGGGACCCAGCCCAAGACCAGGGCGCGGCGAGCGCCGGGGCGCTGGGCCCAGAGGAGGGCCGCGGTGTCGCCGTCGCTGACGTCGTCCGGGATCGTCGCCGCCACGGCCCCGTCACGGAGGAGGACGAGGGGGGCGCGGGGAGCGGAAGCGAAAGCGGAAGCGGGCGCGGAAGCGGGCGCGGGAGCGGAAGCGGGCGCGGAAGCGGGCGCGGAAGCGGGCGCGGAAGCGGGCGCGGAAGCGGGAGCGGAAGTGGAAGCGGAAGCGGAAGCGGAAGCGGGAGCGGAAGCGGAAGCGGGCGCGGGAGCGGAAGCGGAAGCGGAAGCGGAAGCGGGCGCGGAAGCGGGAGCGGAAGCGGGCGCGGGCGCGGGAGCGGGAGCGGAAGCGGGCGCGGGAGCGGGAGCGGAAGCGGAAGCGGAAGCGGGAGCGGAAGCAGAAGCGTGGGGAGGACCCAGGCGCGCCACGGCGAGGTGGCCGCGGGGCGTCGAGCGGGCGGCGACGAGGGTGGCGCCGGGGAGAGCGGCGCCCAGGCGCGCGCGGTCCAGGGCGAGGGCGAGGGAGGCCGCCGGGGGGGGCAGGGCGCTGGCGAGGGAGGCCAGGGCGAGGGCGACGAGGGCGCGGCGTGCGAAGCGCGGGGAGGCCAGGAGGGCGGTGGCGGCGAGCTGGGCCCCGGTGGCGACGAGGAGCAGGGTGGAGGCGCGGACACCGGCGCGGAGGGCGGCGGTGGTGGCGAGGCCGCCCAGGGCGGCGCCGGCGGCCTCGAAGAGCCAGCCCGAGGCGGGGGAGAGGCCGCGCGAGGGACCGGCAGAGGCCGCCCCGTGACGATGCGACCGGGGGAGCGTCCCGGCCCAGTCTGCGAGAGCGACGAACAGGGCGCCCGTGACGAGGGACACGGGGGCCACGGCGGTGGCGGTGAGGGCGACGATGACCTCGGCGGGCAGGGCTCGCCAGGCGGGGAGGTCGGCCCAGGCGCGGAGGGTGTAGAGGCCGGCGAGGGCCAGCCAGGGGGTCAGGGCGTAGAGGGTGGACAGCCACCGGGCGCGGGGCGCGGTGGCCGCGTGGGGGGGCTCGTCACGGCGGCGAGTGCTCAGGCGAGCCAGGCCGGCGCCCAGGGCCACCCAGCCGAGCCAGGCGGCGAAGAACAGCCCGGCGGCGAGGTCGCCGCCCCGGTAGAGGAGGCTGACCTCGCGGAACAGGGCCGTCTGGGCTACCAGCGCGAAGGCGCCGGCCACGAAGAACGCGGCCGCGAGGGCCGCGGGCGAGGTGCCGCCTCCCGAGAGGCCGCGGCTGGAGTCCGCTGGGGTGGGACGGTACGTCATGGCGTGCCCCGCGTGGGCCTTCCCGCGCCTGGGAGCCCCGCGGGGCGTCACGATAGCGCGAACGACCAGGCAGCGGGAGGGGGAGACGCTGACCCAGATCCGCCACCTGCTCTGAGGACCGAGGCGCAGGAGGCCGCGTTTGGGCAA
>CAYZID010000276.1:0-7838 GCA_964478315.1 uncultured Myxococcales bacterium | reverse complement strand
GTGCGGGTGCGGGTGCGGGCTCGGAAGCGGGCGCGGAAGCGGGTGCGGGTGCGGGTGCGGGCTCGGAAGCGGGCTCGGTGGCGGGCGCGGACGCGGAGGCGGGAGCGGGAGCGGAGGCGGGCTCGGGCTCGGGCTCGGGCTCGGAAGCGGGCGCGGTGGCGGCCGCGGGCGCCGTAGTTGGCTGCCTCGGCTGCTCCGGGGGCAGGGGGGCGCCGCTCTCCAGGTGGCGCCCGAAGGCCTCCAGGCGGGCGATGAGGTCGTCGATGGGGCGCGTGGGGCGGGTGAGGGCCATGCGGGTGACGGCCATCTCCAGCTCCAGGCGGGGGAAGCTGGCCTGGCTCACGCGCTGGGCGGCGCGGGTGGCGATGTCGAACAGACGCTGGAGGTCCTCGACCTCGCGCTGGGCGCCCAGGGCGACGAGGGCGCGGGCCTCCTCGTCGGCGAGGTCGGTGAGGCCGGCCTCGGGGCCGGCCACGCGGAGGACGACGACGTCGCGGAGGTAGTGGACGAGGTCGGCGGCGAGCTGGGCCATGTCGGTGCCGAACTCGAAGGCCTCGGCGACGACCTGGAGGGCCCCGGCTGGGTCGCCGCGGAGGGCCGCTTCGACCAGGGCGCGGAGCCAGGTGCGGTCGGCCACACCCAGGATGCTGGCCACCTGGTCGGCCTCCACCTCGCGGCCGGCGAAGCTGATGATGCGGTCCAGCAGACTCAGGGCGTCGCGCATGGAGCCTTCGCTCTCGCGGGCGACGAGGCGCAGGCCCGTCTCGGGGATGGAGACGCCCTCGGCCTCCAAGATCTCGCTCAGGCGGCGGACCATGACGGCCATGGGGATGCGCTTGAAGTCGAAGCGCTGGCAGCGCGAGAGGATGGTGACGGGGATCTTCTGGGGCTCGGTGGTCGCGAAGATGAACTTCACGTGGGCCGGGGGCTCCTCCAAGGTCTTCAACAGGGCGTTGAAGGCCTCGGTCGTGAGCATGTGGACCTCGTCGATGATGTAGATCTTGAAGCGGTCGCGCTGGGGCGCGTAGGCGATGCCGTCGCGCAGCTCGCGGATCTCATTGATGCCGCGGTTGGACGCGCCGTCGATCTCGTAGACGTCCAGCGCCGTGCCGCTCGCGATCTCCGTGCAGGCCCGGCAGGTGCCGCAGGGCGTCCCCGTGGGGCCCTGCTCGCAGTTCAGCGCCCGGGCCAGCACGCGCGCCGCCGAGGTCTTGCCCACGCCACGAGCGCCCGTGAACAGAAACGCGTGGTGCACGCGGTCCTGCTCGATGGCGTTCACCAGCGTGCGGGTCACGTGCTCCTGCCCGGTGATGGCCTCGAAGGTCTGGGGGCGCCACTTGCGCGCGAGCACGAGGTAGGACATCACGCCTCCCGGGGGCGGCCGCGAAGGGCCAAGGCTGAGGGGAAGGAGCTGACGGGGCAGGGCGCGGCGGGCGCGCGCTGTGGAACGGACCTCCTCCCATAGCACCGCCGCCCAAACGCGAAAAGCCCGCGCTCACCTGGGTCGCCCCGGGGGGGCGGCGCGGGTCAGCGCGGGCTCATCGCTCGTAGGGTAGGCTGCGGCCGGCACATGAGAGGCTCGCTACCGTTGCTCCCTCCCGGGCCTGGCGGAGTTCACGGGCATCCCATTGCCAGCCGTCAGCCATAGACGGTCCGACGCACGGCCGGACCGAGCTGCTGGCGGAGAGGGAGGGATTCGAACCCTCGGTAGGGGGTTACCCTACACACGATTTCCAGTCGTGCACCTTCAGCCACTCGGTCACCTCTCCAGACTCACGCAGCAGCAAGCGGGGCGCGAGGCCCCCCAGCCCTGCAGACCACGTCCGCAAGGGCGCGGGAGGCTTCGCTGGCGGAGAGAGAGGGATTCGAACCCCCGGTACGGTCACCCGCACACTTGATTTCGAGTCAAGCGCCTTCAACCACTCGGCCATCTCTCCATGCGCTCCGCACCCTGCGCCTCGCGGAAGCTCACGCACCCCGCGTCCGGTGCCGCCGGAGCTCCTCGAAGAAGTCCGCCAGCAGCGCCTCGCAGGCCTGCGCCTCCACGCCCGGGACGACCTCCACGGGCGCGCCATCGAGGAGCCGAAAGCGGCTCTCCACGGCGCCCGTGCGGGGCTCGGTCGCGCCGTAGACGACGCGCCCGACGCGGGCCTCTAGCAAGGCGCCTGCGCACATGGGACAGGGCTCCAGGGTCACGACCAAAGTCGCGTCCTCCAACCTCCAATCTCCTCGCGCCCGGCCGGCGTCGGCCAGGGCCAACAGCTCGGCGTGGGCCGTCGGATCCGCGAGCGTGTCTCGGAGGTTGGCCGCCTTGGCGACGATCTCACCGCCGCAGAGCACGACCGCGCCGACCGGGACGTTCCCGAGACGACCGGTAGCGGCAGCGAGCCTCCGCGCCTCGGCCATCGCGTGGGCCTCGGCTACCGTGACGCTGCGCGTGGGTCCAGAATCATGCATCGGATCCGATTGAGAAAGATCGAGGACTCCGTGGGTTCCCAGGGGGCCGTGCGCTCCGAAGAGGCTTGGCCGCGGTGGGAGGTGCTGCGCGCCCGAGAGGATTCGAACCTCTGACCCTCGGTTCCGTAGACCGATGCTCTATCCAGCTGAGCTACGGGCGCCCGGAGCGGGGAGGAACCTAGGGCCTGCCCCGGTGCCTGTCAAGCGCGAAGCGCAAACTTCGCACAGTGACGCCGGAATTCCCCGTCGCCCGCGGCCGCGCCCCCGAGAAGCCTCCCGTCGGCGCGACGGCCGCCCGCCCCCGAGCGAGCTCAGCACGGGGGCGGGCCACGAAAAAAGGGAGGGACCGCGTGCACGGTCCCTCCCTTGGGCGGAGAGAGAGGGATTCGAACCCTCGGTAGAGCTGTTAACCCTACACGCGCTTAGCAGGCGCGCGCCTTCAGCCACTCGGCCATCTCTCCAGCGTCGTCTTGCGACCCACCGCTCGCTGGCGCCGCCAGGGGCGGGCTCGTGTGGGGCGCGGGGCTTGTAAAGAGCGTCGGTTCGGCGGAGGAGGAGGGATTCGAACCCCCGAGGCTTGCGCCCGGCGGTTTTCAAGACCGCTGCCTTCAACCACTCGGCCACTCCTCCAGGAGCGGGCTCGGAACCTACCCGAGCCGTGAGAGCATTTCAAGACCCTGCCTTCACGCCGGCGCAAGCTGCCAGAAATGATAGACTCTCTTTGGGGTTGCGGGCACCTGGACGGGGTCGGCGGGGCTCACTCGTCCAGTCCGCCACGCACGTCGCGCCAGTCGCCCGGATCGTGCTCGTCGAACCAGTCGTTGAGCACCTCGTCCACGCTCACGGACTCCACGTCCAGGTCGTCCAGGCTGGCTCCGTAGTCCTCGCCGTCGCGATCGCCCTCCAGCGTCTTGCCCTCGGCGGCCGCCTTGGCGATGGCGGCCTCCTTCTGCTTCTTGAGCTTCTTGAGCTCCTTGCGGCTCACCGAGCGCGAGAGCTTCTGGACCCGCCGGGACGAGTGGAAGGTCAGCCACATCAAGAAGTGGATGGGGTGGAAGTGCCAGACGAGGCCCGACCACTTGCCCTCCATGCCGATGGCCTGCGCCACCTCGCCGTTGAGCCACACGTAGGGCAGGACCTGCTCCAAGGCCGAGCGGAAGATCCCCGACTTGCGCATGACGCGCTTGAAGTCCTTCTTCTTGGACTTCCAGTCCTCGGCGTCGCTGAGGGCCTGGACCCAGTCCACCATGTCGCTCCACTCGCTGATGCTCTTGACCACGAGCTTGTGGAGCCGCCGCTTGATGGCGCGGCTGCCGTCGTCCGGGGCGGTGTAGAGGCCCTCGATCTCGCTGGGGGAGACGTACCGCTGGGGTACGAGCGAGTTGGACGTGACGCCCACACCGCTGGGGCTGAAGGCCGCCAGGAGCCCGCGGTTCTGCACGAAGAGGCTGCGGCTCCCCAGGTCGGACTGCTGAATCTCGGTGAAGAACGCGCCGTGGACGGCCATGTCGATGGCCTCCTTCCAGCGGTCGTCGGCGAAGATCTCCACGTGGATCTGGCGCTTCCAGTCGTCGGGCTGCCCGAACTCGCCCACGGTCCCGATGGGCTCCGACGAGGAGATCTCGATGGGGTTGTCCTCGAAGTCGAACCAGGCCACCGACCCCTCACGCAGAAACCGCAGACCCGGCCCTTGGCGCGTGGGACCCCGCTGGAACTCGTCCCCGTCGTCGGAGACGAACTCGTCCTGGTCTTCCCCCTCCCCGTCGTCACCCTCCCCCTTGTCGCTGTCGAGCCCCGCCTCCTCGCCCTCGGCCGCCCCGGCGTCGAGCCGCAGCAGCTTCGTGTACCACTCGGGCCAGGTGTCCTTGGCCTTCTCGTCGAAGTCGATGGGATCCAGGTGCATGTACAGCGACCAGAAGATGAGCTCCTGCTTCTTCTTCTTGTCCCGCCCCGGGATCTCGATGGCGTGCCGCAGGACGACGAAGTTGTTGCTGCCCAGCAGGGTCGGCTTCTTGTTGAAGCGCGCGGCCACGAGCTGGCCGTTGACCATGGCAAGCACCTCCTGGCCCTTGCGACCGGGGAGGTGGATGCCGCCGTGCCAGGTCTGGTTCCGCCCCACGGGGAACCACCCTCCGCTCGGAGCACCTCCCCCGCCCTCGTTGGGCAGCCCCTCCTCGTTGAGCTCGTAGTAGCGCTCGGCCTGCTGCTCGACCTTGTTCCGCTCCAGCAGGTTCGCGATGGTCTTGCCGTCCGAGAGGACCACCGGGAACGAGTTGTTCTCGCGCACCAGCCCCGCGTACACCCGCTGCCAGTCGAAGCCCGGACCGGGATCCCACCGCATGGGGGAGATCTGCCAGTGGCACACGATCCCTTGAAAGCCCGCCACGCCCTCCACCACGTTGGGGATGATGTCGCCCTTGGCGTCGATGGGGAAGACCCGCTTGATGTTCTTGAAGAACTGCGTGAGCTCGGTGAGGAGCTGGATGAGCGCCTGGTACTGGGCGTCCGTGTAGCCGTAGGCGATGAGCGGGCTGCCGTTGATGCGCATCATCTTCGAGCGCGGGCGCCGGTACTTCTTCCGAAACTCCGGCGTCGCCAGCGCCGGGTGCCCCTCGGGGTAGGGCGGCGCGTTGGGCTCGCGCCGGAGGTTCTTCATGGGGTTGTTCAGGTCGATGCCGATGGACACCGGGTTGGCGTCCCCCCCCGCCTGGAACGCCTCGTACGCCGGGTCGAGCCCCTGGTAGATCGTCCCGTCCCACTCCACCATGAAGTGCGTGGACAGCTTGCGCTGGACCAGCGCGTTGAAGCAGCCGTGGGCGTCGGGCGTGAGGTCCGTGTGGAGCACGACCATGTGGACGATCTCTTTGAGCTTGTCCACGTCCGTGGGCTTGATCTTCTGCCCCTTGATGACGCGCTCGCGGTACAGCCGGAGCCCCTGGACCTCGTACTGCTTGTTCGCTGTGGGGAACGAGTAGCCGTCCGGGTCCTCGAAGGTGATCACACGTGTGTTCTTGAGCTTGAACCGCTCGCCGCACAGGATGATCGAGTCGTAGGTCGATTCCGCCACGAAGCCGCCGTTACTTCTTGATCTTACGAATGGTCTTGGCGCCCTTGGCCGCTCCCTTGAGCGCCCCCTTGCCCTTCTTGGCTACGCCACCCCCGGCCTTCTTCCCCTTGCCCAGGAGCTTCTTGCCGAGCTTGAACAGGATGACGAGGAGCAACAGCGCCACCACCGCCACGACGGCCAAGAGCCCCGCTTTGCCGAGCTTCTTCTCGCCCGCCCTGCGCACGCCCCGCACCCAGGGGCCGAACCCCGTGGGCACCTTGGGCACGTGCCCCCGCGCCAGCTCCGTCTTCGCCTTGCCCCGCGTGCGGTCGGACTCGTAGCCCACCACCGCCAGGTAGGCGACGTCCGCGCCGGGGACCGCCTGGTCGTCCACGAAGGTCACCACGATCTGGTTGGACAGCTCGTCGGCCAACACGCTGGCCTGCTCCACCAGCTCGTTGGAGTCCGAGGCCACACGGAAGGTCCCGCCGGTGCGCAGCGCCAAGACCTCCAAGCGGTCACGCTCGGCCGGCGACGCCAGCGAGTTCGCCAGGGTGAAGATGCGCGTCCCGCTCGCCTGAGCCAGCCCGATCCACCGGGGCAGCTTGTCTCGGAAACGCTCCTGGGAGAAGATCTCGCGCTTGGCGAGCCCGTCCTTCACGCACTGGGCCACGGCCTTCTTCCACTTGCGCCGGGCCGCCCACAGGGCCTTGCGGCTCCGAAAGTCGCGCCGCTTGGGCTCCGCGTTGTTGTTCATGCATTCGGCCATGAACTTCGTGTTGCAGTCCGCCGCCGCGTTCAGGTAGCCGTCGCGCCCATCGCCGATGAGCACGATGCCCCGCGGCTGGCCGGGCTCGGCGTCCCGCAGGACCATCTCGAAGGCCACGTCCAGCGCCGACGGGACCGGCGGGCTCTCCTCGGGGTCCACGTCCAGCTTGAGATCGCTTGTGCGCCGGGGGAAGCGCGGCTTCTTGTTGCACAGGTCGTTGTCCAACCCGAACAGGTGCGGGTACCACCCCTCGAAGGCCGTCGCCGCCATGAGCTTGGGGATGTCGCCGTACTCCTTGGTGAGCCCGCAGTAGATCTCGTCCTTGGCGAACCCGCCGCCCTTGTCGTCCCCCTCGCCCTTGTCAGCGTCGGCGTCGTCCTGCCCGGCCTCCTCGGCCTGGATCATCCGCCACTTGTCGCACGCCTCGCGCACCGTCTCGATGGGCGTAAGCATGCTCCCGCGGTTCGTGCCTTGGACGTAGGTGAGGACCTCGTCGCTCACCCACAACCCATTCATCTTGTTGTTCTTTCCGCTCTTGAACAGCAGCTCCGTCGCCGTGCGCATGGCCGGCCCCAAGGGCCCCTCGCGGTACTCGGCCGCGCTGGTCCCCGTCACCGCTACGACCAGCGCCATGCCGCGCTCTTCGTCGGCCAACAGCGTGAGCGTCGGCTCCTCGTCCTCGCTGTGCTCGACCTCCTCGCCGTCCTCCCCTTTGGGCCAGCGTACCTCGCCGTTGACGAACGAGAACAGCTCCTTGGCGTTGTCCCCCTCGGGCTTGCGCAGGATGGTCAGCCGCTTGACGAACCGCTCCATGTCCACGGGCCGCAGCCGCTTGTCCACGAAGGACAGGTAGAGCTTCACCTTGGGGGCCTCGTGGAGATCCACCCAGTTCACCTTCGCCTGGGGCTCCGAGAGCCGCCACGGCGTGGCCCGGGGATCGTCGTCGCCCGCGTGCGCCGCGCCGGGCGCGAGCACCAGCGACATCCCCACGACGAGGGAGAGCACCCCCAGGGTGGGCCCGGTCCCGACCCGAAGATCCCTCAACCGAACCACGCGATCCTCCGCACGCTGAAGCTCGCCGCCTCCGCCGTCTCCAGCGACACGCCGCCTCCGACCACCCGTGCGCGGTACTCGTAAGCACCCTCGCGGAGCTCCCCTCCGTACGGATAGAACAGCGTCACCGGTACCCGCTGGGCCCCCGGCGCCACCGGGATCTCCCCCACGGGCACGACGAGCTCCTCGCTCGGCGTGCGCACGAGCAGCTCCACGCGCGCCTCGGTCACCCCGCCCCGCGCAGGCCAGTCGAACACCAGGTGGGTGGGGCAGTCCGGGAACACGTCCGTGTCCTCCCAGCGCAGCTCCTCTCGCCGCGGTCCCACCCCAGCCCCCAAGGCCGCGCCGGCTAGGGCCGCGGCCCCCACGCCCAGAAAACCCCGTCGCCCGACTCGCAAGGGACCCGTCATGGCGGTGAGCCTAGCAGCGTCCCTCGATTCCCACCAGGGGCACCCGAGATCCCCGATCCGCCACCTGCTCTGCGGACCGAGGCGCAGGAGGCCGCGTTTGGGC
>CAYZID010000275.1:0-7863 GCA_964478315.1 uncultured Myxococcales bacterium | reverse complement strand
GAAGGGGGGGGCTTGAAGTGGGGGGCCGCTGGCCGGTTCGTGGGCCGCTGGGCGCCCGCCGGTCGAAGGGCGCGGGGGTTTGGGGTATAGCAGAAAACCGAAGCGCGGGAGGGCCCCATGACAGGTCGGCGGTGGATAGTGCGGAGTTGGGCGGGCGGGGCGGAACGCGGAGCGCACCGGGTCCTGGTCGTGGGCGCCGTGGCGGTCGCGTTGGGGCTGGGGGGGACGGCGTGCTCCAAGTCGGCGTCCCAGTCCGAGAGTAAGTCGGCCGAGAGCAAGTCGGCTGGTGAGTCGGCTGGCAAGTCGGCGCCGAGCGTGAGGCCAAGCGCGACGCCTGGGGGGGCGCCAGCGACTGCCCAAGGGGCGGGGACCGCGGGGGGGGCTTCGGGGAGCCCAGGCGTCACGGGGCGCGGGGAGATGCGGCGGCGTGGGCGCGCGGGGATCGAGCTGGCGGCTGGTCCAAAGGCGGTGGGGAGCCCCGATGCTGGAGGGGGCGCGGGCTCGCGCGGACCCGACGCTGGCGCCGTGGGCGCGCCGGAGCCCAAGGCGCTGGCGCCGCTGCCGCTGCTCACCGGGCCCAAGGTGGCCAAGGCGCGGGCCGCGTGGGCCTTCGTCCTGGGGCCTTGGAGCGAGGCGGTTCGGTCCGGAGACCCCAAGCGGTATGGGGCGCTGCTGCGCGACCACGACGTCAACGCCGTCCAAGATCAGCCCGGGGGCGCCAAGATCCTCACGGGGCCCACGCTGCTCACGTTCTTGGAGAGCGCGTGGGGGGGGCAGCCGGGGACCGTGGAGGTGGCGGCGCCCGAGCTCGAGCCCACGATGGGTCCCGAGGGGGAGGTGCAGGTGCGCTTCTTCGAGCGCCAAGTGCGCGGTTCGCGGTGCGAGACGGCGTGGAGGATGCTCCAGCTCGTGGAGGCCAAGGGCGGGGGCTATCGTATCAACTCGGACCAGCGTCTGGAGGTGGCGGCGTGCCCCGCCGACGCGCGGGCGCGGGCCAAGGCGGACCATGAGGAGGCCGTGGGGCTGGCGGCGGCGCACGAGGACCTCGTGCGGGCCTTCCGGAGCCCGGACGCCGCCAGCAAGGAGCAAGTAGCCCAGGCGGTGCTCGTCTTGGACGTGGGCATGACCCGGCAGACCCTCTCCTGGGCGCAGCTCGCCCGGGGCGGGGAGGGGGAGTGGGCGCGTGCGCGGGCTTCGGACGTGGAGGCTGAGTTGGACAACACGCGCACGCTGGGGCGCGTGGGGTGGGTGGAGCACCCCGAGGGGGACAAGCTCATCTATCGCAAGGTGACGCGGGCCCCGGGCGACGAGATCTGGGTGTGGTACGCGCTCTTGCGCGGAATGTAGGAGCGTCGCCGGCCGGCGTGTAGCGGGGCGAGGGTTCGTGTAGACTCACCCGCACCGGGGTCGGCGCCACACGCGAACCGCGCTGACCATGCGTCCACGCACGAGGGGAGGGGGTCGATGGGCTTCTGGGGACGGGGGTTCGACCACATCGGGAACTTCAACTTCCGGATCGAGATCGAGGGGCTCGCGGCGGGCGCCTTCCGGCAACTCGAAGGGATGGGCTCGGAGACCGAGATCATCACCTTCGGCGGGACCACCGACCAGGTGCAGCGCAAGCGTCCGGGGCGCCACAAGTACACGGACATCACCCTCAAGCGAGGCTACACCAACAACGAGGAGCTCTGGAGATGGCGTAAGAGCGTCATCGACGGCAACCCCGAGCGAAAGTCCGGGTCGATCATCATCTGTGCCGACGACGGGACCGAGGTCACGCGGTTCAACTTCTTCGAGGCTTGGCCCACGAAGTGGAAGGGCTTCGTCTTGGACGGCAAGGGGACGGACGTGACGGTCGAGGAGCTGACCATCACCATCGAGCGGCTCGAAAAGGGCTAGGCTAGACCGAGGGGTCCCCCGGCTCCTAGCGTAGACAGGAGGAAGCTGGACCATGCGCAACGAACTCCGAGACGCGGTCGTCACCGAGGTGAAGAGCCGCGTGCTCGCGGCCGCCGTCAAACAGGCGGCCAAGCCCGGCGGTGTGCCGCTGGCCGTCCTCATCAACGACACGCTCTACCACGAGCGGAAGCGCCTCCACGCGCACCGCGACGTCCCGGAGCACGCGTCGGACGTGGCGTTCTGGAGCGAGATCAAGGCGGCGCTGGGCAAGGCCAACGAGCCCCAGCAGCGGGAGCTGCTCCAGCGCATCATCGATCGCTACGTCGAGGAGATCCTCGGCAACTTCAACCCCGCCGTCTACGATCTGAGCACCAAGGTCCTGCCGCGCGCCCTGCCGCTGCTCCTCAACGCCATGAGCCCGCTCAAGCTCCTCAAGCGGGGGGGCATCCCGTCGGTGGGTGACACGATTCAGATCCAGGGCAACGTGGACGCCCTGCGGCGCATGGACAAGCTCGGGACGGTGATCCTCGCGCCCACCCATGTCTCCAACCTGGACAGCGTGGTCATCGGCTGGGCGCTGTACGAGATGGGGCTCCCGCCGTTCACCTATGGGGCGGGGCTCAACCTGTTCACGAACCCCATGCTGAGCTTCTTCATGCGGAACCTGGGTGCCTATCGCGTGGACCGCCTGAAGAAGGCCCCGCTCTACAAGGACATCCTCAAGGAGTACGCCACGGTCAGCATCGAGCACGGGCAGCCCAACCTGTTCTTTCCGGGGGGCACTCGGATTCGCTCGGGGGAGGTGGAGCAGCACCTCAAGCTCGGACTCCTGTCTTCAGGGCTCAAGGCGTACATCAACAACCTCATCCACAAGAAGGAGCGCCCGAACGTCTACGTCGTGCCGGCGACGCTCAACTACCAGCTCGTCTTGGAGGCCTCGACGCTCATCGAGGACCACCTCAAGTCCGTGGGCAAGGCGCGCTACATCATCACGGACGACGAGTCCTCACGGCCGGCCACGGTGTTGCGCTTCATGCGCAACCTCATGAGCCTCGATAGCCGCATCAACGTCACCGTGGGTGAGCCCCTGGATCCCTTTGGCAACCGCGTGGACGACGAGGGGCGATCCTTGGACCAGCGCGGGCGCGTCATCGACATCCGACGCTACGTCTTCCGCAACGGCGAGCCCGCGCACGCCCCCCAGCGCGACCGCGTCTATGCGCGCGAGGCCGGGCTCGCGGTGGCCGCGTCCTTCCGGCGCAACATCGTCGCCATGACCACGAACGTCGTCGCCTTCACCGCCTTCCGGATCCTCGCGGACGCCCACCCCCACATGGACCTGTACCGCCTCTTGCGCACCGCGGGAGACGGCGCCGGCATCGAGATGGGCGTCCTCGCTGAGCGCGTGCGGGCCGTGGCCGACCGCCTGGGCCGGCTCGCGGACGAGGGGAAGATCCGCCTGGACGCCAAGGTGAGCGCCGGGGATGCCGGTGCCGTCATCGCCGACGCCCTGCGCCACTTTGGGAGCTACCACGCGGCGCCGGTCTTGGAGCGCCGCGGTGACCGGGTGTTCGCGGGCGACATGAACCTGCTCCTCTACTACCACAACCGGCTCAAGGGCTACGGGCTGGAGGCGGCCGCGCGGGCGACCGCCGGGGAGGGACGCTGACATGGCAACCGAGCAGACCGCGACCGTCCTAGGGGGCGGCTCCTGGGGCACGGCCATCGCCCACATCTTGGCCACCCACGGCGTCAAGACGAAGCTCTGGATGCGCAGCCAGGAGGCCGCCGACCACCTCAACGCCAAGCACGAGAGCCTCCGCTATCTTCGGGGCTATCGCGTCCACGAGGGCGTCGAGGCCACCACCGACCTGGCCGGCGCCGCGAGCTTCGCCGAGGTCATCTTCTCGGTGATCCCCTCCAAGGCCACCCGCGAGGTGGCGCGCCGGCTCGGCGACCACGTGAGCGGTGACCAGATCATCGTCAGCGCCACCAAGGGCTTCGAGCCCGCCACCTTCGAGCGCATGTCCTCCATCCTCCGGCAGGAGACCTGCGTGCGGAAGGTGGGGGCGCTGAGCGGCCCCAACCTGGCCGCGGAGGTCATGGCCGGACACCCCTCGGCGACGGTCGTAGCCAGCCCCTTCCACGAGGTCGTGGTGGCGGCCGAGCGGCTCCTGGCCGGGCCGCGGTTCCGCCTCTACGGCAGCTTCGACCTCGCTGGGACGGAGGTCGCCGGCGCCCTGAAGAACATCGTCGCCATCGCCGCGGGGATCTCCGCGGGCCTGGGCTTCGGCGCCAACACGCTGTCGCTCCTCATGACCCGCGGGCTCGCCGAGATGTGGCGGCTGGGCGAGGTCATGGGCGCGGACCGGGCCACGTTCCAGGGGCTCGCCGGCGTGGGGGATCTCATCGCCACGTGCACCTCCACGCTGTCGCGAAACCAGACCGTGGGCCGCCGCCTCGCCGGGGGCGAGACGCTGGCCGAGATCCGCGCCGACATGAAGATGGTGGCCGAGGGTGTGAACACCACCGACGCCGTCCACCGCCACGCCAAGCGGTTGGGGGTCGACATGCCCATCGCCGCCGGGATGTACCGCGTGCTCTTTGAGGGCGCGCCCATCCCCGAGGTCATCGACCAGCTCATGAGCCGCACGAGCGTCTACGAGGCGAGCTACTCACCCATCCACGAGCCAGGCGACGTGCCCGCGTCGGTCCTGGAGCGGGCGTTGTCCTGATGGGCCTCGGCGACCTGCTGCGGCGCGCCGGGCGCCCATCCGACGAGGGGCCCTACATGTACCCGCTGGAGCGGTCCAACGACCGCCACCTGGACGGCGACTACGAGGGGCCGCTGTTCGTGTGGGACATCGACAAGACCTACCTCGTGAGCGAGTTCGACTCGCTCAAGGGGTTGCTCACGATCCCCTTCGAGTTCGCCGTGGACAAGCGCGCCATCGCTGGGACGGACGTGTTGCTGCGAGCGCTCCGCGCGGGGCCTGGCGAGGACCACGCCTCCCACCCGCTGTACTTCATCTCGGCGAGCCCGCCCCAGCTCCGCAAGGCGATCCAGGGCAAGATGCTCATGGACGGCGTGGAGTTCGACGGCATCACCTTCAAGGACCAGCTCGCCATCTTGCGGAGCCGCAAGGTGGGGCGGATCAAAGAGCAGATCGGCTACAAGCTCTCGGCCTTGCTCCAGAACCGGCAGGAGCTCCCCTGGGGCGCGCGCGAGTTTCTGTTCGGCGACGACAGCGAGGCGGACGCGGTCATCTACGCGCTCTACGCGGACATCGTGGCCGGGCGGCTGCGCGGCAGCGACCTGGACGCCTCGTTGCGCCACGTGGGCGTGGACCCCGAGGACGCCGCGTACATCACCGAGCTGAGCATCAACCTGCCGCGCGCCGAGCTCGTCCAGCGCATCTACATCCACCTGGAGAAGCGCACGAGTCCCGCGACCTTCGCACCTTGGGGCGATCTCCTCGTGCCCTGCTTCGACACGCTTCAGATGGCCTTGCACCTCCACCAGCAGGCCCTGGTGAGCCCCCAGGCCGTCTACGATGTGGCCGCCAACCTGGTCCACGTCCACGGGCGGGCGCCCGTGGCGCTGCTGCGCAGCATCGTGGATATGCTGGAGCGCCGGCGTCTAGCCCCCGAGGCCCTGGCGCCGGTGTGGGACGGTCTGCGGAGCCGCTCGCTGCTGCCCAGCTACGTGGCCTTCGACCTCGACGCCGCGGCGGAGCGCGCCCCCGTGGAGGCCCGCCCGGCTGGGGACTTCCGAACGCCCCTGGAGCATCTGGCCCTCACGAAGCCCCGGGCCTGAGAGACGGGGGCTTCGGCTCCCGGGCGGTTCAGGGGGCCGTTTGCGGGGGTGGGGACGCGGCTTGGACGGCCGGCGGGGCGTCCGTGGAGGCCACGAGGAACCAGAAGCCGGCGCCGACGCTGGCGCCGGCACCCAGGAGGAGCATGGGGACCACCTCGCGCAGGTGTCCGGCCGTGGCCGTGACCTGGATGGTTCGGTGCTTGGGGTCGGCTTTGCGGTCGAGCTTGATCTTGCCCTCTCCGGTGAGGCCCAAGAGGAACTTGGTCAGGGCCTCGCGCTGGGCGAGCACGGCGTCCCGTTGGGGCATGTCCGGGGGCAGGGCGGCCAGGGCGGCCACGCCCCAGCGTACCGCGGCGCGGGACAGGGGCTGCCCGGCGCGCAGGAGGTCCATGAGGCCGTCGCTCACGAGCTCTGCCAGGCGGTAGCCCTCATCGGTGCGGGTCTTGATGGACCAGCGGAGCCCCTTGGCGGTCACCGTAAGCGTGGCCTCCTCGGCGCCCGTCAAGAGGGCCCGACCGATGCGCTCGTCGTCGTGGTGAAGCTCCTCGACGATGTCGTGGAGGAGCTTCACGCCGGGGCGGTAGACGAGGGCCGCCGCGGCGCCCTTGCCCAGCGCGGCCACCGCGCGCTTGCTGGGCTTGGGGGCGCGCCAGGAGGGGCTCACCCGGGCCTCCACCCAGGTCGTCGTGCCGAACAGGACGACGTCGCGCGTGGGGGCGGCCAGGGCGAGACGCTCACCCTTCTTGCGCAGGATTGGGTGTCCATCCAGCCGCTCGACTTGTTCGCCGTCCTGTTGGGCGACGCGGTCTACGACCGCCTCGGGGGCGCCGGCGACGGCCACGAGGAAGGACTCGCGTCCTTCGTCCACCCGGAGCCAGAAGGCGGCCCAGCGGACGTCTTGCATGGGGTCGAAGCCCAGCTTGGAGCGCATGATGCCGCGCAGTTCCTCGATCTTCCTGGGCAGGGCGCGGAGCCCCTCCCGGGCCTCGGGGAAGGCGGCGACGAGCTCGTGCTCCGGGGCGGCTTGGAGGATCTCCATGGTCCCGGGGATGAAGGCGCGCGCGTCCACGTAGGCGAACACGTCCGCGCTCCCCGGGGCGTAGCGAAGCACCTCCGCCGGCTTGGGTGCGTCGGGGTTGGGTCGGAGCCCGAAGCCTCCGAGCCCCATGAGCACCGCCACGAATATCTCCATGAACCCCATCCCCATCTCGCTCACTCCTGCTTGCGGTGGCCCACCGCGTGCCCCCGCGGGGCGCGAAGCCACGTCCGAGGTCGGGCGGACGATGTTGCCCGCCAGCTCGCTCGCCCCGTGTGGCTTGTTTGGAAGGTAGACCCACTCATAGCAGATCCTCGTCCCGTGCGCTGCCACAGCCACGCCCGTCTCCGCCCCCGTGTCCGTTCCCGCCTCCGCCCCCACCCCGGGCCCGAACGAGCTGAACCAGCGCAGGCCAAAGGTTCCAGTCCCTTAGGCTGACCGAGAGTAATCCAGGCGCCCCTCCCCGCGCCGGCGCTCGCCTCCGCGCCCGCCTCCGCGCCCGCCTCCGCCACCCCATCTGTGTCCGTGTCCGTGTCCGCGACCGCGTGCGCCTCCGCGTGGGCCTCGACCCCGGAGTGGGCCTCACCGGGTCGGTAGGCGCATAAAGGTTTCAGGATCTTAGGCTGACCGAGAGTAATCCAGGCACCCGTCCCCGCGCCGGCGGCCGCCCCGCCTCCGCCTCTGCGGTCGCCTTCGCGTCCGCCTCCGCGCTCGCCTCTGCGGTCGCCTTCGCGTCCGCCTCCGCGCTCGCCGCTGCGGTCGCCTTCGCGTCCGCCTCCGCGCTCGCCTCCGCCACCGCATCTGTGTCCGTGTCCGTGTCCGCGACCGCGTGCGCCTCCGCGTGGGCCTCGACCCCGGAGTGGGCCTCGCCGGGTCGGTAGGCGCATAAAGGTTTCAGGATCTTAGGCTGACCGAGAGTAATCTGGGGCCGGTGGCGCCCGCCCCCTGGCGCCCACTCTCGCGCCCGTCTCCGCTTCCGCTTCCGCCCCCGCCCGCGTTCGGATTCGCCTCCCGCTCGGCGCCCGCGGCCCGGTCTGGCCCCGATCCGCCACCTGCCCTGAGGACCGAGGCGCAGGAGGCCGCGTTTGGGCAAGGAGGCAAGCGGCTGGGC
>CAYZID010000274.1:0-7866 GCA_964478315.1 uncultured Myxococcales bacterium | reverse complement strand
GGCGCGGAAGCGGATGCGAGTGCGGGGGCGGGGGCAGAAGCGGCAGCGGCAAGCGCGGACGCTGGCGGTTGGGCGTCGACGCGCGGATACTCCCCCTCGTGACCGAGGCACACCAGCGCCCCGCCGCGGCGGGCACCCACGCCCCCGGCGGTCCGACGGAGGGGGTGGAGAGGCGAGCGCGGCCAGGCTGGGACGCCCGCGTGTTGGGCCTCCTGACGCTCGCCTTGGCGGCCCTCGCCCTGGGCTGGCACCTGGGCGCGGGGAGCCTCCCGTCCAGCGACGACGCCATCTACGCACAGATGGCGCGCGAGATGGTCGCCGGCGGGGACTGGCTCCGCACGCCGTGGATGGGCACCCCGCTGTTCGAGAAGCCGCCGTTGCTTTTCTGGCTCTTGGGCGTCTCGGGGTCGATCCTGGGGTGGACGCCGTTCGCCATGCGCCTCCCTGGGGCCTTGGCTGGCGCCCTCACGCTCGTCTACGTCTACCGGCTCGCGTGCGGGGCCACCGTGGGAGTGCGCGGAGCCGCCGTCGCCGTGGCAGCCACGACGGCCAGCGTGGTCTTCACCATGACCGCGCGCCGGACGCTCACGGATCCGCTGCTCGTGGCGGCGGCCCTGGGCGCCCTGGACCACGCCTGGCGCGGCCACGCCAAGCGAACGGGCCTGTTCCTCGCGCTGGGGGCCCTCGCCAAGTCGGTGGCCGTGGGCCCCGCCGCCCTCGCGGCTGCTTGGGTGCTGTGGCGACGCCGGGGTGGTCGCGAGGGGCTCACCGCCGTCGCCACGGCCGCGGGCCTCGCCGCCCTGCCGGTGGCCGCCTGGCTCGCGCTCATGGTCGCGCGCTACGGCGCGGCGTTCTGGGACACGGCTTTCGGCTATCACGTGGTGGCGCGGGTGAGCGGGGCCCTGGTGGGCGAGGACGACGCGCTCTACTACGTGCGGGCGGCCTGGGAGCAGGACGGCTGGCTGGCCGTGGCGCTTGCGGTGGGCTTGGTCGCGGGGACGACCGCGAGCGCGGCGGCGTGGTGGCGGGGACGGCGCGCGCTACCGGCGCGTGCGGCGGCAGGACCGAGCCAGCCCAAGCCCGAGGTCCCGCTGGCAGCGCAGGGCCCTCTGCTCGCCGCTTGGCTCACGCTCCTCGCCCTCCAAGGGACGCACACGCGGCTGTTTCACTACCTCATGCCGGTCATCCCCTTCGCCGCCGTGACGGCGGTGTGGACGGCGCGGCGGGCGCTCGGGCGACCGCCCGTGGCCTGGCTCGCCTGGACCGGCGCCGCGGCGGCCTTCGCGGTGGGCCCCCTGCCCACCCACGTCGCCCAGCCGGACTACGCGCCCGGGGCGGTGGCCCTGGCACGCGGCCCCCTGGCCGACCTCCCACCGGAGGCGCGGATCTTCGTCTGGGAGGACTACGACCCGGCGCTCGCGTTCCTGCTCGACCGGCGCGTGGAGATCCTCACCCAGTACCGTCCCTTCTACGACCTCCAGCAGCGCGTGGACATGATGCGCCGCGCCCACGCGGTGCGGTGGGCCGACACCCAAACCCTCCGCGCCCTCGCGGACGATCCTAACCCCCTGGTGCTCGTGGCGCCCCGGGCACGCGCCGCCGGGCTCCGGGCCTGGGCTCGACGCCTCCGCGCCGACCGCGAGGTCTCGATCCAAGAGGCCGCTGGGCACGTCGTGGTGCGGGTGGGCGCCAAGCGCGACACGAGCTGAGAGCCCACGGCGCTCCCTGCGCCCGAGAGGACGCGCGTCCGCCAGGTCCTGGGCGCGCTATGGCAGCTCGGCGAGCTGCCGGCGGACGGCTGCCGCCCGGGGGTCCCCGTCGCCCGCCACGCGCAGGAAGTCCTCCCACGCCGCGCGGGCCTTGGCGACGTCGTGGAGGTCGTGGAGGTAGACGACCCCCAGGTTGTAACGCGACTGGATGTGGGTGGGCGCCGCGGCCGCGGCCGCCTGGAAGCGCGCCACGGCTTCCTGGAATTGGCCCAGCCGGCGGTACATGACGCCCAGATCCGTGAGGACGTTGGGATCGCCCGGCTTGAGGGTCAGCGCACGCTCGTAGGCCTTCACGGCTTCGGGGGCCTGGTTCGTGTCGAAGTAGGCGTTGCCCAGCGCGACCCAGACGCCCGCGTCGTTGGGGTGGGCCTGACTCGCGGCCAGGAGGCTTGGGATCTGGGCGGCCGGGTCGGGCGCGCCGGGCGCCATCTGGGGCGGCGCCGCCGCGACGGGTTGGGCGGGCGCGGCGGTGGGCGGGGGCACGACGGGCCCCGAGGCGGCGGTGGGCGCCGAAGCCCCCGAATCACCAAGGCCGGCGCCCAGGTTCCCCACGAGGACCCCGGCGGCGAAGGCTAGGATCACCCAAAGGACGACGTTGCGGCGCTCTGTGGAGGTCATGGTTCCTCTCGTGCTGGTCTGGTCACGTGCTGGGCTGGCCGACGGGCCCGCCTGCTCCCCGACATCTGCGCGAGGGAGGATGGCCCGGCGCGAACGATAGGGCGCTCGAAGCCTCGCGCCAACCATGAGCGTCCGACGAGGCCCCCAGTCCCACCGCCCAGCTTCCCACGAGGCGCGGGCAGATCGCGCGGCGAGGGACTCCGTGTGCTATGGTAGCGGTGCGTGGCAGACACCAGCGTGGACGGGACGGGCGGCGCTCGACCCAGGCCTGGCGGTGAGAGGGCGGTGGCGAAGCGAGCGGCGGAAAAGGACGAGCTCATCGGATCGCTCGTCGGCGGCAAGTACCGGGTGCAGTCCCAGCTCGCCAAGGGGGGCATGGGGAGCATCTACCGGTGTACCCAGGAGCCGCTGGGCCGCACGGTAGCCCTCAAGGTGCTTGCGCCGGGGCACACGAACTACACGCGGCGCAAGATCGACGAGACGCGCTTCTTCCGTGAAGCGACGATCACGAGCCGCCTCACGCACCCCCACACGGTCGTCATCCACGACTACGGGACCCTGGAGGCCGAGGCCGGGTTCTTCCTGGTCATGGAGTTCCTGGACGGGCACAGCCTCGCCACGGTCATCGAGCGCGACGCCCCCATGACGCCCCGCCGCGTGCTCCACATCCTCCGTCAGATCGTCGGCTCTCTGAAGGAAGCCCACGCGGCGGGGGTGGTCCACCGCGACGTGAAGCCCCAGAACATCATCCTGGTAGACCGCGCCGGGGACCCCGACTACGTGAAGGTCGTGGACTTCGGCCTGGTGAAGACCGTCGGCGAGGCCGACGAGCGGGTCACCGAGCAGGGCGTGGTCATCGGCTCACCGCTGTATATGTCGCCGGAGCAGATCTTCGACGGCCCCGTGGACGGCCGCAGCGACATCTACTCCCTGGGCGTGGTCGCCTACGAGATGCTCACGGGGCGCCCGCCCTTCGTCCGCGAGGCGGGGAGCCAGGGGCTGGGGGACATCATCCGCGGTCACATGTCCCAGCCGCCGCCCGCCTTCCGCGAGATCCGACACGACCTGGACATCCCCGAGGACCTGGAGGCGGTGGTGCGCCGCTGCCTGGCCAAGAAGCCCGAGGGGCGCTTCCCCGACGCCGACAGCCTCCTGGAGGCCCTGGACGCCGTGGGCCACGGCGTGGGCGCGGGCCGGGGCGCGGCCGGGGTGAACGCCACGACCCAGCTCAGCCGCGTGTCCATGGCCGCGGCCGTCGCGGGGGAGGCCGAGGGCGAGGTGCGCCCCACGGACAGCTACTTCGAACGCGCCGAGTCCGCGGCGCCGACCATGGAGACCCCCATCGTGCGCCCCCGCGCGGGCGCTGGCGCCGGAGATCGCGCCGACTCCACCGAGCCCATGACGGCCGGACAGGCCATGGACCTGGCCCAGCGCCAGAGCGCCGCCGCCCGGGCCCGCCACACGCGGCGCCTGTGGGCGGGCATCACCGCGGCGCTGCTCACCACCGCCGCCGCCACCGTCGCGGTAATTCTGGCGCTCCAGCCGCACGCCGCGGCCCCCGGCGGTGAGACGGCGTCCCCCACCCCGCCCGCGGCGACGGGTCCCAAGGAGACCGCGCAAGGACAGGACGGGCAGGTGGCGGCATCCGCCGCGACCGAGCGGCTTCCGGCCGAACGAACGCCGACCCAACGAACCCCGGGGACCGAGGCGACTCCGCCCGTACGGGAGGCCCCCGCTCCAGGCAAGGGCGAGGCCCCTGCCGTCGCCACGCCCGCGCCCCACACACCCCCAGGCGTGCCCGTTGCCCCCACGGCGGCCGTCGCCGCGCCATCGCCGGCTGCCCAGCTCACGCACCTCAGGCTGACGTCGACGCCGGCGGGCGCCAAGGTCTGGGACGCCGACCGCGTCCTGTGCCGGACCCCCTGCCAGGCAACCCTCCCATCGGCTCGCCTCCCCGTGTCCCTTCGGTTTTCGCTGGAGGGCCATCAGGACACGTTCCAGATCGTGCCCGAGACGGCCGCGGGCGCGGAGTGGACGGTGGACGCGGGCTTCCCCGCCGCGCCCCAGGCCGGAGGTGAGACCCGCGGCACGGCGGCGACCCCCAAGAAGGCGTCCAAGAAGCGCCGAAAGGCGAAGCGCGCCAAGGGAAGCCGCGCTCCCCGCAAGAAGCACAAGGGAGGCGGGGACATCTTGATGACCCGCTAGCGCGGACGGTTGGCGCCCCTTGCCCCCCCAAACCGCCGCCCGGGCCGGCCCCCAGCATCGCAACCGGACCGCAACTGGACCGCAAGACGCACCTCGGAGCGCTATGAAGGGAACGTCGACGGCCACCTCCTTCCCCCGGTTCTTCCTGGCGGCGCTGATCGCCGCCGCGTCGGTGGCCGCGCCGCTCGCCGGCCCCCGCGCCTCGGCGCCCGTGGTGGACACGGGCAGCGCCGACGAGGCCGAGGTCGAGTTTCGCCTGGGCAACGAGGCGTACGTGAGTCGGAACTACCAGTCGGCGCTGGCGCACTACTTCGCCTCCAACCGGCTGGCGCCCAACCGCAACGTGCTGTTCAACATCGCGCGGTGCTACGAGAAGCTGTCCCGCTACGTGGAGGCCTACCGCTACTACGAGGCCTTCCGGGTGTCGGGCGCGGGGCGAGACGGAGCCGAGGACCAGGCCGTGGAGCGCGCCATGCGCCGCATCCGGCCGCGGGTGGCGCTGCTGCGGGTCGAGAGTGACCCGCCAGGGGCGACGCTGTACCTGAACCGCGAGGACCTGGGCGCCCACGGTGTGACGCCCAAGGTGCTGGCCGTAGCGCCAGGGGCGTACCGCGTCATCCTCCGCCACCCGGGGTTCGAGCGATACGTCTCCGACGAGGTCCGCGTGGGCCTGGGCGCCGAGGCCTCCGTGGACGCAGCGCTGGTGCGACGCACCGGGGTCTTGCGCGTCACCGGGACACCCGCAGGCGCCAAGGTCGTCATCGATGACCCGGCTGGGCCGGTGACGGGGATCCTGCCAGCGACGTTGACCGTGTCCATCGGCACGCACCCCCTGCGGGTGGAGCAGCCGGGCTACGTGGCCTTCGACGGGGAAGCCAAGATCGAGGCCGACAAGGCGTCGTACCTCCGGGTGGAGCTGCGGCGCGAGACGGGCACGGTGGTGGTGGACGGCGACGAGGCCGGGGCCCTCATCTTGTTGGACGACGAGCCGCGGGGCTTCACGCCCACGGTCTTGGACGACGTCTCCGTGGGACGACACAGGCTGGTCGTGCGACTGGCGGGCTTCCGCGAGTACGCCACGGACGTCGACGTCGTGGCGGGCCAGCGCACGGAGGTCCACGCCGCGCTGCCTTGGGACGATGGGATCTCGGCGGCGTCGCGCGCCCGCGAATCGGTGGCGGACGCGCCCGCGTCCGTGAGCGTCATCGCCCGCCCCGAGATCGACGGCCTGGGCTACGTGACCGTGGCCGACAGCCTGGTGGGGACGCGCGGCGTCTACATCTCGAATGACAAGACCTACTCCTACCCCGGCGTGCGGGGCTTTTCGCCGTTTGGAGACTATGGCAACCGCGTCCAGCTCCAGCTCGACGGCCACGCCCTCAACGACGACTGGCTGGGCGCCTCGTACATCGAGCACGACCTCCTGGTGAGCTTGGACCCGGTGGAGGCCATCGAGGTCGTCCGAGGGCCCAACTCGGTGCTCTACGGGTCCAACGCGTTCTTCGGCGTGTTGAACCTCGTCACGCCCAGCGAGGTGCCCGCCTCCAACGTCCGCGGCGGGATGCTCATGGCGGGACGCGGCACCTTCGGGGCCTTCAGCGAGGGTCAGCTCAAGCTCGGCGAGGACGGCGGCGCGTGGGTCTACGTGGGTGGGCTCTACCGCCAGCCCTACGACTACGTTTCGCCCGCGCGGGTGAATCTGGAAACAGGCGACAGTGGGACGGCCCACAACGTGGGGGAGACGGCGGCGGCGAGCGTCCTGGGGCGCGCGTGGTACAAGGACCTGACCCTCCAGTGGTACTACCACCAGCGCGACCTCCAGCCCGCGACGGCGGCCTTTGGGACCATCTTCGACACCCGCGCCGCCGAGACCGACGACCGCCGGGGCTTCGTAGAGCTGCGCTACGAGCCTCACGTGTCCAAGACGGTCCAGCTCCTGAGCCGGCTGTCCTACGACCACTATGGGTATCACGGCGTCTACCCCTACGAAGTGGGAGCGGGGGGGCTCGCCACCGAGAGGTATCACGGCGACTGGTTGAGCGCCGAGTTTCGCACCATCTTGACGCCTGTGGAGAGCACACGCGTGACCCTGGGGGCCGACTATCAGTACCACTTCGACAACGCGGCCTGGGGCAAGAGCGCCGAGGCGTCCGAGCCCTACCTGAGCACGTCCAACCCGTTCCACACCTTCTCGGCCTTCGCCATCGGCGACCTGGCCCCCGTGGAGGCCTTCGCGGCCTCGGCAGGCGTGCGCGTGGACGGATGGAGCGTGGCGGACCTCCCCTTCGGTGACGACGGGTCGAGCCGCGTGAGCCGCTTCTTCTGGACCATCAACCCGCGGCTGACCCTGCGCCTACGGCCGGCCAAAGGGAGCACCATCAAGCTCATGGGAGGCCGGGCCTTCCGCGCGCCCAGCGTCTACGAGATGACCTACAACGACGGCGGCCAGACCCAGCGCCCGCCCAAAGAGATCCTGCAGCCCGAGCAGGTATGGACGGGCGAGTTGGAATACACCCAAGAGGTGGGCGCCGACGTGGCGGTGACGGGGGCGACCTACTTCAACCACATCGCCGGGCTCATCGACGTGGACGGCAGCGGCACGGCGTCCTCGCCGTTCCGCTACTACAACATGACCTCGCCCATCTGGAACCTGGGCGCGGAGGTGGAGCTGCGCAAGACCTTCCGCCGGGGGACCTTCTTCGCGCTGTCTTACTCGTGGCAGCGCACGCGCATCGACTCGCTGTCGGCATCGCTGACGGTGCCCAACTCGCCCGTGCACCTGGGCGGCATCAAGGTGGTGGTGCCCATCCTGGGGCGAGAGCTGCGCCTGGGCTCCCGGCTCAGCGTGGACGCGGGGCGTCTGGACCGTCAGGGGGCGCAGATTCAGCCCATCCTGCTGTGGGACATGGCGCTCTCGGGCCAGATTCCAGACGTGGGGCTGAGCTACTCGGCGGGCGTCCGAAACCTGCTGGACTGGAAGTACGGCTACCCCGTGGGCCGCGAGCTCCTAGACCGCCAAGTGGCCCAGCAGGGCCTGACCTTCGTCCTAGACATCCGCTTCGACCTGTTCTGATTCGGCCGATTCGCGGCCTGCCGTCCGCCCGAGCCTAGTTCCCATCCTGAAAAGCCTCCCGTCGCCCCGACGGCCGCTGCACGCACCATACGCGTCCCCGCAACCACTCGAAGTAGCGCTGCTACTCCGGCGGGTTGCGTGAACGAACCTGGCACGCACATCGACTCGCCGTGGCTCGGTCCGCCTTTTCAGGATGGGAAC
>CAYZID010000273.1:3353-7872 GCA_964478315.1 uncultured Myxococcales bacterium | reverse complement strand
GTGGGAGGCGCGGGTCGGGGGGCGGGCGGGGCGACGCCAGGGCCGGGCGGCCGTGGGGGCGGCGGCGAGCGGGGGAGGCGCGCGTGCGCCGGGGCCGCGGAGGAGGCGGGCGGAGGGCGGGGGGCGGCCGCCGCCGAGGCGGGGGGCGGGGGCGGGGGGCGGGGGGCGGGGCGGGGGCGCCTGAGCCGCGCGCGCGGGGTTCACTTCTTCTTGTCGCCCTTGCCCTTGTCGCCGTCGAGCGCCGCCATGAGCAGGGCGCCAAAGGAGCCCACGCCGTCCTTCTTCTCGTCGCGATCCACCCACGAGCGCGGGCCCGTGTCCCGGGGGCGTCGCGGCCCCCGGCGGTCGTCGCGGCCGCCGCGGCCGCCGCCTGGCCGGCTGTCTTGGGAGCGGCGCACGGCGCCCTCCTCTCGCCGGGTGAGGGCCATCTTCCGGGCGTCGGGCTCCACGCGCAGGACGCGGGCCTCGATCTCCGTCCCCACGCGGAACGTCCGACCCAGGTCGCCGTCCTGGGGGACCCCCGACTCGCTGGCCGGCAGGAGCGCCGTGACCCCGGGCTCCAGCGTCACGAAGACCCCGAAGGGCTGGACGCTCTCCACGGTCCCGGTGACGGTCATGTTCACCGGGTAGCGCCCCTCGATGTCGTTCCAGGGATCCTCGGCCAGCGCCTTGAGGCTCAACCCCACGCGCCGCCGCTCCAGGTCGATGTTCGTCACCTGGACGCGCACGCGGTCGCCCACGGAGACCACGTCCTTGGGGTGGCGCACCCGGTGGTGGGCCATGTCGGAGATGTGCACCAGCCCGTCCACGCCGGGGGCGATCTCCACGAAGGCCCCGAAGTTCGTGAGGCGGGCGACCGTGCCCTCCACCGTGTCTCCCACGCCAAGCCCGGCGACGGCTGTCTCGTAGGGGTCCGCCTGGGCCTGCCGCAGCGACAGGGCGATGCGCCCACGCTTCTCGTCGATCTCCTTGACGACGACCTCGACCTCCTGGCCGAGCTGCACCACGTCGTGGGGGTCGTTCACGCGGCTCCAGCCCATCTCGGACACGTGGACCAGGCCGTCCACGCCGCCCAGGTCCACGAAGGCGCCGAAGCTCTGGATGGACCGCACCACGCCCTTCATCCGGGCGCCCACCTTGAGGTTCGCGCGGGTCTCGGCGGCCTTCTCGGCCCGCTGGGCGTTGAGCAGCGCCGCGCGGGAGACGACTGCCTCGCCGCGGCGCAGCTCCGTGACCAGGAACTCGAAGACCTGGCCCACGAGCGCCTCGGGGTCCGCGGGGCGGAACAGGTCGATCTGGCTGTGGGGGCAGAAGGCGCTCACGTGCCCGAGCTGCACGCGGTAGCCGCCCTTGTTGGTCGCGACGACCTTACCTTCCACCGGCAGGCGGGCCTCCATGGCCTCCTTGAGGGAGCTCATGTCGGCGTCCTGCCGGGACAGGGAGCGGCGGATCTTGACGCCGTTGAAGTCGATGCCCACGACGACGCCTTCCACTCGGTCGCCCTGCTTGACGGTGAGGTTGCCGTCCTCGTCGCGCAGGTCTTCCTTGAGGATGTAGCCCGTGGCGCGCCCGCCGAGGTCCAGGAAGACCTCCTGCCCGTGGAGGCTCACGACCTCCACCACGCCCGTGACCTTCTCGCCTGGCTCGAAGGCCGGCGCGGGGGCTACGTCGCCGACCCCCTGGGCCATGAGGTCGTCGAAGCTCTCCTCGGGGATCTCCAACTCGGGCGGCAGCGTTGAGGCCGGCTCGGGGGGCGGCGCCGTGGGCCGCTCCCCCTGGCCCACGTCCACGACCTCCGGGGAGGCCGTGGCCTGGCCGGCGACGCCGTCCGCGTCGGCGGTGACCGTGAAGCTCCCGGCGGCGGGAGACGCCGTCTCCGCGGCTGGGGGCGCCTGGGCGGGCGCCTGCGAGGTGGGGGCAGGGGTGGGGGCCTCGGGCTGGTTCGGGCTCATGGTGTGCTCCGCTCGCGCACTTGGGGGACGCGGACTATAGGCACGCGCGGGGGGCGCGCGCAAGGCCCGTCTCAAGTCTTGGAAGCGTTGTGGTTTCTTGACCTTACCGGGCGTTGTGGGGGAGGCTCCCCGAGAGGCCACCCCGGCGCGGGTGGCGGACAGGGAGCCGGGGAGGGGCGCGCATGGGCACCCGGAAGGTCGTGACGACCGTCTACATCACCGCCGAGCAGGACGAGAAGCTCCGCCTGCTGAGCCAGGCGACGGGCGTGCCCAAGGCGGAGTACATCCGCGAGGGGCTGGACCTCGTGCTGGAGCGCTACAAGAACCACCTCCCCCACCAGCTCTCGCTGTTGCCCGACGACTGAGGCGCGGAGCGCGCGGTCGGTCGTTGTCCGGCCGCGCCCTCCGGTCGGCCCCTACTGGGGCGCCTCCGTGCGCACCAGCCGGAAGCCCTGTCCGAAGGGCTTGGACGTGGGGTTCGTGAAGGCGCGGATGCCGGCCAGGATGTAGCCGATCGGAGAGTTGTAGGAGCCCCCGCGGGAGACGCGGCCCAAGGACCCGTCGTCCGGCCCCAGGGGGTCGGTGACGGCGTCCGAGCTCTGGATGAGCGCCGCCCTGTCCCACGTCCACTCGGCGACGTTGCCGGCCATGTCGTAGAGCCCCCAGCCGTTGGGCAGGAAGCTCCCCCCGGGCATGAGGTAGGGCGGGTTGGGTTGGCACAGGTAGAAGGCCGCGCTCATGAGGACCGGGTCCGGCGTGTCGCAGCCGTTGTCGAAGTCCTCGGCGCCGGGCAGGTAGAACGGCGTCGTCGTCCCCGCGCGGTAGGCGTACTCCCACTCGGCCTCGGTGGGGAGGCGGTAGCCCGTGCAGTCGTAGACCGTCGCGCCGCCGGTCACGCCCACGGAGGTGCACTCGTAGGCCTCCGTGCCCTTGCCGCCGGGCGTGCCGGTGCACGCCGACAGGTCGTAACAGGTGGGCAGGCCCTCTTCGGCGGACAGCGCGTTGGCGTAGGCGAGGGCGTCGTACCAGCTCAGCCCTCCCATGGGGCAGGTGGGGCAGGGCGGGTCCACCGCCGTAGGCGCGGTGCCCATGAGGTCGATCCAGTCCTGCCGCGTGACCTCCCGGGGCATGATGGCGAAGGAGCGCGTGAGCGTGACCGGGTGCGTGTGCATCCCATTGGAGCAGTTGGGGAGAGAGGGCGTGCTGGGATAGCAACCCATCTCGAAGCTGCCCGCGGCGACGCGCACGAGCCCGTCGCAGTCGTTGTCCAGCCCGTCTCCCGTCGTGGTCTCGGGCTCCTCGTAGTGGGGAACCGCGCTGTAGTCGTCGAGCCACCCGAGCTCGTGGCCGCACGTCTGCCGCGCCCCGGCGCACACGCCCGCCTGGTTCGTGGTGAGGGGGGGATCCAGGGCCGCCGCGTTGTCCGGAACCCCGTCGCAGTTGTCGTCCAGGCCGTCGCACGACGCGGGCTGGGTGACGCATGGGACGAGGGTCTGAGGCAAGGTGCGGGCCAGCCGGAAGCCGGTGACCGTCTCCCGCGTGTCCGCCTCGATCCAACCGCGTTGGGCCGCGCGGCCATACTGGGCCTGGCCCTGGACGGAGCCCCCGCGGGACACGCGAGCCGTGTCGTTCGGGTCGGCGCTCAGCCACGCGGGATCGGTCTGCGCCTCCATGCCGGGCACGAAGTCCACCCAGCCCTCGGAGGTGAACTCCCAGACGTTGCCCGCCATGTCGTAGAGCCCCCAGAGGTTGGGATCCTTCAGCCCGCCGTGCTGGGGCGCCTCCACGGCGTCCCCGTACCAGGCGATGGGGTCCAGGGCGGCCTCTCCGCTGTTGGCGCCCGCGTCGTCGAGCGTGCCGCCGTTGTAGAGGGCCGTGGTCGTCCCCGCCCGGTAGGCGTACTCCCACTCGGCCTCGCTCGGGAGGCGGTAGCCCTCGCAGTCGTAGAACGAGCCCCCCGCACCATCCCCGAGGAATCCCACGTCCATGCACGTGAAGTCGTCACCGATCGTCCCCGTGCAGCCTATGAGATCGTAGCAGGCGGGCAGCCCGCGCATCTGCGAGAGCGCGTTGGCGAAGGCCACCGCTTCCCACCAGCTCACGGAGGTCACGGGGCAGTCGTCGTCTCCGCACGCCGTGCTCGCCGTGGGGGTCTGCGCGTCCCCCAGGATCGCCCGCCACTGGCCGCGCGTGAGCTCCAACCGCTGGAGCTCGAAGGGGTGGGTCAGGGTCACGCCGTGCTGGACCTCGCTCACCTCGTGCCCCACCTCGTCGGGGGGCGAGCCCATGACGAAGCTGCCCGCCGGGATGGGCAGGAAGCCGGCGGTGAGACAGGTACCGTCCAGGCAGACGCCGGGGCCCCAGACGAGGTCGTCGCAGTCGGCGTCGACCTGACAGCCCGTGGGGCCCGCGTCGGCGGCCGTGTCGGTCGCGGCGTCGGTCGCGGTGTCGGCTGCGGCGTCGGTCGCGGTGTCGGCTGCAGCGTCGGTCGCGGTGTCGGCTGCGGCGTCGATCGCGGTGTCGGCTGCGGCGTCGTCCGCGGCATCGGTCACCGCATCGTCCGCGGC
>CAYZID010000273.1:0-3253 GCA_964478315.1 uncultured Myxococcales bacterium | reverse complement strand
GCGGCGTCGTCCGCGGCATCGGTCACCGCATCGTCCGCGGCGTCGGTCGCGGCGTCGTCCGCGGCATCGTCCGCGGCATCGGTCACCGCATCGTCCGCGGCGTCGGTCGCGGTGTCGGCTGCGGCGTCGGTCGCGGTGTCGTCCGCGGCATCGGTCACCGCATCGTCCCCGGAGTCGTTCGCGGCGTCGGTCGCGGTGTCGGTCGCGGTATCGGTCGCGGTATCGGTCGCGGCGTCGGTGTGCGTGTCGGTGTCGTCTGCGGTGTCGGTCCCGGCGTCGCCCGCGGCGTCGGCATCCCCGCCCGCGGTCGCGTCCGCGGGCCCCGGCCACGGGGGGAGATCGGGGCTGCACCCCGGGCCCGCGCCCACCAGCCCGAGAAGCATGGCCGCCCAGGCCACGCAGGCCACGCGGCCCACCCCGCGTCCCGTGCTTCGTGCTTGCATGACGTCCCCCACTGTGTGCCCTTCCCCGACGATGTCGAGCCCATGCGGCCGCCGGGCACGCGGCGACGGGGCTCCACGTCGGCCACCACCATACCCTCCGCCGCGGCGCGGGGCCATCGCCGCGGGCCGCGAGGGGAGGGGGCCGGGCGTCACGCCTGCAGGGCCGTGAGGGTGGCGGTGAGGTCGGGCAGGAACCGCTCGGGGTCCTGGGCCACGGAGTCGGCGACCATCTCCAGACGGTTGATGACCGCCCCGATGTCGTCGACGTCGTAGAGGACGATGAGGGGCAGGTGCCGGTGGCGCCGCTCGCCCCGCACGTGCTCCAGGAGCTCCAGGCCGCCGCGGACGTGGATGAGGGGGTCGATGAGGAAGGCGTCGAAGGGCGCGGCCCGCACGAGGTCGAGGGCGGCTCCTCCATCGGGCGCGTAGCGGCAGTCGTACCCCTGGTCTCGCAGCGCCGAGACGGCGCGGACGCCGGCGTCTTCGTCGCCGTGGACGAGGAGCACCCGCGCGGGGGCGGTCACGCCGTTGTGCGCCAGGACGTCCGTGAGCTGGGTGACGTCCACGGGCAGGCGGGCGAGGTCCAGGCGGCCCATGACCGCGAGCCGCCCATCGGCCGCCGCGTGGACGGCCACGTAGGGCACCGCGCGCGTGCTCTCGTTGGCGCGGAGGCGCCCCAAGGGGCCCCAATCGACGGTCCCGTCGTGGACGCTCTCGAAGCGGCCAATGACGACCTCCGGCGGGGTGTCGCCCTCCATGAGGGCCCCGGCGGAGGTGCGCAGGGCGGCGGCGCGCGCGGCCTCGATGACCTCCAGCGTGGGCGCGCGCGCGGGGTCGTCGTCTTGGAGGAGCACGGCGATGACCTTGCCGGCGAGCGGCAGAGCTGGCGCCTGGGTCTCGGACGGGCTCGCCGCCTCGGGCTCTGGCGCGCGGGCCTGCTGGGCGAGCTGGAGCCCCTCCATGCGCACCGTGAACGTCGTCCCCCGACCGAGCTCGCTGTCCACCTCGAGGGTGAAGCCCATGAGCTCGAGCAGGGAGCGGCAGATCACCAGCCCCAGCTCCCCCTTGGCGCCCGCCAGGGCCTCGTCCAAGGGGGCGAAGATGCGCTCTCGCTCCTCGGCGGACAGGCCGGTTCCGCCGTCGGAGACCCGCAGGAGCCGAGGGATTCGGCTCTCCTCGTCCACCTCCAGCGAGACGCGCACCGAGCCCTTGCGCGTGGCCCGCACGGCGTGACCCAGGAGGTACTTGAGCGCCTGCTTGAGCCGGATGGGGTCGCTGGACACGGGCGCCACGATGGGCGGCAGATCCACCTCGACCGCGAGGTCGCGGCGGCGCGTTTGGGGGCGGAGCTCGTCGACGACCTCCTGGACGGTCCGCTCGGTGAAGGTCGTGACGTGGGCGGTCTCCAGGCGCCCGGACTCCACCTGCGACAAGAGCAAGATGTCGTCGATCTGACGGAGAAGCGACTCGTGCTGCTCGGACAGGCGGTGGAGGAACTGGAGGTCCTCTTGGCGGAGGTTCCCGGCGCGGTTCGCCACGAGCGTCCCGACGATGCGGTGGGCGCTCTGCACCGGCGGGCGCAGGGCTCGCCCCACGTAGGCGAGGAAGCGCGCTTGGCTGCGCGAGGCCTGCTCGGCCTCCTGGGTGGCCCGTTCCAGCAAGGCCCGCGCCTCGCGGAGCGCCGTCACGTCGCGCAGCTCCAGGACCCGGGCCTCGCTCCCCCGGTAGGCGCGCGCGTTCCCCGAGATGTCCACGGGGAACGTCGAGCCGTCCTTGCGACGCCCTTCCGTGCGCAGGATGTGGAACTCGTCGCCCAGGGCCAGGGCCTCCTCACCCCGCTCACGCTCGGGCTCGGCGATGAGGTCGGCGACGCGCATCCCCTTGGCCTCGGGCGCGCCGTAGCCCAGGAGGCGCTCAAAGGCGAGGTTGACGTCCTGGATGATGCCCCCCTCGTGGACGCAGAAGGCCACGGAGACCCCATCGAAGAGGTTCCGAAAGCGCTGCTCGTTGCTCTGCGCCTGGGCGCGTTCGGCCTCGATGGTGCGCGCGTCGTCGTTGCGGATGGCGGCCACGGCGACGACCATGGCCGCGGCGGCGGCGATGAGGGCGAGGGGCGTGAGCAGCGCGTGGGTGGGGAGGGGGGCGCCCAGCCAGGGGAGGGCGAAGATGCTGGCGCCCAGGCCCAGGACGAAGATCGCCGTGCCCCGCACCGTGAGCAGGACGCTCGAGAGCAGCACGGGCAGCAGGAGCCACATGAGGGCCATGTCGGCCTGGTCTGGCGCTTGGAAGGCGGTCACCGCGACGTGTCCCAGGGGGACCGCCGTGAGGGTCACCAGGGCGAGCCCCGCGGCGACCCCGTAGTGGCGGGTGGGGGCCAGCCGGTAGGCCGTGAACAGCAGGATCACCACGGCGAGCCCGCCGGAGATCAGCAGCATGGCCCCCGCGTCGGTCGTCCCCGTGCTGGCCGCCAGGGCGATGAGCGCCAGGATCGCCGGGATGACGACGAGGAGCACGGCGGACAGGAGGCGGGCTCGCCTCCGCGTCTCGGGGGACTGGGCCGGGGGATCGTGGGGCCGCCGCGAGGGCGTCGAGAGGGGGCGCTCGTTCATGGGAGTGGGCTGGCTCGTGGCTATGGGGAGGGACTACCCACATGGTAGTCGGGGACTCCAGGCTGCGCATGTTTCTTGGCCCGTGGGTGCGTATCCCTGGAGCCCGCCCGGCGGGCGTGACTGGGACCGCCCCCGAACCGCCACCTACTCTGGGATTCGGCTTTGGAGCCCGCGTGTGGGCGGCGTCGGGCTGCGCGTCTG
>CAYZID010000272.1:0-7929 GCA_964478315.1 uncultured Myxococcales bacterium | reverse complement strand
TTGCCCAAACGCGGCCTCCTGTGCCTCGGTCCGCAGAGCAGGTGGCGGATCGGGGCCCAGGCGGCCCTCCATCGCTGCCGAGGAGAGGGGGAGGGGCTGGACGTGCTCCCCGGGGGCCTCCGCGTCAGGGGGGGCGTTCGGCGGCGCCGCCGCGTCGGGTTCCGTGATGGGGCCCGGCCGCCGTGCGGGCTTGAGGTCTCGCTTGGTTGTGTCGGTCGGGGGCGCCGTTCGAGGGGGCACGGGCGCGAGGTCGGAGCCCGCGACCGCGGGGCGATCGGAGCCCCCCCCCAGGAGCTTCTCGATGACCCGCAGGGTCCTCCAGAGCTTCGCCACGCTGTCGGGGCGCTGCTCGGCGGGGCGGGCCAGCATCTGCTGGACGAGCCGCTGGAGGACAGGGGGCACGGGGCGCCCGTTGATGGACCCGGGCAGGTGCGGCGCCCGCTCTCCCAGGTGGGCCCGGAGGGTCGCGGCTGGGTCGTCCCGGACGAACGGTGGGGTCCCCGTGACCATCTCGAAGATGCTCGCCCCCAGCGAGTAGATGTCTGCGCGCGGCGACAGGGGGGGCACCGAGGCTTCCGGCTCGAGGCCAGCGTCCACGAGCAGGGCGGCCGCTCGCTCCGGCGACGCGTATGGGGCGCATCCGGCGGCGGCCTCGGCGACGTGGGCGCCGCGGAACGAGGTGAGCGGCGTGATGCCGCAGCCCATGACCTTCGCAAAGGCGCTCCCCCAGGGCCCTTGGGCCACCCGGATGTTCGCTGGGCACAGGCTCCCGTGGACCACCTTGCGCTTGTGGGCTTCGTCCAGGCAGTCGCAGATCTGCAGCGCCAGGTGGACCGCCGTGACGGGGTCCATGGGCCCGCTCGCGGCGAGCTCTTCGGACACCGGGCGACCCTCGACCGGCTGCACGGCGAGGTAGGCGAGGCCGTCGTCCGAGACGCCGAAGTCCAGGAGCTGGACGATATGCGCGTGCTTGAGCGCCGTGGCCGCGCGCGCCTCCAGGTAGAAGCGGCGGATGATGGGCAGGGGGAGCTTGGGCGCCGAGCGAGCCACGATGACCGTGACTCGCGTGCGCAGCGTCGCGTGGCGTCCGTGGAACATCCAGCCCAGCGGGGCGTCGCCAGCGTCCGACTCGATGACCCATCGGTTGGCAAGCCGCACGCCCTGGAGCGCCGGCCTAGCCGCGCGCGTGTCCTGCATAGCCAGGGTCTTGGGGACGGTTGGAAAGCGATCGTGTGGGCAGACACGGGCGCTGCCCTCATTGTCGCACACCGGACAGATCCGCATGCTCTGATCAGCCACGAGCCCTCACTGCGCTGGTCGCCCGAGAACGAGACGAGAGTCCTTTCGTTCATACCACGGGCCCCTTGGGACGGCCACTTCACCCCCCAGGGGCCCGCGCCCCTCCCGTAATCGCCGCCCCAGCCCGCGACGTTCGCTCCACGAAGCCCATGTCGGCGCCCCGTCTCCTTGTCCGGTCGCCTGCCGCCTTGGCACTCCACGCCGATCGGTCGGCCCCCAGGAGCGCGACTCACAGCTCCCGCCCGCGGCCGCCCAAGCCCTCGAATTGACTACGGCCAGTCCTTCGGGCTTGGGGCGACCACGGCCGCACCACCCTCGCTCGCGCCCGCTCGGTCCGCCCTTGTGAATCGAGCTTCTAGACGGGAGAGGACCACGAACCACGCGCCTCGCTCGTTGGTCCGAGCCTCGGGTGGTGGACCGGGGGGTGCGTTCTCCGCTTGACAGCGCTCACGGGATGCCTTAGGAAGCCCTCCACCCTTCGGGGGGCGTTTAACTCAGCGGTAGAGTGCTACCTTCACACGGTAGAAGTCACTGGTTCAAATCCAGTAACGCCCACCATCGAGGCCTCGCGGATCCGCGGGGCCTTTCTTTTGTCCGGTGCCCGTGAGGTGGGCGGGCCCTTGGCCCCGGGCACGCCCGACCGACCAGCCCTTTGGTCCCAGACACGACGAAGGCCAGGCGCGGACGCCTGGCCTTCGTGTCGTGCGGAGTGCTCGCGGGGCGGCTACTCGATCCCTGCCTCCTTGAGGCTTGGGATGTAGCCACGGTCGGTCGCGGTGATGTGGTTCACCAGCCACTCGCGAAGATCGTTTCGGACGTTCTCGTCCATGTCGTTGAAGCCCTGTAGGTAGCGGTCCTGGTACATCTGCATCTGGGCCGCGAACTTCTTGTGTTCCGCCTTGTGCTCCGCGAGCTCGTCGTAGCCGGCCCGCTCCATGAGCGCCTCCTCCGTGCGGAAGTGGCTGTGGGAGTAGTCGACCAGGTCCTTGAGCGTCTGACCGATGATCTCCTTGCCCTTGCCGGCCTTCGCGGCGTCGTCGAGGGCGTTGTAGAGCTCGACCCAGTGCTTGTGTTGCTTGTCGATAACCGAGACGCCAACCTCAAGCTGGGGTCCCCATTCGATGCTCGCCATGTCGTTCGCCTCCAACGTCGATGTCACGGGCAAGACGCGGCGCACCCTACAGCAACCAGGCGCTAGTTCAACCGAAATCCGCTCGGCCCTCGAGCGCGGAAGACCCCCGCGCGGGGGGCGACGTCCTGGCGGAGCTCAGCCCGCGTTGGGAGACGCCGCGGCGAAGCGCCGCAGGGCGTCCAGCGCCTGGTCGATGTCTTGGGCCGTGTGGTCTGCCGAGATCTGGAACCGGATGGACTCGTCGCCTTTGGGGACCACCGGGTAGTTGAGGCCCGTCACGAGGATCCCTTCGTCCTTGAGGAAGGCCACGAGCGCCGCCGTGCGCTCCGTGTCGCGGACCATGAGGGGCACCACCGGATGGGGCCCCGGGATCGTCTCGTACCCGAGGTCCACGAGGCCCCGCTCGAAGCGCCGCGTCATGGCGCCCAGGTGCTCCAAGAGCGCCCCACCAGAGGGGCCGTCAAGGAGCTCCACCGCGCGCATGGCCGCCGCCGCTTCGCCGGGCGTGATGGGGTTCGAGTAGATGTAGAAGGGCGCCTTCTCGCGCAGGTAGCGGACCACGGCCGGGCTGGACACTACGTACCCACCGTTGACGCCCAAGGCCTTGCCCAGCGTCGCCACGAGCACGTCCGCCCGCGCCCCGGTGAGCTCCTCCGTACCGCGCCCGGTGGCCCCGTAGGCCCCCACCCCGTGGGAGTCGTCGACCACCACCACGACCCCCTCGGGGAACGCCGCGTCGTGCGCCCGCGCCGTCGCCACCACCGCGCTGAGGTCCGCGAAGTCGCCGCGCATGCTGAACACGCCGTCCGTGATGACCAAGGCCCGCCGGTGCCCGGCCGCCGCCGCGTCCCCCAGCCGGGCGTCCAGCGCCTCCATGTCCAGGTGCGGGTAGATCGCCTTGGACGCGGGCCGCGACAGCCGCACCGCGTTGATGATGCAGTTGTGGTTCAGCTCGTCGCTCACCACCGCGGTCTCGGGTGTGATCAGCGAGGACACGACGCCCATGACCGTCGCGTAGGCCGAGCTGAACGCCATGGCGGCCTCCCGCCCGTGGAAAGCGGCCAGCTTCGCCTCGAGATCCACGTGGGCCTGGAACGTCCCGCTGATGAAGCGCACGGCCCCGGGGCCCGCGCCGAACCGACGCGTTGCCTCCTCCTCGGCGGCGATGACCTCGGGCCGGAGGGACATGCCCAGGTAGCTGTTGGAGTTCATCTTCAGGAACGGCTTGTCGCCGTGCCCCGCCAGGAGATACCGCGGCCCCAGGCCGCCCGCCGCGGGGAGGACCCCCACGGTCACGTCCTCGGCTCCCTTGGCCGTCCCCGCCTCCTCGAGCGCCGCTGTCTCGCGGCGCAGCACGTCATCCAGTTGCGCTAGCGACATCTCTCACCCCCTCGGTCCCTGGGCCCCGCGCTCGCGCCGTGTGGCGTCGCGGCGGGGGGCCTCGTTTGCCCGCGTGGCGTCCCCACGACAGCGGAGAGCTGCCCCTCGCGGATCTCAGCTTTGCATGCCGCCTGCCAAGAGCGGCTTCAAGATCGACTCCAGGTTGGGGATGAGCACGATCTCGATGCGCCGGTTCAGGGCGCGGCCCTCCTCGGTGTCGTTCGTCGCCGTGGGGGCGTGCTCTCCGTAGGCCGCGAAGGACAGGCGGTCCGGCGGCATCCCGGCCTCCAACATGCGCTTCGCAACGGACCAGGCGCGCTCCCGCGAGAGCCGCCAGTTGTACATGTCGCCGCCCCTGGAGTCCGTATGCCCTGCCACCTGCCAGTGCCGCCCCTGGAGCTGCGAGAGGATCTGGGTCACCTCGAAGATCGTCTCCACGCCCGAGCGCTTGAGCGCCGAACTCCCCGGATCGAACAGGATGGCCTCCCCGAGCTGCACGGTGAACTGACCCCGGACGATGGCGATCTTCAGCTTCCCGGCTTGGACCAGGGCGTCCAGGGACGACCGCAGGCGCTCGAAGACCGCCCGTTGCTTGGCCGCCACCCGCTCCAGCTCGGCGATCCGGTCCAAGGCGCGCTGTAGCCCCTCGTTGAGCTTGTCGCCCTTGGCCCTCATGGCTTGGAGTTCGCGGTCGCACGTGTCCCGTGACGCCACGCACTGCTCATACTGCGCCTTGAGCTCGTTGTACTCCCCCTGGAGCTTGGCGCGGGCGTCGGCGGACTGGGCGAGCTCGCCTTTGAGCTTGGCGATGTCCCGGTTGTACTGGTCCTTGGGGATCCCACACCCCGAGGACGTGACTCCGGCCCCGGCGACACACAGCGCCAGAACCGCTCCGATGTAGCTGGGCGTTCGCATGACCGCGACCTTATGACCGCCCCTCGCCCTTTGCAACCCGGTCGGCGCACCCCGAATCCGCCACCCCCCGGCGCCGCGCGCCGCGGCGGCTCAGACCCGGGTGGCGTCCAGCGCTTGCGCCACGCCGGGGCGGCGCACGAAGGCGTCTCGGTCTCCCGCGTGCTCCGCCGCGACCCGGGCTTCCACGACCCCGCTCAGGACGTGGGCCGCGAGGGCGCCATCCAGCGACGCGAGGTGTGGGCCGCCAGCGCCCTCGATGTGGCTCTCCAAGACGCCCCACGCCCCCTCCGCCACCAGCCACCTCGCCTCGGGGCTGGGGTGAAGCAGATCGAAGACGGCGACCCGCTCGGCGTCATCGCGCCGCGGGACGAGCTGCTGGGCCACCACGCCGCCAAGGGCCAGGGCGAGGCGGCGACGGATCCCCGCGCGGTGGCTGGGCGGCGCACACGACACCAACCGCCGGAGCGCGTCTGGGGCCGAGCGCCCCACACCGATGGCGAACACGGAGACCCCCGAGGAGGCGAGGTCCAGCGCCGTCTCCACGGCGTGTCGCGAGGGCAGGCCGGGGACCGCCACGGCGTCCACCCCCGCCAAGCCTGCCGCCGTGAGGGCCTCCTCCACGCTGGGAAACCCCACGCCCTGTCCCGTGGCTCCCGCTCCATCGTCCCGCTGACACGCTTCGGTCACCAGGGCTCCCTCCGCCCGGAGCGTCCCATCGCACGGGGCGCCCACGAGCAGCAGCCTGCCGCCCACGTTCCGGTCCCACGCCCGCAGGGCCGCCGCGAGCGTCGTGGAGCGGCCGCTGCCCGGGGGCCCCGCCACGAGGACGAGCCCCGGCGCGCTCGCCCACGCGGCCAGCGTCTCCGGGGGGAGCCCGAGCTGCTGGGGGGTCCTGGGGCTCGCCGGGTGGACGCGGAGGGCGAGGGAGGGGCCCGGCCACACCGCCATGACCCGCACAAAGAGGCCGCTCGGCCGCTCCACGAGCCACCGCACCGCGCCCCGCGTCCGCGAGGCGGCGCACCGGGCCCCCTCCCGCAGCGCCTCGGCTGCCGCGCGGACCTCCTGCTCGGTCAGGGACTCCGGAGCGAACTCCTCCAAGCGGCCGCCCACGCGCGCCCTCGGCGGCGCCCCCGGTTCCAGGTAGAGGTCGGACGCGCCGCGCGCCGCCGCTCGCTCGATCCACCGCGCGGGGTCACTCATGGGCTCACCTCTCCCCTTCGGTCTTGCCCGCTCCCTTGGCCCCCGCGCGCCCATCCTTGGCGCGGAAGAGGCTGCTAAGTCGGCCTCCGAGGCCCCCTCCGCGGCCCGAGGCGCCGCCGGGCTTGGTGGAGGCGGTGGGGGACTCGGCCGTCTGAGCGTGGGTCTCCAGAGGCGACAGGGCCGGTGCACAGCGGGCTGCCGCTTGGGCCGCGTCGCGCTCGTGGATGCGCCCCAGGGTCGCCAGCTCTGCCGCCGCCGCGCTCAAGGACCGACTGTCGGAGCCTGCGCGCCGCGTGAGCAGCACCTCCAGGTCCAGGTCCCCACGGTCCCCCGCCGCCCTCTGGAGGGCGCTCCAAAGGCGCGGGCCTCCCCACAGGGTCTCGAAGACCGCGACCCGGCCCCCTCCTGCCGTGGCTGCAAAGAGCTCTTGAGACACCGCGAGCCGGAGCTCCCCGGCGAGGAACCCGGCAAAGGCGGCGCGCTCCTCCGCGCAGTCCAGGGCGCGCGTCAGGACCTCGCCACCGGGGCGCGCCGCCACGGTGGCGACGACCACACGGCCGCTCTCGACGGCGCGCTGGGCCGCCAGGACCCACGCCCCCGAGGTGAGATCGGGGAACCCCAAGACCTCCACCGCCTGGGCCTCCGCGAGCGCCAGCGCCTCGTCCGGGGACACGTCGCCCCACCAGCGCGCCAGTCCCCCAGCGTACGGGGACGCCGTGGGAGCCAGGGAGACCGCCGAGCGGCCGTAGGTCCGCGCGATGTGCTCCACGAGGGCCTCACGGGTCATCCCACGGCCGTGGCCCCGACGCGAGCCCACGAGGATGAGGCCCCGTCGGACGTCTCCCAGGCGTGCGGCGATGTCGGCGAGGCCTAGGTCTTCCAAGGTGGGCCGGTGCCGCGGGTAGAGCCGGACGTGCAGCGCGACCCCGTCGACCCCGGGGAGGGCGGTGACGCGGACCTGGTCGCCGGGGTACGCGCGGGACGGGGGGGAGGCGGACGCGAGCGCCTCGCCAAACCCCGCGAGCGTGCCGGACGGCACGGGCGAGCCCAGGGGGCTCAGCCCCTCCGCCGTGCGCGCCTGGGGAGGCGCGCCCGGGAGCACGTAGAGGTCGCTCGCGTCCACCTCGCGGGCCCCTTCGACGAGGGCGACCAGGGCCGCCGGGATCTCCTCCGCTGGAGCCGCGGCTGCCGGCGGGGCACCCTGGGCGCGTGTGAGGGTGGGGGGCGCGGGAGCGACGGAGGCGGGGGCCTGTCGCGCGGCCGCGAGAGAGGACGTGGAGGGCACTTGGCCCTGGGCGGGCTGGCCCATGTAGGGGCCGGACTCGGGCGCGCGGGGAGGGGAGGCCGGGCGAGGTGTATGGGGAGGAGCCACCGAGCCGCGTCTCGGGTGCGTCGGCGTGCTCTCACCGAAGCGGAGGTTCGGGGGGGCGTGCGCGGGCGCCGGGCTCGGTCGGGGCTGCTGGGTCACTCGGGCGCTCTCGGGTAGGCCATCCCCCGCGCGGCGTTGCGCGCGATCGTGCGATGGGGGCGTGCGGGGCGGAGCCGTGGCCGCGCGCATGGGCGCTGGCGTGGGGAGGACGACGCCCCTGCCTCGCGGGGCCGGGCGGCCGCGCGCGAGGCGCAAGGCCACCGCGACGCCCGCCCGGACGGCGTGGACGCGGTACGCGTGGTCTCCCAGGTGCAGCGTGTCCTCGACGCCGTCCGGGGTGGCGCGTCGGACGATCGCGGTGAGCGGGCTCCCCGCGATGACGTCCCGCAGCTCTCCGGGCGTCAGCGGGCGCGTGGTGAGGCTGACCGAGCGTCCATCGCGATAGCGCACCGTCGCCCGCTGGCCTGTCGCCAGCAAGAGCTCCATCGCGTCTTCGTCGTCGAGCTTGGCGAGGAGGGCCTCGAAGTCATGCATGGGGCCAATCTAGGTGTTCTCCACTAGGGACGCAACTGGCGCTGGGCGCCCCAGATCCGCCACCTACTCTGGGATTCGGCTTTGGATCCCGCGTGTGGGC
>CAYZID010000271.1:0-7935 GCA_964478315.1 uncultured Myxococcales bacterium | reverse complement strand
GCGTGTGGGCGGCGTCGAGCTGCGCGGCCCCACAAGCGACTGGCCGCTCGACGTGTCGGGGCCGCGCTTCCGCGCCCAGCCGCTTGCCTCCTTGCCCAAGCGCGGCCTCCTGCGCCTCGGTTCGCAGAGCTGGTGGCGGATCTGGGGGGCTCGCATCCGCTTGTCACGTTGTCGTGGGCCCACTAGGCTTTCGCCAACCACAGACGACTCGCGGCGCTTGGGCGCAGGAGAGGCACGGGATGGCGGCGACGCGCACGAGCGGGGTGTATGCGCTGATGTTGGGGCTGATGCTGGGCGCTGGGTTGAGCGCCTGCCGGGGAGGCAGCGAGGGCGTTGGCGGCGGCGCCCCCACAACGAATCTGGTCGAGGCCCACCGGGCGGCGCTCGCCGTCCTCCCTGCGACCGCCGGGGTCGTGGTCACGCTGGCCCCGGACCATCTCAGCGACGAGCTTTTGGCCCAGGCCGACGCGCTGCTGGGGGCGGCTGGGGCGGACCGCGGGCCGGTGCGCAAGGACCTCAGCGCCCTCTTGTCCAAGCGTCTCGGCTTCGACCTCACGCGCTTCGAGACGCTGACGGTCTTCACCCTGGGCGACGGCCCCGCCATCGGGCTCCTGTTCCCCCGGGGTGCGGAGGTCCCGTCGGTCCGCGAGCTCTCGCTCCCGGGGTGGGACCGCGGCCAGCGAGACGGGCGGATCATCCTGGTCCCCGGCTCCATGCGGAAGGCCATGAAGTCGGCGGAGGGCACGGCGGCCAAGGCCGGCCATGAGGCCCTCCTGGCCGGCGTCCGAGGCAAACCGGTGGTGCTCCTGACGGCGGCCGGCCCCGGCATGAAGGCGCTGGGCAAGGGCTCCATGGCGCCCTACGCGATCCGCGGCGCCGTGCTGTCGGTGACCCGCGACGGCGGCCAGCGCTTGGCCGTGCGGGCCACGCCCGATGGGCGCAAGAAGATCCTCGAGGCCTTCGACGCCGGCGTAGCCATGGCGCGCGTGGCGCTCACGCAGATGCGCGCCCGGGTGGACGACTTGGATGTGGCGACGGCGGCGGGCGTGATCTACGCGGACCACCGCTTCGACGCCATCCGGGCCTGGTTCCAGCCCCGCGAAGACGGGGACTTCCTGGCCCTGGACTTCCCCGCCGGCCAGGGGCTGGGGGCCGGCATGTTGCTGGCCGGCATCCCGGCGTCCGTCGCCATCCCCGCCTTCATCAAGTACACGCGCCGCGCCAAGACCGTCGAGGCCATCGACATGCTCCACCAGATGTACAGGGGCGCGGCGGTCTACTACGCCACGCCGCACGTGGACGGGATGGGCAACGTCCTGCCCTGCCAGTTCCCGGCGTCCGTGGGCGCCACGCCCAAGGCCGGGACCTGCTGCGCGGCCTTGGGCGGCCCGGACCGCGACGGCGACGACCGCTGCGACGCCGACGCCAGCCTCTGGAACGACCCCACCTGGAAGGCGCTGGGCTTTCAGGTGAGCGAGCCCCACTACTTCGTCTACAAGTTCGAGAGCTCCGGCACGGGGGCCAGCGCCGCGTTTACCGCCTCGGCCTACGCCGACCTGGACTGCGACGGCGTCATGTCCACCTTCCAGCGCATGGGTTTCGGGGACCCCAGCGCCGAGCCCGGCGAGTGCTCACTGAAGGACGCCAAGCCGCCCTACATGGAGAACGAGACCGAGTGAGGTCGCCCGGGACTCCGCGCGGCGGTCGGCGGCCAAGACGCACATTCGCCTCCGCGTGACCCCCGTTGGCCGCGGGGCATCGCGCTCCTACGCCTGGAGGCGGTGCTTCTGGAGCTTGCCCATGGCGTTGCGGGGCAGCTCGGTGGGGAAGGCCCAGCGGCGGGGCTTCTTGTAGGAGGCCAGCAGGCGCTCCGCGTGCGCCGTGAGCACGGCGGGGGCCCGCGCGGCGTCCGCCTGGGGGGCGAGGACCACGTGCGCGGCGATGCGCTCGCCGAGCTGGAGCGGCGAGTCGTCCGGCTCCCCCACGACCGCCACCTCGCGCACCCAGGGGTGCTCCAGGAGCGCCGCCTCGATCTCCAGCGCCGAGACCTTGAAGCCCCCCGTCTTGATGATGTCCACCGACCGGCGCCCCAGCAGCCGGTAGACGGGCGCGTCGGCGGGCCCCTCGACCACCGCCACGTCCCCCGTGCGGAACCAGCCCGTGGCGCCCCCCTCGGCCGTCGGCGCGGGCCCGTCGAAGGCCGCCGCCGTGGCCTCGGGTTGCCCCCAGTAGCCGCTGAACAGGCTCGCCCCCCGCACCTGTAGCTCTCCCGGCTGCCCGGGCGCGCACACCGTGTCGTCTTCACACACCACGCGCGCCTCGCACCCCGGCACGGGCTGCCCCACGGTCCCCGGCCGCCGCCGCGCCGGCTCGTAGGGGTTCGACAGCGTGAGGAGCGTCTCGGTCATGCCGTATCGCTCCAGGATGCGGTGCCCCGTGTGCCGCTCGAAGGCGGCGAACACCGACGCCGGCAGCGCCGCCGAGCCCGACGTGAACAGCCGCGCCCGACGCAGCCGCGCGCCGGCGTCCCCGGCGCCCGCCCCCTCCAGGTGCTCCACGAGCCGCGCGTACATCGTCGGCACCCCCATGAAGATGGTCGCGCCGTCCCCCACCGCGTCCACGACGGCCTGGGGCGAGAACTTGGGCAGCAGCACGGTCTCCAGCCCGTGGAGGAGCCCGCCGTGGACGCCGATGCACAGCCCGTGGACGTGGAACAGCGGCAGCGCGAGCGCCAGGCGGTCCCGCGCCGACCAGCGCCACAGCTCCGTGAGGGCCCCAATGCCCGCCTCGATGGCGCGGAAGGACAGCACCCCGCCCTTGCTCCGGCCCGTGGTCCCCGAGGTGTAGATGATGACGGCCGGGTCCTCGTCGCGCGCGCCGGGGAGGGGCGGGGAGGGGAGGGCGCCCTCGGGCCCGGGCGCCTCCAGGCCGCCGCGCCAGCTCGACAGGCGGACGAGCGTGAGGGGCCCGGCGTGCGCGGCCGCGAGCTCGGTGGCCAGCGTCGCCAGGGACGGGTCCTGGTCGTCGTAGACCAGCACCCGGGCTCCGGAGTCCGCGAGGATGTGGCCGGCCTCGCGGTGGCGGTAGCGCGTGTTGATGGGCACGTGGACGAGCCCCGCGCGGTGGTGCCCCACGAGGGCGACGACGTTCCCCAGGGAGGCGCCGGCGAGGAGCGCCACGCGGTCACCCGGCTCCAGACCCAGGGCCAGGAGGCGGCGGGCCCAGGCGGCGGAGGCCCGCCCCAGCGCGCCCCACGTCAAGGACTGGTCGGCCAGGCGGTAGGCGACCTCCTCGCCCCCCGCCAGGACGCGGGCCAGGAGGTGACGGTAGCGGCGGTCGTCGGGCTGCATGGAGGCCCCCACGGGACGGCTGGATGGTGTGCAAACGACACGGGCCGCTCGGACTCCCTGGTCCGAGCGGCCCGCGCTTCGAGACGATCGGCGCAACGGCCGGCGGGCGCTACTTGAGCGCCGCCTGGGCCGCGGCGAGGCGCGCGACGGGGACGCGGTAGGGGGAGCAGGACACGTAGTCCAGGCCCACCTCGTGGCAGAAGCCCACGGTGGCGGGGTCGCCCCCGTGCTCGCCGCAGATGCCCACCTTGAGGTCCTGGCGCGTGGCGCGGCCCTCGTTCACGGCGAGCTTCACCAGGCGCCCCACGCCCACGGTGTCCAGGCTGACGAAGGGGTCGGCGTCGTAGATGCCCTTGGTCACGTAGCTCGGGAGGAACGAGCCGGCGTCGTCGCGGGAGACGCCCAGGGTCATCTGGGTGAGGTCGTTGGTTCCGAAGCTGAAGAACTGGGCGTGCTCGGCGATCTCCCCGGCCGTGAGGGCGGCCCGCGGGACCTCGATCATCGTGCCCACGAGGAACTCCACGGAGCGCCCCATGGACTCGAACAGCGCCTCGGCCTCGGTCATGACGATCTCGCGCTGGAGGACGAACTCGCGGTAGTTGCCCACCAGCGGGATCATGATCTCGGGGTGGACCTCCACGCCCTCGTCCATGACGTCGAGGGCGGCGCGCAGGATGGCGCGCGCCTGCATGGCGGTGATCTCCGGGTAGGCGATGCCCAGGCGGCAGCCGCGGTGGCCCAGCATGGGGTTGGCCTCGCGGAGCTGCTCGATGCGGCGGTTGACCTCCTCGACGGAGCGGCCGAAGTCGGCCGCCAGGGCGGCGATGTCGTCGTCGTCGTGGGGCAGGAACTCGTGCAGCGGCGGGTCCAGGGTGCGGATGGTGGCGGGGCGGCCGGCCAGGGCGCGGAAGATGCCGCGGAAGTCCTCGGCCTGCATGGGCTCGATCTCGGCCAGGGCCGCCTCGCGCTCCTCGCGGGTGTTGGAGAGGATCATCTTGCGCACGGCCTTGATGCGCTCGGCCTCGAAGAACATGTGCTCGGTGCGGCACAGGCCGATGCCTTGGGCGCCCAGGGCCACGGCGACCTCGGTGTCGTGGGGGGTGTCGGCGTTCGTGCGCACGAGCAGGCGGCGGACCTCGTCGGCGCCGGCCATGATGCGGCTGAATGCCTGGTAGAGCGGGGCGTCGGCGGGGTCCAGGGTCTTGCTGACCATGACCTGGAGGACCTCGGAGGGCATGATGTCCACGGCGCCCGCGAAGACCTGGCCGGTGGAGCCGTCGATGGTGATCTCGTCGTCGGGGCCCAGGACGGTCTTGCCGAAGGTGACGGTCTGGGCCTCGGCGTCCACGTGGATCATGGAGGCGCCCACGACGCAGGGCTTGCCCATGCCGCGGGCCACGACGGCGGCGTGGGAGGTCATGCCGCCGCGGGCCGTGAGGATGCCCTGGGCGGCGTGCATCCCGTGGATGTCCTCGGGGGTGGTCTCGTCGCGCACGAGGATGACCTTCTCGCCCTTGGCGGCGCGGGCCTCGGCGTCGTCGGCGGTGAAGGCGATCTTGCCGTGGGCGGCGCCGGGGCCGGCGTTGAGGGCCTTGGCGAGCTCACGCCCGGCGGTGTCGGCCTTGGGGTCGAGCATGGGGGCCAGGAGCTGGGGGATGGAGTCGGCGGGGATGCGCGACAGGGCCGTGTTCATGTCCACGACGCCCTCGTCCACGAAGGCCACCTGGGTGACGAACCAGGCCGGGCCCGAGCGCTTGGCCGTGCGGGTCTGGAGGAGGTAGAGCTTGCCGTGCTCGAAGGTGAACTCCAGGTCCTGGACGTCCTTGTAGTGGGTCTCCAGCTTCTCGGCGACGTCCATGAGGGCGGTGTAGACGCTGGGGAAGGCGGTCTCCAGGGAGCGCCCCTCCAGGCCCAGGCCCGGGGCGCGGGCCTCGCGCACGGGGAGCGGGGTGCGGATGCCGGCGACGACGTCCTCGCCCTGGGCGTTGGGGAGGTACTCGCCGTAGAAGTGCTTCTCGCCCGTGGAGGGGTTGCGCGTGAAGCCCACGCCCGTGCCGCAGTCCTCGCCCAGGTTGCCGAAGACCATGGCCTGGACGTTCACGGCCGTGCCCAGGTCGTCGGCGATGCGGTTGAGGCGGCGGTACGTGATGGCGCGGGGGTTGTTCCAGGACTTGAAGACGGCCTCGATGGCGCGCTCGAGCTGGGCCCAGGGGGCATCGGGGAAGGCCTCGCCGGTCTCGGCCTGGTAGACGGTCTTGTAGCGGGCGATGACGTCGCTGAGGGCGTCGGCGTCGAGCTCCGTGTCCTCGGTGACGCCGCGCTCGGCCTTGACGGCGTTGAGCTCGCGCTCGAAGACGTGGCCCGAGACCTCCTGGACGACGTTGCCGAACATCTGGATGAAGCGGCGGTAGGAGTCGCGGGCGAAGCGCACGCTGTCGGCCTTGACGGCGAGCCCGTCGGCGACGGTGGGGTTGAGGCCCAGGTTGAGCACGGTGTCCATCATGCCGGGCATGGAGATGGGCGCGCCGGAGCGGACGGACACGAGCAGGGGGTTGTCGGGGTCGCCGAAGCCCTTGCCCGTGGCCTTCTCCAGCCGGGCGATGGCGGCGCGCACCTCGTCCATGAGGCCGGCCGGGAGGCCCTGGGCGGGGTCGTAGTCGTTGCAGACCTTGGTGGTGATGGTGAACCCGGGGGGCACGGGCAGCCCCAGGCGGGCCATCTCGGCCAGGTTGGCGCCCTTGCCGCCCAGCAGGGCCTTCATGGTGCCGTCTCCCTCGGTGTGCTCGTCTCCGAAGAAGTACAGCCGCTTGGTGTCGTTGGTCTCCCCGCTCATGGTGTCCTCCGGCGGTGTTGCGCCCCGTGGTGGGGCGGGTGGGCCTGCCCTGCAAGCCCGTGGTTGCTCGATGCCTCGGTCTCTCGACGTGGGACGTTGGCCTATGGCTCGGCGTCGGGCTCGGGCGTCATGGGCCCGTCCCCTCCGAGGTCTCGCCTCCTCTGCGCGTCCACGCGGCGGGTTGCCGCGATGTCTCCCAGTACGGTCGCGCCCTCGGTCGGCGTTCGGAGATATGTCGATCGCTCCACCTTGTAAAGACCGAAGGCGGGACCGTAGCCCTCGGCCCACTCGAAGTTGTCCATGAGGCTCCAGTGGTAGTAGCCCCGCACGTCCACCCCTTGGGCTTGGGCGCGGGCGATCTGCTCCAGCGTGCGGACGACGTTCTCGGCGCGGCGGCGTCCCACGCGGGTGGCGAGGCCGGCCTCGGTGACGACGAGGGGCAGATCGGGCCAGCGGGCGCCCAGGTCGCGCAGGATGCGATAGAGGCCCGGGGCGTAGTACTCGTAGTGCATGAACGGGACCCACCAGGTGGGGTCTTCGGGCGGGAGGCAGGCGCCCATGTCCAGGGGGTAGGCGCAGGGCGTGGCGTTCACGAGCGGCAGGAGGGCCGGCTCGCCCGTGACGCCGGCGCGGAAGTAGTACTGCACGCCCAGCCAGTCCAGGCGCTGGGCCCACTCGGGGTGGGCTTCGTCCAGGGTCCCGTCCAGGTCGGTGTCGAGGCCGCCCTCGGTGGCGGCGCGCACGGGGAGCACGTGGTAGAGGTAGCGGACGGCGTCGGTGGCGGCCACGTCCACGGGGTCGTCGCTGGGGGCGTTGTCGCGGGCGGGGACCCAGTCGGCCACGCTGAGGGTCATGCCCACGGCGGCGGTCACGCCGTCGCCGTCGGCGTCGGTGCGGTCGTGGGCCTTGATGGCGTCGTAGATGGCGGCGTGGGCGGCGAGGTAGTTGCGCAGGACGCGGAGGAAGCCTGGGAGGTCGTTGAAGACGAGCATCTGCCCGGGTGGGAAGTAGCCGACGCCGTAGCTGGCGAACAGGTAGTTCATGGGTTCGTTGACGGTGGCCCATTCGTCGACGCGGTCGCCGAAGCGGTCGGCGAGCAGGGCCGCGTGTTCGGCGAGCTCTTGGACGATGAGGGGGCCGCCCACGGGGTCGTCCCAGCCGCAGAGGTTGGCGTCGGTGGGGCCGGCCTGGCACGCGGGGTCGCGGGGGTCGTCGACCCAGACGGGGCTGGCGAAGTGGTGGATGGTGAGCATGGGGCGGAGGCCGGCGTCGACGAGGGCGTCGAGGAGGGCGTCGTAGTGGTCCAGGGCGGCCTCGTCGATGACGCCGCGTTGGGGTTCGATGCGGGACCAGTCCACGTTGAAGCGGTAGGCATCGAGGTGCATGTCGCGGAGGAGTTGCACGTCGTCGAGGGCCTTGGCGTAGCCCATGACGGCGTCGCCCACGGGGGTGCCGTGGCCGAGGCCTTGGGGTTTGGGTGTGGTCCAGAGCCACCAGTCGCTGGTGGTGAGCTGGTCTTCGATCTGGACGGCGGCGGTGGCGGCGCCGAAGCGGAAGCCGCCGCGCCCGGCCTCGCCTACAAGGGGCCCCACGGGCCCGAAGCCCAGGCCGCCGTCGTCGGCGTCCTGGGGGCTGGCGTCCGCGCCGACCTCGAAGGGCGCCCCGGCGTCCGGGGTCGCGTCCCTCCCCGTCCCTGTCGCTTATACAAATCTCCGAGCCCACGAGACAGGCAGAAACCCTGTATGCCGACTT
>CAYZID010000270.1:0-7975 GCA_964478315.1 uncultured Myxococcales bacterium | reverse complement strand
CGCCCACACGCGGGATCCAAAGCCGAATCCCAGAGTAGGTGGCGGATCGGGGCCATGCCAGGCGCCTCGCAGTCCGGCCGTCTCGGCGGGGAAGCCCCATGGGGGCCAGGAGGCACGAGGGGCTTGGTCTGGACACTGGACAACGACCGGCCCGGCCGATAAGGCATCCCCAGCGAGGTGAGATGTGATGGAAAAGGTCCTCATCGCCAACCGAGGCGAGATCGCGTGCCGGGTCATCCGCGCCTGCCGCGCCATGGGTGTCCGCACGGTGGCCGTGTTCTCCGAAGCCGACCGCGACGCCGTGCACGTGCGCATGGCTGACGAGGCCTACCTGGTGGGCCCCCCGCCCAGCGCCCAGAGCTACCTGCGCGGGGATCGCATCCTGGAGGTCGCCCGCCAGGCCGGCGCCGACGCGATCCACCCAGGCTACGGCTTCCTGAGCGAGAACGCGGCCTTCCGAAGGGCCTGCGAGGAGGCCGGCGTGACCTTCATCGGCCCGCCCGCCCGCGCCATGGAGCTCATGGGCGAGAAGACGCTCGCCCGGCGCACCATGCAGGCGGCTGGGGTCCCCGTCGTCCCGGGCACCACGGAGCCCTTGGAGGACCCCGACGAGCTCCGACGCGTGGCCGCCGAGGTGGGCTACCCGGTCATGCTCAAAGCTGCGGCCGGCGGCGGCGGCAAGGGCATGCGCGTCGTCGACGACGAGGCCCACCTCGTGGCGGGCTTCGAGGCGGCTCGCCGCGAGGCCCTGTCGTCCTTCGGCGACGGCTCGGTCTACGTGGAGAAGGCCATCGTCGGCCCCCGCCACATCGAGGTCCAGATCATGGCCGACGCCCACGGGGGCGTGGTCTACGTGGGCAACCGCGAGTGCTCGGTCCAGCGCCGGCACCAGAAGGTCATCGAGGAGGCGCCGGCCCCCAACCTCTCCCCGGCCACGATGCGCGCCATGGGCGAGATGGCCGTGGAGGCCGCCCGCGCCGTGGGCTACGTGGGCGCCGGCACGGTCGAGTGCCTCGTGGACGCGCACGAGAACTTCTACTTCCTGGAGATGAACACGCGCCTCCAGGTAGAGCACTGCGTGACCGAGGAGGCCTTCGGGGTGGACCTCGTGCGAGCCCAGCTCCTCATCGCCGCGGGCGAGCCCCTCCCCTGGACCCAGGACGAGCTGGACGCCCGGCTGGGCCGGGCCCACGCCATCGAGCTGCGCGTCTACGCGGAGGATCCCTACGAGAACTTCCTCCCGTCGCCCGGGACGCTCACGGCCTACGAGCCCCCCCGCGGGCCCGGCGTGCGCGTGGATGACGGGGTCACCGCCGGCTCGGAGATCTCGAGCCTCTACGATCCCATGATCGCCAAGCTCATCGTCTCGGGCGCCACCCGCGAGGAGGCCTTGGCCCGCGCCCACGCGGCCCTGCGGGAGTACCGCCTGGAGGGGATCCGCACGAACCTGGCCTTCTTGGACTGGGTCCTCGCCAGCGAGCCCTTCGCGGCCGGACGCTACACCACGGCGCTGCTGGGCGAGCTGGGCCGCCCCACGCGCCCAGCCGCGGACGCCCACGAGCGCGACCTCGCGCGGGTGCTGGCGGCGCTCTACGAGGATGAACGAACGGCCACGGCCGGGCAGGTCGGCGCCGGCGCGAGCGCCGGCTCCAACGGGTGCGACGGAGACGAACGCAGCGCCTGGGCGCTGGCGGGGTTGGCGATGCAGCACGGCAGGAGGCTCGCATGAGCGCGCGCTACGTGACGTGGGTGGACGGCGAGGAGGCCACGGTCGAGCTGGTGGAGGTGAGCCCCCGCCGGGTCGTGGCCCGCATCGAGCGCGAGGGCGAAGCGCCCCGCGAGCTGCACCTGGACCGGGCCGCGCTGGGGACCACGGGGCCCGCCGGGGGCGCCACGGCGAACGCCCACCTGCTCCTGGACGACGGCGCGTCCCTGAGCGCCTCCGCGCGGCCGGGCCCCCGCGGCGCCATCACCGTCCACCTGGGCGCGGGCGGGGCCGGGCGCGAGGTGGACGTGCGCGTGGTGAGCGAGCGCGACGCCTGGCTCGGCGAGGCCGGCGACGGCCACCACGGCGAGGACGAGGTGACCGTCGCCATGCCTGGCCGCGTGGTGAAGCTCCTGGCCCAGGAGGGCGACGTCGTGGAGGCCGGCCAGCCGCTCGTCATCATCGAGGCCATGAAGATGGAGAACGAGGTCCACGCCGGGCGCGCGGGCGTCGTGGCCAAGGTCCACGTGGCCCAGGGCGACTCGGTGGAGGCCGACGCCGTGCTCATGGAGATCGAAGATGCCTGACCGCCCCCCGAGCGACCCTCCAGGCCCCTCGCCAACCGCCACCGAGACGAACGCGCCGGGCGGCGCAGACCCGGGCGCCGGGCAGGCCATCGAGCGCGCCTACGCCGGCTGGCGTGCCGCCAAGCTGGACCGCGCCGTGGCCCGCGGGCACGTGCGCAAGGACGTGTTCCGCCGCTTCGACGGCGGCGTCATCGCCCCCGTGTCGCTGCCCCCCAAGGCCCTGCGCTGTGCCCCGGTGGAGGACGCCTACCTCCGCGACCTGGGCTTCCCGGGCGCCTACCCGTTCACGCGCGGTGTCCAGCCGACGATGTACCGCGGGCGCCTGTGGACCATGCGTCAGTACGCGGGCTTCGGCACGGCCGCCGAGACGAACGCGCGCTACCACTTCCTGCTTTCCGGCGGGCAGACGGGGCTGTCGGTGGCCTTCGACCTGCCCACCCAGATGGGGCTCGACAGCGATGACCCCCTGTCCATGGGCGAGGTGGGCAAGGTCGGCGTGGCGATCGACACGGTCGAGGACATGAAGACGCTGTTCGACGGCATCCCGCTAGACCGCGTCTCCACGTCCATGACCATCAACGCCACGGCGGCCATCCTCCTGGCCATGTATCAAGTGGCCGCCGAGGAGAGCGGCGTGTCGCCGGACAAGCTCCGGGGGACCATCCAGAACGACATCCTCAAGGAGTACATCGCCCGGGGGACCTACATCTACCCGGCCCGACCGAGCCTGCGCCTCATCACCGACGTCTTCGCCTACTGCAAGGACACGATCCCCCGCTGGAACACGATCAGCATCAGCGGCTACCACGTGCGCGAGGCGGGTTGCACGGCGGTCCAGGAGGTGGCCTTCACGCTCGCCAACGGCCTCACCTACGTCCAGGAGGCCATCGGGGCCGGGCTGGGGATCAACGAGTTCGCCGGGCGGCTCGCCTTCTTCTTCAACGCCCACAACGACTTCCTGGAGGAGATCGCCAAGTTCCGCGCCGCCCGCCGCCTCTGGGCGCGGCTGCTGCGCGAGCGCTACCCGAGCTGCGACGAGAAGAACCTGCGCCTGCGCTTCCACACGCAGACGGCGGGCTCCATGCTCACCGCCCAGCAGCCCGACAACAACATCGTCCGGGTGACCCTCCAGGCCCTGGCGGCGGTCCTGGGCGGCACCCAGTCCCTGCACACGAACAGCCGGGACGAGGCCCTGGGGCTGCCCACGGCCGACGCCGTGCAGATCGCCCTGCGCACCCAGCAGATCATCGCGGGCGAGTCCGGCGTGGCCGACTACGTGGACCCCTTGGCGGGGAGCTACGTCATCGAGGAGCTCACCGACCGCATCGAGCGCGAGGCCCGCGCCCTCATCGACAAGATCGACGCCATGGGCGGCATGGTGAAGGCCATCGAGGCGGGCTTCGTGCAGAAGCAGATCCAGGACGCGGCCTACACCTGGCAGCGGGGCGTGGACGCGGGCGACATCGAGGTCGTTGGGGTCAACGTCCACACCGTGGACGAGGAGGCCCCGGTGGAGGTCCTCAAGGTGGACGCCGAGAGCGAGCGCCAGCAGGCGGCGCGGGTGCGGGCCGTGCGCGCCGGGCGGGACGCCGCCGCGGTGGACGCCGCCCTCCGCGCGTTGGAGGACGCGGCCCGCGGGACCGACAACCTCATGCCGCCCATCGTCCACGCCGTGCGCCTGCGGGCCACGCTGGGCGAGATCGCCGGCACCCTGCGGGGCGTCTTCGGGCGCCACCGCGAGACGGTGGTGCTGTGACGGGTCCGTAGCGTGCCCCGCGGACGCGGACGCGGCCGTGCCCACAGGTTGCCGGCCCCGGGGCGCGGCGCGTAGCATCCGCGGGCTCCGCGCGCGAGTCACGCGGGTCGCGTCGCGAGGGCGCCCGGCGAACCCCAGGCCCCCAACCCCCAACCCCAGGCGAGGCGCATGTTCGGGATCGGCACGTGGGAGTGGGTGCTCATCATCATCATCGCCCTCGTCTTCCTGGGCCCCGACAAGCTCCCCGAGGTGGCGCGCAGCGCCGGCAAGGGGATGCGCGCCGTCCGCAAGGCGCTGCGCGGGCTGGAGGAGGAGGTCGGGCCCATCACGCGGCCCATGACGGACCTGGACCCGCGCCGCGTCTTCGAGGACGCCGTGCGCGAGCGGAGCCGACCCGGGGACGGGGGGGCGTCGGTGGGGCCCGACGAGCTGCCTCCCGAGGACGTCGCTCCGGCCGCGCCCCCACCCCACGCGGCGCCGCCCGTGGCCCCCATGGAAGCCGACGGCCGGGTCGCCGCGGGGCCACCGCTCGCGCGCCCGGAGATGCCAACCGGGGGCTCGGCGGGTGCGCCGGCCACCGACCCAGCCGCCGGGGACGCCGGCGACCCGCGCGAGGGTGAGGCGTGAGCGTGGAAGACGGCGCCGTCATGACCTTCCGCGAGCACCTCTTGGAGCTCCGCTCGCGTCTGGTGAAGGTCGCGCTGGTCTTGTTCCTGGGCTTCTTCGTGGGGTGGGACCAGCGGGAGGCGATCTTCGGCTTCCTGTCGGCGCCCATCACGTCGGCCCTGGCGGACAACGGGATCTACCACTACCAGGCCATCCAGGTGGGCGAGAGCATCTTCGTCTACCTCAAGGCCGTGCTCATCGCCGACCTCGTGGTCATGAGCCCGCTGGTGTTCTACCAGCTCTGGGCCTTCGTAGCGCCGGGCCTCCACGCGCATGAGCGGCGTCTGGTCCTGCCGGTGACGATCTTCAGCGTGGTCTTCTTCGCGCTGGGGGCGGCCTTCGCCTACACGGTCATCCTGCCCTTCATCACCGACTGGCTGGTGAAGCTCACGGTCCAGGGCGGGGCGGTGGAGATGGTCGTGACCATGCAGAACGCCTACTCCACGGCGTTCGCCTTCCTGCTCATGTTCGGGCTGGTCTTCGAGCTGCCCCTGGTCGTCTACTTCCTGGCGCTGTTCGGCCTCACGACGCACCGCGCCCTGTGGAGGTTCTGGCGCTACTTCGTGGTCCTGTCCTTCGTGGTCGGGGCCATCCTCACGCCCCCCGACCCCATCAGCCAGTTCCTCATGGCGGTGCCGCTCAACGGGCTGTACGGGTTTGGCATCCTTGTGGCGTGGTCGGTGGACCGGGCTCGGGAGAAGCACGAGGCGGCGGGGCGGCCCGAGGGGGAGAGCGTGGGCGTCTCCAGCTTGCGCCTCATCGGCGCGGGCTTCGCCCTGCTCGTCCTGGCGGGGGCCTTGGCCGTGGCCGTTGTCCGGGCGCTGCCGCCCTCGGACCTGGAGACGCGCGTGCCCCCCGAGGCCGCCTTCGTCGCGGCCTTCCACCAGCCGCGGGACCTCGCGCTGGGGACGGTGGGCGCCCTCATGGCGGGCCAGCTCGCCGTGCCGTCGCTGGCGGGGGTCCTTGGGGACGCGGGGGTGCCGCCCGAGGCGGTGCGCCACGTGACGGTCTGGGGCGACGGCGCGGGCCGCCGCTTGGCGCTGGTGCGCCTGGACCCGGACGCCCTGGACGGGGGTGCGAACGACGGCGACGAGGGGAGCGACGAGGACGGCGGGGTCGCGAGCGGGCTCGCGGACGCCCTGGTGGGTGCCTTGTCGGCGACCGCGCGGCCGGCGGCGGCGGGGTTTGGCGGGGAGGCGCGGCCTTACGCGGTGAAAGTGGGGGCCTTGGACGAGGCGACCTTGGCGGTGGGTGCGGCGGGGCTGTTCGACCTCCAGGCGGCGGTCTTCGCGGGGCAGGCGGAGGCCGTGGCGGTTTCGGAGCTGGACGAGCGCCTCCTGGGGCGCTTGCGGGCGGCGGGGCCGGTGTGGGCTTGGCTGCCCCGGGCTCCCGAGCGGGCGGCGCGGGTGCTGGGGGCACACGCAGAGGCGCGGGTGGAGGCGTTGGGAGCGTGGAGTCGCGCGCCGGGTCGTGGGGAGGCGCGGGAGGGAGCGGCCATCACGGTGGAGCTCCGGGCCCAGGATGCCCGCGCGGCGCAGCTCGTGCAGGCGCGGTTGGACGCGTTGCGGGCGGGTGCGGGGGCGACGGTGCTGGCGGGGGAGCAGCGGGTGTTGGCCCAGGCGCTGCTGACGTTGGCGGGGGAGCTGCGGCCCACGCTGCCGGCGGCGCGGGCGGCGCGGGTGGCGGCGGCGGAGGCGCGGGTGCGGGCCCTGCTCGACCCGAGCGCGGGCGCCCCGGCGGACCTGGCGCCGCCCTTGTTGGCCCACCTGGGGGCGCGGGCGGCGGGCTGGTCGGTGACGCGCCGCGACGCCTGGGTGAGCCTCACGGTGGAGGCCGACGCCCCCCTCGCGGCCCTGGTCCGGGCCCTAGACGCCCCGGTTACCGCAGCAACCAGCGAGCCACCAGGCCGGTAAGCCATGCTCTCGGACCGCGCGCCACGGCGGGGGCGGGTAGCCCGAGGGTGCCGGTCGTCGCCGTCACCTCGATGGACACGCTCGCGCCGTCGTCGGGGACGTGCGTGGCCCCCTCGAGGCCCTCGCTCGCGAGGCGGGCCCGGAGCGCGGCGCGGGTCGTGGGGCAGTGGTCCAGGGCTTCGAGGTGGTGGAAGATCACATGGCCGCCATGCCCCTGGCAGGCGTGGGCGAGCTCGACGAGTTCGTGGACCGAGAAGAGGATGTCGGGTCCAATCCCGAAGTTGGCGGCCCCGGCCGGGGCGATCGTCAGCGCTGGACGCGTCTCGCGGATCGCGCGCCGGACGTCGTCGGTGAGTCGGGTATCGCCGGTCACGTAGACCGTCCCCGCGTCGGTCGCGATGACAAACCCGCTGCCCGCCCCCATCATCCAGCCGATGATGCCGAACCCGTGGGCGGTGGGGACCTCGGCCACCCGCCAACCTTGGGCCTCCCCCACGAACGGACGGGCATCGAGCCCGACGCGTTGCAGGAGCGCGCGGTCCCGCGGGCTGCACCACACGCGCAGACGGCGGTCGCGGATCCAGTCGATGGCGGATCGGTCCAGATGGTCCGGATGGACGTGCGTGACGAGGACCTCGGTGACCGAAGCCAGGCTGGCGTCGGCGCCTTGCGGCAGGGGCACGAGTGGGTTGCGCCGGCGCCCCTTGCCCAGCCGAAAGGCCTTGAGAGCCCGAAGGGTGTCCCAGGAGTGTCCCAACCCTGTCCCAACCCTGTCCCAAGCGTGTCCCGAGCCTGTCCCATGCCGAGGACGGGGCGGGGGCGGCACGAAAGAACCTCCAGTGCTTTCCTTGTGTTACAACCACCCTCCGGGCGGGCACGCGGCTTGCCTCTGCGCAGTCACCGTGTCCCGCCCCCTGCCCATCGAGCCCGGTAAGACCTACATGCTCACGCGCCGCTGCGCGGGGAGGCATCGCTGGCTCACGCCCACGTCCAAGCTCGACGGGCTGTTCCAGTACCTCTTCGCCGTGGGCGCCCAGCGCTTCGGCTTGGAGGTCCACGCGCTGGTCGTCATGTCCACGCACTACCACGCTGTGGTCACCGACACCGAGGGACGCATTCCGGCGTTCGAGCAGTGGCTCCACAGCCTCCTCGCCCGGGCCGTGAACCAGCTTCGGAAACGCACCGACACCTTCTGGGACGGACGCCACGGCGGGCGCCAGGTGGTCGTGGACGCGGCGGCCTTGCGCGACGCCCTGGTCTACGTCTGGAACAACCCCACGGCCGCCGGTCTAGTCAGTTCCCATCCTGAAAAGCCTCCCGTCGCCGCGACGGCCGCTGCACGCACCAT
>CAYZID010000269.1:0-7976 GCA_964478315.1 uncultured Myxococcales bacterium | reverse complement strand
CGCCCACACGCGGGATCCAAAGCCGAATCCCAGAGTAGGTGGCGGATCGGGGGAGGCCACGGGCGCACCGCGTGGCAACTATGGGCAGGCCCGGACCTGCTCGGGCGTGGGGGCTTGGAGGACGCAGGCCGCGTGCTCCCGGGGCACCCGCCCCGTGCACCGTTGGATGCACGCCTCGGCGAAGGCCGCGTAGTTGCCCGGCATGAGGCCGCCCGTGGACACCAGCGCCGCGTGGCGGCACATGCGGGCGCACAGCGCGGCGTCCGCGGGCCCCGCGGAGCACTGCCCCAGCACGCACACCAGCCCCGCCGCGCAGGCGCCGTCGCGCACGCAAGGCTCCCCGACCCGCGATCGCTTGGGGAGACACCGCGCCGCCTTGCACACGAAGGCCGGGGGCGCGCACTGGGCGTCCTCGGCGCAGGGGCGGCCCTCCACGGGCCCCCGGTCCACCTGCGCCGCGGGGCCCGCGCAGGCCGAGAGCGGCGCCCACGGCGCGAGGAGCGCCGCGAGCATCCAGAGGAGCGCCGCGGAGCGCGACACGACACCAGCGCGCCCGGCGGCCCAAGACGGCAAACGCCCGCCCCAGCCCCCGCCCCGCCCGAAGGCGAGGCGGCGAGCCGGAGCGGGCGTGCCGAGGGACATCGTCAGGCGCGCGGAGACCGGACGCCTACTCCGCCGCGCAAGAACAAGCCGGGTTCGCCTTGGCCTTGTTGATGCACACGGCGTCCCACTCGTTCGTGCAGCACCAGCTATCCTCGCCGCAGACCGCCGTGGCGCAGTCCGAGCACGTGGCCTCCAGCGCCGGCCCCGCCTCGCACTCGCTGTGCAAGCAGGCCGTGGGCTCGGCGCACTGGTCGGCGCACAGGGGCTCCTCCTGGGCGGCCGCCACGCAGAAGGAGTCCCAGGCACCCTCGTTCTGGTCGCAGCAGAAGCCGTCGTTGTTGCAGATGGCGGCGGCGCACTCGCCACACGCCGGGTCCTGGGCGTCCCCCTCGGTGCAGGCGTTGTGGCACGTCGTCGTCGTCCCACCCCCGCACGAGGTCGTGCAGTACTGGTCCACCTCGCTCACGCAGGTGGAGTCCCACTCGGTCTCGCAGCAGTACGAGTCGTTCTCGCACACCGCCGTGGCGCAGTCGCCGCAGGCCGGCGCCAGCGGGTCGCCGGACTCGCAGACGTTGTGGGCGTCGGCGGGACACTCGGTCGTCGTGCCCCCGCCCGTCTCGCCGCACGCCTGGAGCGGGTTGCCGCAGGGGGCGCACACGCCGAAGCCCGCCGCCACCGGCTGGCAGAAGAAGTTGAGGTTCTTCTCCTCCTGGTCCCCGTAGAGCTTGTCCAGCAGGAAGGCGGCCGCGACCTGCGCCAGCGTGGAGTCCTGGAACAGGTCGCTCATGAAGTCGTCCACGGGCAGCGGAGCGCAGTCCGCGTCGGCCTTGCAAGGCACGCACACGCCGCAGTCGATGTCGTTCGTGATGTTGAAGCTCGCGCACGAGTTCATGCCGTAGAAGACGTTCGCGTCGCTGATGGGCACCTTGGTGAAGCCCAGATCCAGCTCGTCGCCGCCCACGAGCTTCTTGATGAGCCCGCCCACGTTGTACTCGATGCCGATGCCCGAGCAGTCCATGTCGTCCGAGCACAGGTTCGTGACCTGGGACCAGGGCTCGGGGAGCACCGCCACGTTGCCGATGTCCGAGCAGCCGGCCGCCTTGGGGCCGCACTTGCCGTAGGTGGCGCCGTTGATGGGGAACTTGCACGTCCAGGCGTCGGGGTTGTCCGCCTGGCCCTTGTTGTCGCCACACCAGATGCAGTCGCTGTCATCCGTGCAGGCGCCCTCGGTGTCGGGCTTGCCGCACCAGGGGATGCACACGCCCTTGTCGCAGACCATCCCGGCCGCGCAGGGGTAGGTGTCCGAGCACTCGGCGCACTTGTGCGCGAAGCACGCCTTGGCGGGCTGCTCCGCCGTGCCGCAGAACTGGCAGTCGCCGTCCGCCAGGCACGCCTTGGGGCACTTGGCCGTGCACTTGCCCTCCGAGCAGTATTGGCTCTGGAGGCAGTGGCTCAGGTTCGTCGTCGTGCAGGCCTTGCACTTGCCGTCCGAGGGGTCGCAGACCTGGTTCATGGGGCTGCACGCCGCGCAGTCGGCGTTGTTCTGGCAGGTGATGGTGGGCTCCCCCGTGGCGGGGTCCGTGGGGCACTGCTTCTGCGGGTCGGCGCAGATGCCGAATCCCGTGCACACCTCGCCGGGCTGGCAGCCCGTCTGGGTCTCCGGGTCACACGCCACGCAGCGGTTCTCGCTGAGCTTGCAGGTCGTGCGGTTCTCGGTGCAGCCCGTGCAGTGGGCGTCCGACGTGCAGTTGTTCAGCAGGCAGATGGGCGGCACGTAGGTGTCGACGATCTCCGGCCCCGTGTCCTCGGGGACGTCTGGCTGAGTCAGGTCCGGGCCGGGATCGGGCGTCGTCGCCTCGTCCTTGGGAGGCGTCGTGTCCGTGGCCTCGCCATCTTTGATGATGGCGTCGGTGTGGATGTCCTCCACCGGCGGGGTGTTGGGCTTGTCGTCCCCACACGCGAGCAAGAGCAGCGGCGCTGCGAAGGCCAGGATGGCAAGGCGGCGAAGCATAATCGTGAGCCCCTCTCGAACCGAGAAAATGAAGCGGCCGCCCCCGCGCCCCCTTGGTGCAGACCCCGACCCCGGGGCTGGGCGCTGAGCGGCCTCCGTTTACGACCTTCCGCGAAGTATACGAGGGTGCCCCGCCAATGCAACAAGCGCCGTTGAACTGCTGGTAACGAAAGGGGTCTTGTTCGTGCGGCGTGCACCGCGAGCCCCCCCGCACACCCTCTCGTAGCCGATCGCGCCCGCGGCGCTGGGGGCTCGGTCGTGGTCTCGCCCTCTGGTGCGGCCCGTCGCTCGGGTTCGCCCTACTCGGCCGTCACGCGTTGGATGAAGGCCTCGCTTTCGGGCGTGAGCGTGGCGAAGCGCAGCCCCATGCCCTTGGGGTCCTCCGAGACGCGCACGACCTCACCCGTCCCCTCGATCTGCTCGATCTGGTCCGTCACGATCGTGTACTTGAACCGCACCATCGTCCCCACGGGCAGGGGCTGGTCCGTGCGCACGAAGCACCCCGTGCGAGACAGGTCGTAGGCGTATTGATCGATGAACGACGCCAGGCTCTCGAACCGCCGGTTGATGGGCACCCGGTCGCCGTGCCGCTGTTCGATGGCAGGTGTTGCCTCTGTCATTCCTCCCTCCGCATCCCGGGCCCGCGCGCGCTCTGACGCCGCCACCCGGACTCCCCCGATTCAACACCTCCCAAGCCTTGCCTCCGCTGCGGCCAGTCGTCAAGGCGGAGACTGCTCCCCGACCGCCCCCCGAGCCTACTGGGCCCCTCGGATGCTCGCGGCACCCCGCCGGACATCGGGCCTCCGGTGATCGGGGCGACGCGACGGCCGGCTCCCCAGCCCTGTGATCCATGTCAATTTTCGTGAGGCAGGCGTTGCGCCTCGTTCCCTGGCGTCTCTCTCCGACAGGTTCGCCATCTGAGCGAGACCACAGGAAGAAACGGGCAAGCGGGGGCAAGAACGAGGACCTGGCCGAGAGGATTCCGTTGCAGGGGGGGCGGGGGGCGACGTACCCTGCCGCGGACGGTTCCCACGCACCGCCGCTCGCCCGCTGGAACCGCCGGTCTGCGACGCGCCCCTCTCCCTGCTGTCAGGCTGTGAGCGGGGCGCTAGCCAAGGAGGCTCCCCTTGCACGCACGCACGCTTCCCCCCTCCGTGTTGCTCCTCTCCGGCCTCACTCTCGGGCTCAACCTGGCGGTTCCAAGGGCCAGCGCAGCGCCACCCGCCCCATCGTCTGGCGAGGGAGTGGCCGTCACGGCCGCCAACGGGGAGGAGGCCCCGTGGTCGTTCCAGGTCTCGGCCGTGGAGGGCTACCGCGGCCGCTTCGCCAGCGCGCCGGACCTGGACACGACCCTGGACCCGGCGACGCTCCCCAGCGAGTCGGACCACGACCTGCGCCTGCTCCTGGACGCCCGCCTCGACGAGCCCACCGACGCCTTCTCCGCGGCGCTGAACATGGCGCTCTGGGCCGACGTGGATGGCACCGTCCCGGCCGGGGATCCCAGCGGGCTCGCCTCCATGTACGACCGCTTCAGCCCCGGGGTGTGGGTCGGCCTCTACTCCTTGTGGGGAGAGTACCGCACCCGCGGCCTCTTGCGCGCCGCTCGTGCCGGGCGCCAGCAGACCCTCGCCGGCCTCCCCGCGGTCTTCGACGGCGCCTCCTTCCGCTTGCGCCTGGTTCCGCGCAAGCTGGAGCTGTTCGCCTTCGGTGGCCGCACCGTCCACTTCTTCGAGGTGGGCTCTGACCTGTTCGAAGACTGGATCGGCTCCGCCGGGCTCACCTACCGGCCCACGCCGTCGCTGCGGTTCAAGCTGGACTACCGCTTCGAGCAGGAGGACACGCCCCTCGAAGACGGCGCCCAGGACCACACCTACAGCTTGCAAGCCACCTGGCGGCACGACCGTTGGTTGTCCCTGCGCGCCAATTTCCGGGGGGTCGACGATCGCGTCGCCCAGGTCGCCCTCGCCGGGGATGCCCGGTGGGAGGCGCTGGGGCTCGGGGTCACCGCTCGTGTGGCCGCCCAGCCGTCCACCCTCGATCACTTCACCGAGACGGAAGATCCGTTCTTCGCCACCTTGGGGCGGAGCCGCCCCTATACGAGGGCCTCGGTGGACGTGTTCAAGGACTTCGACACCGATGCTGGGATCTACACGCTCCACGCCGGCTGGGGCCAGCGCCTCCTGTTGGACGGCGCACCCGGGCCCTTCAACCGGAACTTCGGGCGGTTCTACCTGCTCGCGGAGGCGACGGACTTGGGCGTCAAGGGCCTCTACGCCTCCGCCAGCGCCGAGTACCACTTCGCCGGGCGGTTCGACGCCGACACGGGGCTGCTCACCGCGGGCGGCTCCCTGGGCTACCGCAACGACGCCCTGCGCCTGGAGGCGGGGACCTACTACCAGCGCGTGAAGTACGACTACTTCGCCGACGTGCGCGAGGTCACCGACGTCCGCACAGTCTACGGCAGCGCCCGCTGGAAGCCCGTTTCCTGGCTGGGGCTGCGGGCTCGGTACGAGCTCGAGGTCTACGACCGCACCGTCCACACCGTGAACTTCTCTCTGGCTCAGACCTTCTAGGAGCTCTCGATGTCTCTCTCCCCCTCCCGCGCGCCGCGCCCTCTGGCCGGGACCGGCCGCTCCCGGCGCTGGCCCCTCCCGTGGCTCGTCTTCGGGGCCGCGGCGTGGATGGGCGTGGCGCACGCCGAGCCCGCGCCAGGCAACGCCCCCGCCCCGTCTTCGGGGCCGGCCGAGCTCGCGCCCATCTTCCCCCACAGCGCGCACGTCTCCGACCTGGACTGCCAGGACTGCCACGTCCCCGCCCACCCCAAGGGCAAGCCCTATGTTCCCACCGCGCGCCGCCCGGCGCCCCGCGACCATTGGACGGTGAACCGCGAGGCCTGCGCCGACTGTCACGACGACGGTCCGCCGGCCTACCGCCCGCCCCTCATGCGGCGGTTGCGGAACGTCCACTTCCCGCACGACAAGCACCTCGGCCCCAAGGCGAAGCTCCAGTGCACCACGTGCCACCCGGGCGGCCGCCCCGACGCCCCAACCCCCGACACGCCCGTCCTCACGCGGGAGCGCTGCGACGCCTGCCACGCCAAGCGCCAGGTGCCTCTCGCGGCCAACCGCTGCGCCGCTTGCCACGGGCGGAACGAGCGCCTCGTGGCGCCTCCCAACCACGACCGCGCCTGGGCCACGCGCCACGGCCTGGAGGCTCGCCGGCTGGAGGACGGCCCCCACGGGCAGGCGTGCGACACCTGCCACACCGAGGACACCTGCCTCACCTGCCACCAGCAGCGGCGGCCCCGCAGCCACACCGGCCTGTGGCGGCAGCGGATCCACGGGCAGGAGGCGGCTTGGGACCGCGCGCGCTGCAAGACCTGTCACGAGACGGGCTCGTGCCAGTCGTGCCACAGCCGCACGGAGCCCCTGAACCACCGCGGCGCCTGGCGGGCCACCCACGGGCTGGTGGCGCAGACGCGCGACGCGGCGAGCTGCACGGCGTGTCACCAGCCCGCATGGTGCACGGCCTGCCACACGGGGCAGACGAAGTGAGCGGCCCGCGTGCGGCCGCGGCCCCGTGGGGTCGGGATGTCGAGGGAGCGGCGGACGCCGGGTATGGGCGATCCTCGGGAGAGTGGACGATGAACACGGCACGCAAGCGCATGAACCGAGCGGGGCTCGCGGTGGCCGGCGCCCTGTGCGCCGCCGTCGTGGCGCTCGGAGCGACCAGTGGCTGCGGAACCGAGGCGCTGGGTGATGGGGCGACGGAGGCCCCCACGTGCAGCACCTGCCACGGCAACAGCGTGAGCCCTGCGCCCCCCAAGGCGCTGGACGGCTCCACGAGCCGCGCGAGCCTGGGCGTGGGCGCCCACCGCGCCCACCTCACCGACAGCCCGCTGCGGGCGGCCATGGCCTGCGACGAGTGCCACGTCGTGCCGGAGACCGTGGATGCTCCTGGGCACGTGGACGCCCTGCCCGCCGAGCTCACGTTCGGGACGCTGGCCACGACCCGCGGTGCGGAGCCCGCGTGGGATCGCGACGCCGCGACCTGTTCCAACGTCTATTGCCACGGCGCGACGCTGAGCGGCGGCGCCAACACGGCCCCCAAGTGGACCGTCACCGACGGCTCCCCGGCCCAGTGCGGCGCTTGCCACGGGGCCCCGCCGCCGGCTCCCCACCCCCAGTCTCCCCAGTGCTCGTACTGCCACCCCCAGACCGTGGCCCCCGACGGGACCATCCTGGTGGCCGAGGGCAAGCACATCAACGGCGTCGTGGAGGCCCGCGGGTGGACCTGCTCGGACTGCCACGGGAGCGACGCGAACGCCGCCCCGCCCGTGTCCGTGGAGGGGCTCACCGACACTACCGAGACGGGCGTGGGGGCCCACCAAGCCCATCTCACGGACGGCCCCCTGCGCCTCGCCGTGTCCTGCGACGCCTGTCACGTCGTGCCCGATCGCGCCGACGCGCCCGGGCACCTGGGCCCGCTCCCGGCGGAGGTCACCTTCGGTGGGCTAGCCCTGGCGGAGGGGGCGGCGCCCACCTGGGACCGCGCGACCAACACGTGCTCCAACGTCTACTGTCACGGCGGCACCCATGAGGGGGGGGAGCACACCGCGCCCAACTGGACCCTCGTGGACGGCTCGCAGGTTGGGTGCGCGAGCTGCCACGGCTTCCCACCGCCCCCGCCACACCTGAACCGCACCGATTGCAACACGTGTCATGGTGACACGGTGAACGCCGACGGGACCATCGCGGTCGCCAACGGTACGCACATCGACGGCGCGGTGGAGGTCGCCGCGGCGTGCAACGCCTGCCACGGCAACGAAGACAACGCGGCGCCGCCCCAGTCCGTAGAGGGGCTCACCGACACGACGGAGACGGTCGTGGGCGCGCACCAGGCGCACTTGCACGACGGGCCGGTGCGTCAGGCGATCGCCTGCGCCGAGTGTCACGTGGTGCCCACGGGGCTGGACGACCCCGGCCACATGGACGGGGCCCCGGCGGAGGTCACCTTCGGGGAGCTGGCCCAGGCGGATGGCGCGATCCCCACCTGGGACCGCACGACCAACACCTGCTCCAACGTGTACTGCCACGGGGCCACGCATGAGGGGGGGCAGCACACCGCGCCCGACTGGACCCTCGTGGACGGCTCCCAGGCCGGGTGCGCGAGCTGCCACGGCTTCCCGCCGCCGGCTCCGCACCCCGACGACTTCGCCTGCGGCACCTGCCACACGCAGACGGTCACCGGCAACGGCGCCATCGACGTGGAGGGCGGCGCCCACATCAACGGCAAGGTGGACTTCTGAGCCCCGATCCGCCACCTGCTCTGAGGACCGAGGCGCAGGAGGCCGCGTTTGGGC
>CAYZID010000268.1:0-8008 GCA_964478315.1 uncultured Myxococcales bacterium | reverse complement strand
CCCGCTCCCGCAGCCGCCTTCGCACCCGCAGCCGCCTTCGCACCCGCGCCCGCGCCCGCTCCCGCACCCGCAGGCGCCTTCGCTCCCGCACCCGCAGGCGCCTTCGCTCCCGCAGCCGCCTTCGCACCCGCATCCGCGGCCCCGCCCAGCGCGCCGTCGCGCCCGCCTCGGCACGCCCCCAACGTCGCCAGGCTCAACGCCCACACCACCAACCACCGCGTCCGCGCTCGCGTCCTCATGGCTACATCCTCCTGCTCACCGCCAGGGAGGTCGTTGTCCCACAACCGCCGCCGCCAAGGAACCTCGACGTGGCCGCGCGCGCCTCTCACTCGCCCCCGATCCGCCACCTACTCTGGGATTCGGCTTGGGATCCCGCGTGTGGGCGGCGTCGAGCTGCGCGGCCCCACAAGCGGCTGGCCGCTCGACGTGACGCGGCCACGCCTCCGCGCCCAGCCGCTTGCCTCCTTGCCCAAGCGCGGCCTCCTAGGCCTCGGTCCGCAGAGCAGGTGGCGAATCTGGGCTCGCGTCACCCGCTGGCCCGTCTTGGGGGTTTACGGTATGTTTCGCCCCGCGCTGGGGCGACCCCAGACGCCCCCGCCCCAGCAGCCAGAGAGGCTCCCGTGCAGCGACCGATCCTCCACATCCTCACCGGCATCCTCGGCTCCGGGAAGACGTCGGTGGCCTCGCACCTCCTGGGCTCCCCGCGCCCCGAAGGGATGCCCGCCGTGGTCGTGGGCGAGTACGCCGAGGAGGGGCTCGACGGGCACATCCTCCAACGTACCGGCGCCCGGGTCCTCCAAGTCACGGCCAGCGGCGTGGGCGACCAGGCCAAGGGCTACGTAGAGCCCGTGGCCCAGCTCATCGGCGAAGGGTTTCACGCTCGGATCCTCCTGGAGACCAGCGGCGTCACCGAGATCGAGCGGGTCGCCGCCGAGCTCCAGCAAGACCCCCGCACCACCGGCCACTTCACCTTCGGCCCGACGATCACGGTGCTGGACGCCGGGGCCTTCGCAAACCACAGCCAGGCCTTCCCGGACCAGTTCTGGGGGCAGGTGGATGTGGCCGACGTGGTCATCATCAACAAGACGGACAAGGCTCCCGACCAGTCCCTGAGCGCCATGCGCGACGAGGTCCTCGCCCGCAACTCCACGGCCAAAGTGCTGTTCGCGTACATGGGCCAGGTGCGGCGCATGGAGATCTTCGACGAGATCCCCGAGGGCTTCACCGCGCGCATCACCCACCCCCGCCCCGTGCCCGACCCGCCCGAGGACTTCGACGCCTTCGTCTACCGCAGCGACAAGATCTGCTTCGACCGCGTCATGCTCGGCCACAAGCTCTTGAACCTCCCCGGGCGCATCGCCCGCTTCAAGGGTCAGCTCAAGAGCTGGGACAAGACCCACTGCATCAACGGGATGCCGGGGCAGCTCGACTGGGACAACACGCCCGTCACGGGCAACACGGTCATCGCCTTCATCGGCCTGGACCTCGCCGCCCGAGAGCCCGAGATCCGCGCCATCCTCGACGCCGAGCTGGAGCGCCAGCAGCACGAGGGCTGAGGGCTTGCGTGGCCCGCGTCAACGCACGTGGCGGCGGATCGCCTCGATGAGCCGAGGCATGGCGCGCTCCTGGGCCGCGTGCTGCACGCGCTGGGGGATGCGGATCTTGGGCACGACGTCCAGCTCGTAGCGCACCAGCGTGCGCTGATCGTCGTCCGCCAGGGGGACCACCGTCCAGCTCCCAGCGTTGCGCTTGTAGTCCCCTTCCACAAGCTGCCACTCGCGCCGATACCGCTTGCCCGGCTCCACCGTGTGGACGGCGCGCGTGAGCGACGTGAGGTCCTTGAGCGGGAAGGGCATCTCGATGGTCTGCCGCGTGTGGACCACGTCCCCCTCCCGAGACACCTCCACCGAGCGCTTCACCCGCGGCAGCACGCGATCGTAGTTGTCCGAGTCGTCGATGACCGCCCACACGCGCTCCGGCGGCGCTTCGATCGTCGCCAGAACCCGGATCTTGGAGAACCTCTCCCCCGGGATGGGCTCGGTCTCCACGACCACCTCCCCGCGCCGCAGGCGCGCCTCCACCGCCGGGCTCACCGGAATCTCCTCGCTCAGCGCCATCACCACCCCTCCCAGTCACTTCATCCGGCCGCACCTCCGTCGGCGCCCCACCCTACCACGATCCGGGCCGCCGCGGTGCCCGCTCTCACCCGCGCGCCTCCGCGGGGCGGGCTCTCAACCCACCGGGCGCTCACTCGGCCAGACGCGCCAGGGGCCGCCGGAGCTCGGGGTGAAAGCACACCTGCCGCCTGCGATGCACCAACCCGCCCAGCAGGCGCACGACCTCCGAGCGGTCCTCGATGAGGCGCACCCGGGGCTCCGCCCCCCGCTCCCCCCGATCCAAGATGCGGATGACACCGCGCCGCCGCCCCACGCCCGTGAAGGGCCTGTACGGCGAGTCGTGAGCCTCGTCCACGAGGACGTGGAACTCCTCGTCGAAACCGCGGACGCGGGCCACCGCGCGCGCCGCCGCCACCATCTCCTCCGCCCGAGCGTCGTCGTCGCTCGGGAGCGGCAGCGTCTTCCAGATTCGGCGCCGCACGAGCCCCCCAGCCAGGTCCGCGAGCGGCCGATCGGGATCGTGGGCCCAGCGCTTGAGGGCGCCCCACACGTCGTGGTCGTCCAGGGTCCCGAAGGCGTCGATGCCCACCGGCTCGCCCAGCACCAACGCCCCCAGGGCACCATCGGGCCAATAGCGAGGCCCCTCACCCGCCCGGCGCAACACGCCCGCCCGGCGCAGCGCCGCTTCCAACATCCGCTCCGCCGCGCGAGAGGTCTTGTGAAGGTAGACCTGCTTGTACATGTGGAAGCGCGCGATGAGGTATCCCTCCACCGCCTCCTGAGCGCCCGCGTGCACGGCCAGGTGCCCATCCGCGACGTCCAGCATGGCCAAGATGCGCTCCAGGTCGAAGGCGCCGATCTTCACGCCCGTGGCGTGCCCATCCCGGAGGATGTAGTCCATGCGATCGGCGTCGAGCTGGCTGGAGACGATCTCGCCCAGGAAGGGCCGCGCGCCACCGCTCTCCCCGTCCCCCTCGCTGTGCTCCAGGCGCGCGGCCACCGCCTCGGGCAAGCCTGGCTCCACGGCGGCCAGGACCTGATGCACCCCGCTCGTCGGAGCCCGGAGGAAGGCCACGGTCCGCCCCTCGTGGGGCTCGCCCGTCACCGCCTCCAGGGCGTGGCTGAAGGGCCCGTGGCCGATGTCGTGGAGCAACGCCGCCGCCAGGGTCACCAGCCGCTCTCCCTCGTCCACGCGCGTCACTGCCCCCACCTGCCCGAGCATCCGCTGGGCTACCCAGGCCACCCCCACCGAGTGCGCGAAGCGCGAGTGCTCGGCCCCGTGGTAGACGAGGCCGCTCAGCGCGAGCTGTCGGATGTGGCGCAGGCGCTGCACCTCCGGGGTGTCCAGCAGCGCCAGGAGCAGGCGCCCCTCGGGGCGATCGGGGGCCCAGGCGATGATGTCGTGGATGGGATCTCGGAGCAGGCGCGGTTTGGCGTGAGGCATGGGGCTCTCTCCGGGCGACGGGGCGCCCCATCATGCGCCCGGGAGCCGCGCCCGGGAAGCCCCACACGCCGCCACCGCGCCGCGCGCGAGGCCCCCGGTCACGCGCGGCGGGTCAGAAACTCCCCCACGACCTCCCCCACGGCCTCGTGCACGGCGTCGTGGCGGTCCTGCAACCGCGCGGCGTGCTCCGGAGCCAGAAACAGCCGGATCTTCTTGACGGTCGCCAGGAAGTCCCGGGCCATCCCGCGCACGATGGTGGACTCCTCGCCCAGCTCTCGATACCGCGGACGCCCCGGGGGCGCCTTGGGGTGAAAGACCGGCACGGTGGGGACGCGGTCCTTGTCGCGCGGTGGGATGTCCAAGATGAGGTCGTGCTTGCCCAGGGGACGCCCCAGGTTGGACAGGCGCCGCCGCAGCCGGGCCAGCAGGGCCTCCGTGGCCGCCTCGTCCAGGGCCGCCAGGCCGTCGTACACACCGGCGGGCGAGCCGGCGTCCCCGCGCGCGTCCGGCCCGCCGGGACCGTCCTCGTAGGCGCGGGACCAGGTCACGAGGCGCTTGTAGAGCTGGCGTCGCCCCCCCGTGAGCCCCCGCAGCAGGTGCGCGGCGCGGCTCCCGGGCGCCGCCTCGGCCCCCAGGGTCTCCAGCAGCGCGTCGTCGCCCACGGTGAGGAGCTGGCTGGTGAGCTCGTCCCGGTCGGCCCCCCCGCGCTGGACGAGGTCGGCCCACGCCCCCTCCAGCATGGCGCTCGCCGCGCGCACGGTGTGGTGCCAGTAGACCTCGGAGAACATCGTGTAGCGGCAGAACAGGAAGATCTCCGCGGACACCCGCCCCTTGGACGTCACGGCCACACCGTCGCCTGCCTCGTTGACGGTCAGGGACGCCAGGAGGCGCTCGCGGTCGTAGTTGCGCCCGTACTCCACGCCCAGGTGCACCGAGTCCCGCCACAGGTAGTCCATCTTGTCGGCGTCGATGGCGCTGGACAGCACGGACTGGAGGAGGCGGTCCGTGGGCTCCAAGGCCGCCCGCGGCGCACGGATGAGGGCCACGACGCGGTCGGGGTCCACGCCCACGGTGTGAGCGAGGATCCGGGCGATGGAGGGGCCGCGGCGCGAGAGACCCGGGGCCTCCCCGGCGATGACGGCGGCGGCGAGGTCCTCGTGACGCGGGGTGTCGCGGCCGCGGTGGTGGAGCGCCTCCAGGCTGTGGGCGAAGGGGTAGTGGCCCACGTCGTGGAGCAGGGCCGCCGCCAGCATGGTCAGGAGGTCGCGCTCGCCCAGGCTCCCGGCCACGCTGGGCTGGGCGGTGAGCGAGGCGAGATAGCGCGCGCTGGCGGCGTACACGCCCACGCTGTGCTCGAAGCGAGTGTGCACGGCGCCCGGGTAGACCAGGTAGGTGGGGCCGAGCTGGCGCACGCGGCGCAAGCGCTGGAAGTGCGGGTGGTCGATGACCTCCAGGAAGCGGCGCGTCACCGAGACGCTGCCCGCCCCGGGCAGGCGCACGTGCACGGCGCGGGCGCTGGCGGGGCGCGCCTCGGGGGCGGCGGGCGAGTGGAGCTCGGGGATGCTCACGGAGGCACCTCTCGGTCGCCGCGGCGCGCCGACATGCGGCCCCCCCGCCCTCCCCCGGGCGGGCCCGCTGCCCGCCTACACGCCGCAGCTATTGCTGCCGCAGCTACAGCCGCGCTGGGCGTTGGGGTTGTCGAAGTGGAAGCCGCTGAAGGTCATGGACTCCACGTAGTCGATGCGCGTGCCGTCCAGGTAGCCGAAGCTCGTGGGGTCCACGAAGAGCTGCACGCCCTCGCTCTCGAAGACCAGGTCGCCCTCCTGCGTGGCCTCGGCGAAGTCCATGTCGTAGTTGAGGCCCGAGCAGCCAGCGCCCACGACCATGACGCGAACACCCTGGATGGGGGGCGCGCCGGGGACGGCCATCTGGCTCTCGGTGAGGGCGCGGATCTTGGCAGCAGCGGCAGAGGTGAGTTCGATCATCGTAGGCTCCTCTCGGGGCTGGCACCGGCGCGGAGGTCAGGCGCGGTGGGGTTCGGGGATGTGGGGGAGAGTGTTCGGGGCTCCGTGAACGTCCGTCAACGGACGGGCCCCTTTGGTCGTCTCCGGATGATCGACCGCCGCTCGCCTCAGTCCCGGGCGCCGCCGTCCATGGGCCCGAACCCCTTGCTCCGCGCCAAGGGCTCCACCTCCACGGGCTCCAGGCCGTCGGGGGTCTTCACCCACACCGTGAGCCGCCAGCCCCTGTCCTCGGGCACGGGGAGGACCAGCCGCCCCCCCTCGCGAAGCTGTCCCACGAGGGGGGGCGGAGGCTCCGGCGCCCAGCAGTTCACGGCGATGCCGTCGAAGGGGGCGGCGTCGCTCCAGCCGCGGTAGCCGTCGCCCACGCGGAAGACGACGTTGTCCAGCCCCAGCCCGTCGCAGAGCGCGCGGCGGGCCCGGGCGGACAGCTCGGGCAGCACCTCGATGCTGTAGACCGTGTCGGCCAGCACGGACAGCAGGGACGTCTGGTAGCCCGAGCCCGTCCCCACCTCCAGCACGCGCCCCCTGCGTTCGCCCAGATCCAGCCCGGCCAGAACGCGGGCGATGACGTGCGGCGAGGAGATCGTCTGCCCCAGGCCGATGGGGAGCACCTCGTCGAGGTAGGCCTGGTGGTGCAGGTACTCGGGGACGAAAGCCTTGCGGTCCACCTTGCGGAACGCGCGGATGACGGCCTGGTCGCGGATGCCGCGGCTCACGAGCTGCTGCTGGATCATGCTCTCCAAGGCGAAATCGAGCACCGCGGACCTTCCTTGCTCTTCGCGCCCGCCACGCCACCCCTCCTTGCCACGGGGGGAAAGGCGACGGGCGCCGGACCGATTGGGGGTGTGGACCACGAAACCTAGCGGACCACGGCCCAAAGGCAAGGACAATCCCGGCAACGCGCGCGCCCCGCGCGGGGAATGACCGCGCGGAGCCGGGCGCGGACCGCGTCCGGCCCGGATCTCGACACCGCCCGGCGTGCAGCTCCTCGGGCGCCCCCCGCCGGGCGCTCAGCGCACGACCACCGAGGCGAAGCGGCGCTTGCCCACCTTCACCTCGTAGGGTCCCCCCCGGGGAAGCTCGAAGTCCGTGCCCTGGACGCGCTCGCCGTCCACGCGGACCCCCCCCTGGGTGACCAGGCGGCGAGCCTCGCCGCCCGACTTGGCGAGCCCCGCGTCGCGCAGAGCGGCCACGATGTTCACGGCGCCGCCGTCGCCGGCCTCCAGGACGGTCTCGGGGAGGTCGCTGGGCCGCTGGCGCTCGCTGAAGATGCGGCGCCACTCGGCCTCCGCCTGGGCGGCGGCCTCCGCCCCGTGGTAGCGCCCGACGATCTCGCGCCCCAGCGCGGCCTTCGCGTCCATGGGGTGCGTGGCGCCGCTCGAGACGTCCGCCCTCAACCGAGCCAGCTCCGCCGAGGGCCGAGTGGAGAGCAGGTCGTAGTAGCGCCACATGAGGGCGTCGCTGATGCTCATGAGCTTGCCGAACATGTCCAGCGGCGCATCGTTCACGCCGATATAGTTGTTGGCCGACTTGCTCATCTTGTTGCCGACGATCTCGCCCCCCTCCAGGCGCGCGTCGAGCCCCTCCAGCAGGGGCATGGTGAGCACGACCTGGGGCGCGTGCCCGTAGTCGCGCATGAGGTGGCGCCCCACCAAGAGGTTGAAGAGCTGATCGGTGCCGCCGAGCTCGATGTCGGCCCGCAGCGCCACGGAGTCGTAGCCCTGGACCAAGGGATAGAGGAACTCGTGGACGCTGATGCTCTGCCCCTTCTGGAAGCGCGTGCGGAAGTCCTCGCGCTCCATCATGCGGGCGACGGTGTAGTGGGCGGCGAGCTCCACCAAGCCGGGGGAGCCCAGAGCGTTCATCCAGGTGGAGTTGAAGGCCACCTCGGTGCGGTCGGCGTCGAGGATCTTGAAGACCTGGGCCTTGTAGGTCTCGGCGTTGGCGAGGACCTCCTCGCGCGTGAGCGCCTTGCGGGTGGCGCTGCGGCCGGTGGGGTCGCCGATCATGCCGGTGAAGTCGCCAATCAGGAAGATGACGTGGTGCCCGAGGTCTTGGAACTGGCGCATCTTGGTGAGCAGCACGCTGTGCCCCAGGTGGAGGTCCGGCGCCGTGGGGTCGAAGCCCGCCTTCACCCGCAGGGGCTCGCCCGTCTCGCGGCTCCGGGCGAGCTTCTTGCGGAGCTCGTCCTCCACGTGGCAGTCCACCACCCCTCGCAGGATCAGCTCGAGCTGCTCGTCTACCGGCGCGAACCGCGTCATCGCTCCCCTCCCATGTCCGTCTCCTGGGCCGCCACGCGCGGCCGGATGAGGCCCGCCGCGCGTGGTCCGGGCGCTTAGCACGCCGTGCGGAGCCGGTCCAGACGGCACGTCCGCCCAGATCCGCCACCTACTCTGGGATTCGGCTTTGGATCCCGCGTGTGG
>CAYZID010000267.1:0-8028 GCA_964478315.1 uncultured Myxococcales bacterium | reverse complement strand
CCCAAACGCGGCCTCCTGCGCCTCGGTCCGCAGAGCAGGTGGCGGATCTGGGGGCGCGCCCGGACCGGTGCGCCCAGCGCCGGGTTCGCTCCCCGGTCGGGGAAGATGCGTTGGAGCCGGGGAGAGCGGCCGAGGCACTGCGTTCGGGGAGGGGAGTCGCCGGGACGGATGGTCGCGGGGCTTACCCCACGGGACTCAGCGAGCTGGTTGGCCTTCGCTCGCCGGTTGTCGGGGCTCGGTTCCCCTCGGCGTGCCCGCGGTGAGGGCGGCCGCCTCCTGGGCGCTGGCGGCGCAGCGGAAGCCGAAGTGGTGGAAGAACTTGTTGGAGGGGATATGGGGGCGCCGGTGGATGGACGTGGCGTGCGTCCCCGGCCAATACCAAGAGCCCCCGCGGACGCTCCGATACTTGTGCTCCGGGCACGGCTCGGCCCCCCCGCAGGGGCCCTTGGGGTTCACGCCCAGGCAGTCCGCTCCACAGGCCGCCCAGCTCGTGCTGTACCAGTCGGCGACCCACTCTTCGGCGTTGCCTACCATGTCGAACAGCCCGTAGATCCCGGCTGGGCGCGAGCCGACCGGCGCCACCTTCCCCGTCCACGGCTTGGCGCCCTTCATCTTCCGCACGCCGCAGCTCCGCCCCCGGGCGTCCTTGATGATGGCGCGCTCGCACGTCGCTGGTTCCGGCCCCCACGGGTGGAGGCGTCCATCGGTTCCCCGGGCGGCCTTCTCCCACTCCGCCTCCGTGGGCAGGTGCTTGCCTTGGGCCTCGCAGAACTGCACGGCGTCGTACCAGGAGACGCCGGTGATGGGCTGCTTGGGGGCGCGGAAGTCATCGTAGTTGGGGCCGGCCTTGTGGCACTTGCCGGCCTTGACGCAGGCCTGGTAGGCGGCGTTCGTGACCTCGGTCTGGTCCATGTAGAAGGTCTGGAGCCACACCGTCGCTTGGGGCACCGTGTCCGCCCCGTGCATGCGCGGGCGGTGCTGTTCGCACTTGCCCTCGTGCGGGTCCACGTCCACCCCGCGCAGGAAGGGCCCGCCCGGCACGCAGCTCATGCCAGCGGGGGCCGGGCCACAGGGGATCACCTCGGGGTGGGCGCCGGACCAGGTGGGGCTGGTCTTCGGCGGCGGCGCGTCGGCGGGCGGGGCCGGGCTCGCCGCGCGCCCCGTCCCTGGGGCCGGGAGGTTGGACGCTGGGAACGCGGCGAGGAACACGACCGCGTGGAGCAGGGGGCGATGGATCGACATGAGCATCCCTCGGGCGCGGGGAGCCGGTGGCGCGGTGGCGGCAGCCGGCGGCGCTTCCCCGCCCCGCCGGTCCGCCGGCCCACCATACTCCCTGCCGCCTGGTTTGTGGTCCCGAACCGCGCGGTCCTGCGGCCCATGCCCTATGCTGTCACCCGTGCCGACCGAGGACCCGTCCGGCGGGGCGCCCCAGGCCCTCCCCGTCCCCCGCACCGAGCGCTCCGCCGCGGACGACCTTGCGCGGGGCTCGGGTGTGCGCCTGTTTCGGAAGCGCAGGCCCGCCGCGCAGCCCGTGACCCCTCGGAGTCTCGTGCTCTTTCGCTTGGGGGAGCGGTGCAACAACGATTGCCCCATGTGCAGCAACACCGGGGATCCCGCCCTCGCGTTCATCCCCACCGAGGAACTCCTGCGACGCGCGGCATTCCTGGTCCAGCGAGGCTTCCGGCGCACCATCCTCACCGGGGGCGAGCCCACCGTGCACCCGGGGTTCTGGACCCTCGCCGAGTCCCTCCACGCGCGCGGCTTGTCGTGGGACATCAACACGAACGGTCGGACCTTCGCCGAGGAGGGGCGGGCCCGGCGCGCTCGGGCGCTGGGGCTCCAGCGGGCCATCGTCTCGCTCCACGCGGCGGATCCGGCTCTGTCCAACCGGATCAGCGGCACTCCCCCCCAGGCACACGGCCAGACCGTGGCCGGGATCGAGGCGCTCCGCGGGGCGCGGGTCCGCGTGACGGTCAACCTCGTGCTGTCGCGCTGGAACCTCCAGCACCTGCGCCCCCTGCTGGACCTCTGCGCCGACCGCTTCGGGCGCCGCACGGCGGTGAAGTTCACCTTCCCCTACCTGGGGGGCCGCGGCGGGCGCTGGGAGCCTATCCGGTCCCTTCGCCTGGAGGAGGTCGTCGAGCCCCTCCGAGCCGCCCGCGCCCACGCGACCTCGTTGGGGCTGCGGCTGCTCTTCGAGGGTGTCCCGAGCTGCGTGCTGGGGGATCCCCATGCGCGGGACGTGAGCCGCTCCGGCTTCGGGGAGACCCACTACCTCGATGACGTCACCGGCGACGTGCTGCACTCCATCCGTCACATCGAGGCGAGCCTCGCCGTCTACCCTGCCTTCTGCCGCACGTGTCCAGCCCTGTCTCGTTGCCCCGGGGTGGAGGAGGTCTACGCGCGCCTCCACGGCGTGGGGGCCCTTCACCCGTTCCCCCGACAGCCCGCCCCCGCTCGCTGATCCCGCCCCTTCTCCCGTCGCGGTCGCTGGCGCCGCCCGGACCCGGCCCGCCTTGACCCGGCCAGGGCCCGCGCGGACACTCACGACGTGACCACCCACCGACCGGGCTTGCTCGTCGTGGGGCGCGGCGCGGGCGGAGACGCGGGGCGCGCTGCCCTCGCGGAGTTCGTCCGCCAGGCGGCCGGGGTGCCCGGTGTGCGCGACGTCTTCGCCGCCGTGGGGGCGGTCTCTTTGGAGGCGGCCGAGCCCACGCTCACCCAGTCCGTGCGGCTGTTCTTGGAGGGCGGCTGTGGCGAGGTCGTCGTGGCCCCCCTCCTCCTGCCTATCTCCCCCACGGTGGAGGAAGACCTCCCTGGTCTCCTGGGCCAGCGCGTGGCCCGGCACGTCCGGCAGCGCCTCGTGGCTCAGGGGCAGGAGCTGCTCCCTCCCGGGCTGCCCGTGCGGCTGTTGGCGTCGCTCGACGTGGAGTCGCTGGTGGTCGAGGGCGTCTCCCGGCGCGTCGTGGCCCAGGGGGGCGTCCCCGCCCGCGAGGGTGTCGTGTTGTGTGGGGAAGGCTCGGCCCTCTACCACGAGCGCTGGGAGGCGCTCATGGGGCGTCTCACCCGAGCACTCCGCGGCCGAGGTCTTGGGCGCGTGGAGCACGCCTACGTGGGGGCTACGGTAGGGCGGTCCCCGGACGCGGTCGTGGACGCCATCGGGGCCGTGCTCCAGGGCGGCGGGCTCCATCTCGCGCACGTCGTACCGGTGTTCCTGACGCCGGAGCCGGCCCACCTGCGGACGATCGCGGCGGCCGTCGCGGTCGCGCGGTCAGCGCGCCCCGGGCGTGTGGCCCAGGTCGGGGGGGCGCTGCTGCCCGATCCGGTCCTGGCGACGCGCTTCGCCCACGTGGTGCTCGCGGCGTGCGGGCTCTTTCCCGGGGGAGGCGAGGAGGGGCTGGCCTGAACGCGCGCCTCGGGCGGGCCGCGCCCTGGGCCGACTCCACCCGAGCGTCGAGATGTGCGGGCGTCGCGCCCCTGGGTAGTTGACCCAACCGCGTCCTGGCGTCAGGCTCCACGAGCGCACCCTGCGGTGCCCCCTGAGCTTGTCGTCGAGGAGATCCGCGTGAACCGCTCGTCTTGGATTCCGTCGCCCGCCCGCCGCCCCGTCCCCTCGCGCGTGCGCCGGGGGGGGCCCGTGTGGGCCCTCCTCGCCTTGCTCGCCGTGGCGCCAGCGTGTTCGGGGGGGGACAAGCGCCCCACCAAGGACGCCAAGAACCCCGCCATGCTCGCCCTGGAGGTGCAGGGAGACGCCGAGGTGGAGAAGTACGATCTCAACGGCGACCGCAAGCCGGACGTCTGGAAGTACTTCAACCGCGTGGGGGACAAGAACATCCCGTCGGCCAAGCGCGAGCGGCTCCTCGCCAAGAAGGAGCTCGACGTGAACTTCGACGGGAAGGTGGACATGCGCCAGTTCTTCAACAAGTTCGGCGACGTCGTGCGAGAGGAGATGGATCTGGACTTCGATGGGCGCTTCGACGCCGTGGACTACTACCTGGACGGCGAGCTGTATAAGCGCGAGATCGCGATGAACTTCTCCGAGAAGCCCAACGTCTGGAAGTATTTCGACAAGGGGACGCTCCGGCGCAAGGAGCGCGACACGAACGCGGACGGGCGCCCCGACGTCTTCGAGTACTACGCGCCCGACGGGAAGCTCACGCGCATCGGCTACGACCGCGATGGAGACGGCAAGCCGGACTTCTACGATGACGTCGCGGGCAAGGCGGAGGAGTAGCCGCCGTGTTCTCGTCCAAGCGTCTCAACCAGCTCCACGATCGGCAGGACGCCCCTTGGGTCCACTTCGAGCTGGGGGTACGGGCTTGGGAGAGCGGCGAGCTCTACGGCGTGCGGCGTCACCGGGTGGCTTTGGGGCTGCTTCCCGAGGCGGGGCCGGGGTCGCTCGAGTATCGGGGGCTCCACTGGCGCGAGCTGTGGCTCCAGGGGGACGTGGACGCCGCGCTCCGCGAGGCCCGCGCCCTGGCCGAGGACTACCCGGAGGAGGCGGACGCCGCGCTGGACGTCGCGGATCTCCTGCGGGAGCAGGGGGACGCGCGGGGGGCGCTCGAGGTGCTCCTCAGGGCCGTGGAGCACAGCCCGGAGGACACGGAGCTCCTCTACGAGCTGGGTGTCGCCGCCGATATGGCCGAGGAGTGGGATCTCCGGCGCGAGGTGTGGGGGAGGGTCTGGGAGGCCGAGCACGCCACGGAGCCTCCACAGCGGCTGTGGCTGTCCGAGGAGGAGTTCCTCCGCGCCGCCAAGGGGGGGCTCGCCCGGCTCCCGCCCGGTGCTCGGCAGGCGCTTGGGAACGTCGCGATCATCGTAGAGGACTACCCGGAGCGTTGGGTGCTGGACGACGGCCCGGGGGATCCGCGCCTCCTGGGGCTGTTCGTGGGCCCCGAGCGGAGCGCCCAGCAGAGCGTGGACAGCGTCGTCCACGGGCCCGCTCAGATCTTCCTGTTCCGCTGGAACATCGAGCGCGTGGCGGCCTCGGCCGAGGAGGCTGCGTTGGAGGTCGAGATCACCGTCCTCCACGAGGTGGGGCATTACTTAGGGCTGGATGAGGCCGCGCTCGACTATCTGGGGCTCGGCTGACGAGTGAGGCGGCGCGGCGGAGGTGGCGCCTGGGCTCCCCGGGCCCTCGTAGCCCCTCGTTCAGGGCGCCGCGGTGCTCACGAGGAGGTGGTCCACCCACCACCAAACCGTCGCCGACGGTGAGGTGGGCTTCTGGGGACCGCTCGGCGTGTCGGCCGCGTTCGGCGCCAGGGCGAGCTGGAGCGACCAAGGCCCTGGGCCCACTCCCTGAAACTCGAACACGCGCTCCTCCCACCCCCCGGCTCCGCCGCTCGCCGCGACGGCGTTGAGGCCGCTGGTGGGTCCATCCCAGCTCACCTCCCCCCAGACCGCGCCAACGGCGTCCAGCAGGCGAACCCACCGTGTGGCGTCGAGCCCTGGGCTGGCCGCCTCGAACAAGCGCACTCGAAGGGTCACCACGTCGCCGGGCGGCGTGGGCAGGTAGAAGGCGCCCCGGGTGGCAGTGGACTCCACGCCCCAGGCGCTCACCCCGCCCGCGGGCTCCTCGCCTGCTTGGAAGCCCAGGGCGCAGCCCACCCCGAAGGGGCCGGGGGGGAGCCCTGGGGCGGCTATGGAAAGGGCGCCCGTGCCGCTCTCGGGGAGCAGCGTCCAGATCGGCGTGCCGCCGCACGCGAAGGGCTCGTCCATGACCGGGAGCCCGTCCGTGCAGAGGTCCGAGACCGACAGCTCGCAGCTCTCCTGGGGGCCGCAGGAGCCGGTGGCGCAGGCCGTCGTGTCGTCTGCCTGGCAGGCCGCGGGGAGGTGGACACAGCCGCCCAGGGCGGGGTCGCAGAGGTCCGTCGTGCAGGCGTCCTCGTCGTCGCAGAGGGCGGGCCCGGTGGGCGCGCAGCTCCCCGCCACGCACAGCCCCCCGGCGGCGCAAGGGCCGGCGTCGCAGCTCGCGCCGTCCGTCCACGCGAGGGTCTCACAGAGCCCCGTGGCGGGGTTGCAAGCCTGCTTCGTGCAGGGCACCGGCGGACACTCCACGGGCTCGGTCGTCGCGCACTGGCCGGCCACGCACTTGCCGGCCAGGGCGCAGAGATCGTCTGGCGTGCAGCTCACCCCATCGGCCAGGGCGGCGTGGACGCACGCCCCCGAGGACGGGTCGCACGAGTCGGCCGTACAGGGGTTGTCGTCGGCGCAGGGGACGGGCAACGCCTGACACGCCCCGCCCACGCACGTCCCCGGTTGAGTGCACGGGTCTTCGTCGTCGCAGGGGGCGCCTTCCTGGGCGGGGACGGTCACGCAGCCCTCGCCCGGTACGCAGGCGGTGCTCGTGCAGGGGCCGGCTCCCGGGCACTCCACGGGGGCCGCGCCCACGCACACGCCGTCCTGGCAGCTCCCGGCCGACGTACAGGCTGCCTCTCCGCACGGCGTACCATCCGGCGCTGGCGAGTGGACGCAGTTCCCCGACGTTGGGTCGCACGCGTCCACCGTGCACGGGTCTGCGTCGTCGCACCCCAGCGTCGTGCCAGCACACGTGCCGCCCACGCAGACATCGCCTACCGTACACGGGTCTCCGTCGTCGCAGGGGGTCCCCTCGCTCGGCGCGTGCACACACCCCTGGGTGGGGTCGCAGGCGTCGGACGTGCAGGGATCGCCGTCGTCGCAGGGGCTGCCTACGGCCACGCACTGGCCCAGCGCGCACACCCCTTCCTCCCCACAGGGAGCCCCGTCGAGCGCGGCCTGGGGGCCACCGCAGGCCGTGCCGTCCGCGACGGCGAGCTCCTCGCACAGGCCCGTGGAGGGGTCACAGGCGGAGACGACGCAGCTCCCCGGGGAGGTCGGCGCGCAGGTCACCTTCGTCGCCGGGTCGGGCGCACACACGCCCTCCAGACAGCGCAGGGTGCCTTGGCACAGATCATAGCCCGACACCGCGAAGGGCAGGCAGTCGCTGTCCTCCGTGCAGGCGCACGCGCCCGGAGTGCCCGCGCACGTGCCCCCCTGACAGGTGTCCCCCGACGTGCAGGGGTTCTGGTCGTCACAGGCGGTCCCATCGGGTAGGAGCGTGGGCACGCACTGCCCCGTAAGGGGGGAACAGGCGCTCGTGCGGCATGGGCCGGGTGGAGGGCACGCGATGACACTCGCGGGGTCCAGGGCGCAGGCACCGTCCACGCACGCGAAGGTCCCGTTGCAGAGGTTGCCATCCTCGTGGGCGGCGCAGTCCGCGTCCTGCTCGCAGGCGCAGCTCGCCAGGGGCTCGCCCCGGCACGCGCCGTCCGCGCGGCAGGCGTCCGCGTGGGTGCAGGGGTCGCCGTCGTCGCACGCGCCCCCCATGGGCGCCGGGGCGTGCTCGCAGCCGCTCACGGGTGAGCACGAGTCTACCGTGCACGGGTTCCCATCGTCGCAGGCGGCCAGCGTGCCGCCTCCGCACACTCCAGCGAGGCAAGTGGTCCCCACGGTGCACGCGTCCTCGTCATCGCAGGGCGCCAGGTCGGGGCTCGCCTCCCACGCGCACGCCCCCTCCACGCAGCGCGCTATCCTGCAAGGGCCAGCGGCGGGGCACTGGTCGTCGCTCACGCAGGACACGCCGTCCCGGGCCCCTGCCGTCGCCACGTCGGCGACCGCGGCGGCGTCCGTGCTGGCCCGCACGGCGTCGTCCCCCCCACCATCCAGCCCCGTGGGCAAGGCTGCGCCGCCTACGGCGGTCGCCGCCTCTCCGCACCCACCGAGAGAGAGGCCGAGTACGGACACGAGGGCCGCCGCCCACGCCGCCGAGCGTCGGGCCCCGGAAACCGCGCCCCGCCCGCTGTCCGGGCCGCTCGGTCGGGGTGTGATCCGCTTTGGCATCGGTCTCCGGGAGGTCGCTCGGGGGGCCTCGCCCCCGACCACAGTGAGCGAGGGACGGCGAGCGCTGGTCCGATGGTGCGCGACCCAGCGGTTGGGATCAACCATGGGCGCACCCCCCGATCCGCCACCTACTCTGGGATTCGGCTTTGGAGCCCGCGTGTGGGCGGC
>CAYZID010000266.1:0-8181 GCA_964478315.1 uncultured Myxococcales bacterium | reverse complement strand
GCCCACACGCGGGATCCAAAGCCGAATCCCAGAGTAGGTGGCGGATCTGGGGGACGCCCAGATCCCCCCCCTCGCGTCTCCTCGGTGGCGGTCCAGAGGCGTGAGGGGGGCGGGCCCACAGGACGGCCCCGCGCTGCCCCACCGAGCCCCGCGCGCCGCCGCTCGCGCGGGGCGGCGGGAGCCTACCAGGCTGCGCGCCCTGGCTTGGGCATCATCCCGGGTGGAGGGAGGGCTGCCTACTTGCCGTGCCGCTCGCCGCTGCGCTTGGCCTGGCGCTGGAGCACCTGCACGATCATCTCGGCGAGCACCCGCTTGTCCACCTTGGGCTCCGCGGGTTTGGATGGCGCCGGGGCCTCCGGGTCGCGGGCCTCGGACTGCTTGGCCGCGTACCGCTGCTGGACGTCGTGGGCGAAGGCCTCGCGCTGGGATCGCTCCGTGCCGTCCTGGCGCGACGACATGGCGAACCCCGTGGCGGCGTCGCGGGTGTGGGCGACCTCGTGGGCGATGAGGGCGCGGCCCGTGTCGCTCGACAGGTCGAACTCGCCCTCTCCGAAGAAGATGTCGTCCCCGATGGCGAAGGCCCGGGCGTCCATGGCCCGGGCGGCCTCCTGGGCCACGCGGCTCGTGTGCACGCGCACGCCCGAGACGTCGCCCAGCAGGGGCTCCAGCTCGGCGATCATCCGCGGATCCAGGGACTGCGGCTGGGCATCCGCGAAGAGATCCCGCCCGTGGGCGAGGTAGCGGTCGATGATCCGATCCTGGAGGGCGGGGTCCTCGACCTGGCGGGCGAGCTGCTCCAGCTCATCCTCGTGCTCGTCGGGGCGCGCGACCGCCTCCAGCTCACCGGGGGGACGCTCACGCTGGGCGGTGTCCTTGTCGTGGTCGTGCTCGGCCATGCCTGCCTCCCGTCGTCACGCGCGTTGTGGTCACGCTTGGGCGCGCCTCGCGTCGCCCGTTGAGAGGACCGACCCATGCCCCACCCAGAGACTCCTCTATCTTAGACGCTCTCCCCCCCAATGCAAGCGCGCGCCACCACCCCGATCCGCCACCTACTCTGGGATTCGGCTTTGGATCCCGCGCGTGGGCGGCGTCGAACTGCGCGGCCCCACAAGCGGCTGGCCGCTCGACGTGACGCGGCCCACGCCTCCGCGCCCAGCCGCTTGCCTCCTTGTCCAAACGTGGCCTCCTGCGCCTCGGTCCGCAGAGCAGGTGGCGGATCGCGGCACCACGGACGGGCCCAGTCAAGCACCGCCGGGTACGGATATGGGCGCGCGGGGCGCCCGCACGGTCATGCGCGGCGCGCGAGAATGTGTCATGGTTCACACATGGGGCGGTTCACGAGTGGGTTGCAGCGGTTGGGGCCGGGGGATCGGCGGTGCGTGGAGAGCTTCCTCACGCAGCGCACGCCCTACAACGTCTATCTCTTGGCGCAGATCGCGCGGGGAGCCTTGACGCGGGACGACGTGGCCGGCCCCCTGGTGGGCTACCGCGGTCGCACGGGCGCGCTGGAGGCCGTGGGGATCTGCGGGTCCAACCTCGTGCTGTCCTACCCGTCGACCGCCACGGGCCTGGACGCCATCGCCGACTACACGCGCCGGGGTGGCTATTTGGCCCAGGTCGTCGTGGGTGAGGACCGCACGGTGGACCACTTCATGACACGCTACGGCAGGGCCGCGCGCCCCGTGGCCTTGGAGCGGGGCGGCCAGCACCTCTTCGCCGCCTCGGGGGCCCCGACGCCCCCGCACCGCGTGCGCGCCCGGCGCGCCGACACGCGCGAGCTCGGCGCCGTGCTCGAGGCCGACCGCGCCATGGTCCAGGAGGAGCTCGGCTTCGACGCCTTCGAGGGCGCGGAGGAGGCCTACCGGGCCGGCTGGTTGCGCCGCATCCGCGAGGGGCGCGCGTGGCTGGTCACGCAGTCCGGGGGCGAGGTCCTGTTCAAGGCCGAGGTCTCCGCCCTCAGCGAACACGCCGCCCAGATCTCGGGGGTCTGGACGGCGCCGCCGTGGCGCCGCCGGGGCGTGGCCCTGGACGCCATGGCGCAGATCATGGCGAGCCTCCTCGCGGAGGTGCCCCTGGTGACCCTCTACGTGCACGCGGCGAACGTGGGCGCCGTGCGACTCTACGAGCGCTTGGGGTTCGACCGCGTGGGCGCCGTCCGCACGGTCTGGTTCGGCGACTGAGCGTGGGTTCGCCCCTCGCTTGGCCGGAGCTCCCGACCGGCGACGCCGGGAACGTCCCACGGCGCCTCGCCTTCGTGAGTGACACCCAGGGGACCAGCCGCTGGGAGCTGGGCCTCGAGGACAACCGCGCCGCGCGCGCTCAGCTCATCGCGGCGCTCGTGAGGGCCCAGCCTGACTTGGTCCTTCACGGGGGCGACCTCGTGACCTGGGGCAGCTCCGGCCGGTCGTGGGCCGCCTTCGACGCCCTCTTCGAGCCTCTGCGCCGCGCCGGCGTGCCCCTGTGGCCCGTCTATGGCAACCACGACCGCATGCCCCTGCGGCGCGCCGCCGAGCGCCACATGGAGGCGCGCTTCCCGTGGTTGAGCCCGGCCCCCTTCACCGGTCGGCGCATGGGGCCGTTGGCCGTGGCGCTCCTGGACAGCAACCGGCGGCGCCTGGGCGCGGCGCGCTGGGAGGCCCAGCGCGCGCGCTTTCGCGCGTGGTTGGCCGCGTGGGAGGCAGACCCTGGCGTCCGAGGTGTCCTCGCCGTGTGGCACCACCCTCCGTACACGAACAGCCGCCTCGTGCGCCCCTCGCGGCTCGCCCGCGAGGGGCTGCTGGGGCCCGTCCTGGGGGCCTCCAAGGGCCTCGCCGTGTTCTGTGGGCACGCCCACGCCTATGAGCGCTTCCACGTGGCCGGTCGCGAGATCTTCGTGGCCGGCGGTGGGGGAGGGCCCCGCCAGCCCCTCCGCGATGCCCGCGCGCGCGCCTTCGTCCCCACGCGCTTCGGCGGGCGACGCGGCGGGCCGAGCCGCAGCTTCCTCCACTTCCTGACGATGGACCTGATGCCCCCCCGGGGGACGGCCCACTCCGCCCAGGGAGAGGCCGGCGGCCTGCTCGTGCGCGTCCACCGCCTGCGCGAGCCAGCGGAGGGGTGTGACGTGGCGGAGGAGGTGTGGCTTCCGTTCGGTCCCCGCCCGCCGCAGGCGGGTGCGCCTCCCACGCCCGACCCGCCGGCGGGCGGCGCGCCCGCCGCTCCGCCGCCCTCACCGCTCGGGGCTCAGAACAGGTAGGACGCGCCGAGCACGCCGTAGGCCTTGGTGTCGCCCACGCCGCTCATGAAGCCCTCCGTGTACATGGCGCGGGTGGGCCGATCGAGGTTGGTGCGCGGAGCGGGGACGGGGTCGCCCACGAAGGTCAGGAAGCCGTTCCAGTGCTTGGCGAGGCGGAACTCCACCGACAGGCCCAGCAGGAGCTGCCAGACCGTGCGGCGGTCCTTGTACTGGGGGTTGTACTGGTCGGTGAGGCCGATGTACTCGGGGCCCACGCGGTCGGAGTAAAAGCGCGTCTCGGCGCGCAGGGTCACGGCGGCCTTCTCGGCGATGGCCATGGAGGCGAGGAGCTTCACGTTCATGAGGAACGAGTTGCGCTCGTTGGCTCCCACACCGAAGCCGATGCCGCCCTCGGCCGCCATGGCGAAGTTCCGGAAGTCCAGGAACTGGTACTTCACCCGGCCCTCGAACTCGTTGATCGTGTCCAGCGCGCTGCGGAAACTGATGCCCAGGTCCAGCCCGTCGATGACCCCGCCGTTGACGCGCGCCCCCAGGAGCCACGGCCAGCCGCTGTGCATGTCCACGGTGCCGAAGCCGCTGTCCACCGCCCGCGCCGACCACGGCATGGCCCGGTGGCGTACGCGCTGCCGGGAGCCGAAGGAGGCGTGCACGACCGTGGGCTTGGCCGTACCCACGGCGATGGTCTGCTCCTCGGTCTTGCCGTCGGCGCGGCGGACCAGGAGCTTGTAGGTCCCCGCGGGCAGGTCGGAGCGAACGAGCGGCGTCTTGCCCAGGAGCTTGCCGTCCAGGAAGACCTCGGCAGGCCCCTTGCCAGCCGCGGAGACCTCCAAGCGGCCCGCCTGCTGGAGCTGCGCCACGACCTCCTTGAGGGCGCCGGGCTGGAGCGTGAGCGTCTTCTCCCAGCGCGTGTAGCTGTCCGCCGTCACGACGACGATGTGGGTGCCCGGGCGCAGGTCGTCCCGGAGCAGCGGCGTGGGTTGGGGCTCGCCACCGTCGATGCGCGCCACGGCGCCCGGGACGTTGCAGACCACCCGCAGGCTGGCGCGAGACTTGGCCGTCGCCGCGGCGAGCCCCAGCGCCACCGCCGTCGTCTCACCGCCGCGCACCTGGACCTGCTGCCTGTCGGCGCTGTAGCCCTCGGCGCGCCCCTCTACGGTGTGCGTCCCAGCGGTCACTCCGTCCTTGGTGAGCGGCGCCGTGCCCACCTCCTCCCCGTCCAGGAGGACGGTCGTGCCCTCGACGTCCGAGGTCACCTTGAGCGTGCCCTTGCCCGCCGTGGTGGCCTCGAGGCGCGCGTCCACCACGGCGCGCTTGCCTGCCTCCACGGTGACCGTCTGGGACCAGCGGGCGTAGCCGGAGAGCTCCAACTCCACGAGGTAGTGGTCGGGCGCGAGCCCTTCGAGCACCGTGGGCGTGACCCCCTTGGGGGCCCCATTGACCCGGATCTGGGCGCCGCTCGGGACGCTGGACACCAGGATGGAGCCCTTGGGTGCCTCGGCGGACTTCATGACCACGTCGAAGGTCACCTTCTGGGCCTCGGAGACCTCGAACCATCGCGACCAGTCCACGAAGCCAGCCTTCTGGATGATGGCCTGGTGCCGCCCCGGCGGGACGCTGGCCTTCGTGGGGACGGTCCCCACCGGCTTGCCGTCGACGGACACGGTGCCGCCAGCAAACTCCGGGGCGGAGATGAACTCCACGGTCGCCGGCTTCACCTCGCGCACGAGGTTGAAGACGAAGGACTGGCGGCGGCGCCCGATCTGCACCGTCTCCACCAGCTCGCGGTAGCCCTCCTTGTGGAACCGCAGGGTCACCATTCCCCGGGGGATCTTCACCCTCTTGAGCGGCGTGAGGCCCAGGGCGCGCTCACCGCCAGGGGCCACGAGGTAGACCTCGGCCGCGGTGGGCGATGTGTCGATGTTCGTGCGGGTGGTGCGGACGCGGGCCTGGGCGTCGGCGGACCAGCCGGCCGCGAGGAGGGCCGCGACCAGCGTGGGCACCACGAGCCCGAGGCGCCGAGGGGAGGGCGAAGGGGCGAGGGGAGCGCGGGGGCGGTCGGTGAGCATCGCGATCGATCCTTGGGCAAAGGGGCGAGGACGCAAGCAAGGGGCACCGCGACCGCCTTCGTCAAGAGGCGACCGCCGGAAGCATCCTCTCTCCCCGGAGGGAAGGCGCCGGATCATGCCTTACGGCGTCGCCTGGAACCAGACGTCGGTCTGCTCGCCGCTGGCGGGGACGGTGGCGCCGAGCCACGCGCCGCTCACCGCGATCCCGGTCACGCCGGTGAGGGGGGCGCGCAGGAGCTCCACGGACGGATCGTCTACGGCGACCACGACCACCTCGCGCGCGCTCGGGGAGGCCCCGACGATCGCCTCGACCCACGCCACGCGGCCAGCCTGGGCCACCGGGGCCGCTGGATCTTGGGCGCCGAGCTCGGCGTGGGTGCTCAGGCGGCGGGTCTGAAGCGTCGTGAGGTCGGTGAGGAACACGTCCGACGGCGTCATGCTGTCCGGGTTGATGATGAGGGGGCTGGGGCGGGACGCGAGCATCCCGCGCGTGAGCGCCACGCCGGCGGCCTCGGGGAAGGGGAGGGGGATCGTCTGCGTGAGCCCGCTTCCCTCCACCCACACCTTGGCGTCCGACTCGCCGGACAGCCACGCGAGGCCCGGCGACCCGTCGGCGAGCGTCCCGCTACAGGGGGCGCGGTCGGCGGCCTCGTCCGCCGTGAGGCGCTGCTCCTCGCTCCCCGCCGCCACGGCGCGCAGGTAGATCTCGGGCCGCGGCACGTCCCCGGCCAGGCAGTCCCGGCAGTCCTCCCACGCGACCCGCACGGCCGCCCCCGGGGGGGCGTCGCCCGGGGGTGGGAGCGCGGCTGGGTGCCGCTGGGGGCCGGGGCGCGTCACGACGCCATGGACCGCCCCGTCGGCGAGGCGCAGGGCGAAGATGTCGGGGTCGTTGTAGGGGGTGTCCTCGAACACGAGCCACCCTTGGGCGAGCACCAGGGCCTTGGGCTGCACCAGGTACGGCCACGTGTAGGAGACGGGGGGGGCGTCCGGCGTGTCCAGGTCCCACGTGACCAGCGCGCGCCCTCCGCTCGCGTCCACCTCTACCCAGGCCGCGCGGTGCCCGTCCAAGGCGAGGTGGGACCGCGAGGGCCCCGCCGGGGGAGCGGGGTTGTCCGTCTTCCCCACCCCGTCTGGGCGCACGTCGGCCGGCGTGTCGGCGCCCGTGGAGTCCTCCGCGGGTCCCACATCCCAGGCGGCCCCGCCGTCGGCGCTGGTGTCCGCGGCCTGGGCCCCGTCCTGGCCGCTCGCGTCCCCGGCGCCCCCGCCAGCGTCCCAGGCGCCAGGGGCCGCCGCGCTCCCCATGTCCGAGCAGCCGGCGGCGCCCACGAGCCCGCCCAGCCAAAGCACGGCCCAGGCGAGGGCGAGTGAGCGCGCCAGGGCGGGCGGCGGTGAGGGCAGGCGCGGGGGGCGCGTGTGGGGCATCAGGGGAGCTCCTGGAGCCAGACGTCGGAGGTCGCGGCGGGGCCCTCGGGGATCGCGATCGCCCCCACCCAGTCGTCGCTGAGGGCCAGGGCGCTCACTCCTTGGAGGTCCTCGGCGAGCAGTGTATCCGCGGGGGCGTCCGCGAGGGAACCCGTGAACTCCGTGACGTCGACGACGACCAGCCGCTGGGTGTGGGGTGGGTCACCGACCCGGGACTCCAGCCAGGCGACCCGGCCGCCGCGGGCCACCGGCGCGGGCGGCGTGGTGGCGTCCAGCTCCGCGTGCGTGCTCACCCGTCGCGTCTGCCCGCTGGCCAGCGCGGTGAGGAACACGTCCGAGGGCGTCATGCTGTCGGGGTTGATGATGAGCGGGCTCGGGCGCGACGCGAGCACGCCCCGCGTGAGGGCGACCCCCGCCGCTTGGGAGAAGGGCAGGGGGATGGTGAGATCCACCGCGGGGGGCGCCCCGGCTGTGTCGCCAGGGCTCCAGACGCGCGCCGCGGACCCGTCCACCACCCAGGCGAGGGCGGGGGATCCGTCCGTGAGGCTTCCTCCCGTGGGGAGCGTGTTCCCCACGCCGGGCGCCGAGATCGGGCTCTCGGCGCCGTGGGGGAGCGCCCGGAGATAGACGGCGGGGGAGGGCGGGGCACCCGCGACGCACGCGCGGCAGTCCTGCCAGGCGACGAACGGGGTCCCGTCAGGGGTCGCGAGCAGCGCTGGATGCTCCTGGGCGCCCGGCCTCGTCACCACGGGGAGCACGGCGCCGTCGCTCAGGCGCAGGGCGAAGACGTCGGGGTCGTTGTAGGGCTCGTCTACGAAGACGAGCCACCCGTCGGTGAGCTGCAGGTCGCGGGGCTGGACCAGATAGGGCCAGGGGTAGGGGGTGGGCGGGAGGTCCGGCTGGCTGAGGGTCCAGACGACCAGGGTGCGACCCCCATCCGGCGCCACCTCCACCCAGGCCGCGCGCTCTCCATCGAGCGCCAGGGACAAGCGCGTGGGCCCGGCTGGCGGCGCTGGGCTGTCGGTCTTGCCGGCTGCATCCCGGCCCGTGTCCGCGGGGGGCGTGGTGTCCGTGGACGCCGCGTCGAGGCCCGCGTCGGTGCCGCTGCCGACGTCCTGCGGCCCCGCGTCCACCGCGGGGAGCCAGACGTCGCTGCCCGTCGCGACGTCCCCGGACAACGTGAACCCCCCATTCCCCGCGCCGGCCAGGTCGGCGCCGCATCCAGCGGCGACCGTGCACAGCGCGGCGGCCAGCGCGGCCCGGACCACGCGCGTGGGCGTCGTGGACCACGCGCGCGGTGCGCTAGAAGCATGATTCACAACGTCTCCCGTCGCCAGACTTGCTCTTGTGATTCCATGCGGTTCCGTTCGTCGGTCGCGTGCCACCAGCACGCTCCCTCCTCGCACAACCACCTGAAATCACGACGCGGCGCCTGGCTCGGTCCGCCCTTGTGAATCAAGC
>CAYZID010000265.1:0-8211 GCA_964478315.1 uncultured Myxococcales bacterium | reverse complement strand
GCACCCGGGAAGCTACCCCGAGCACCAGCGGCTGCGAAAACGTCATAGGAAGCGGGTGCGGAGGCGGTCGCGGAGGCGCTCGCGGAGGCGCTCGCGGTCGCGGAAGCGGGCGCGCGGAGGCGGGCGCGGAGGCGGTCGCGGAGGCGCTCGCGGAGGCGGTCGCGGAAGCGGGTGCGGAGGCGGTCGCGGAGGCGGTCGCGGAGGCGGTCGCGGAGGCGGTCGCGGAGGCGGTCGCGGGTGCGGGTGCGGAAGGGGGTGCGGAGGCGGCGAGAACAAGCGCGGAGCCAACCGGGGCCCGGGGGCAGGGTGGCATTGGACGCCGCGGCCAAGCTCGGCGATGCTTGTGGGGCGCGGGGGCGGCGTCCTCGCGCCGAGCGCGCACGCGGAGGGGACCCCATGAGCGATGACCACCAAGGCCACGACGACGCCTCCCAAGACGCGGGGGCCTACGACCTGGATCTGGGAGACGACGATCCCCGCACCGCCCCCATGATGGAGGCCGTGGCGTCTCCTCCGGCGGCCCCTGCGCCGGGGGGCACGTTCGGCCCGGGCCAGGGGGCGGGGGCCGCCCCCCAGCGGCCTCCTCAGCGCGCCGCGGCCCCGCCGCCGCCCTTCGTGGTCCAAGACGGCGGGCCGATCCAGAACATCCTGGGGCTCGTGCGCCGAGCCCTGACCCAAGATCCCGCAGCGCTGACCGTCCTGGGGGACGAGGAGCGCCTCCTGGAGGTCGCCGAGCCCCCCGTCCGCAGCGGGGAATACCGCCAGCACCTCCTCCAACGCCGCGCCGGCCTCGTCACCGGCGGCCTCCTGCTTGCGGGCGCCTGGATCTTCTACCTGGTGTTCACGCTGGCCCAGCTCGCCAACAAGGACGGCGCCCTCCCCTTCGTGGCCCGCCTCCTGGCCCTGGCAGGCATGGCGGCGCTGATCTTCGCCCTGTATCGGGTGGGCTTCTTGGGATGGTACCAGCGCCGGGGCGAGCGTCGCCTCCTCATCTTGGGGCTCGCCGGGGCCAGCGCCGGGCTCGTCATCCAGGCCCTACCCGTCCCGGGGTTCCCGGGTGGAGGGGGCCTGTGGGCCCTCCTGTGGTTCGCCCTGGCCGTCGTCGCCGCGCTCCCCATGGGCCTCGCCCGGGCGGGGGTCCTCACCAAGACCCTGTGGCCCGCGGCGCAGCTCCCCGGCTACCTCCTGCTGGCGGGCGCCGTGACTCACTGGCTGCTGGGCGCCGTCATCCTGCTCGTGGCCTACCAGGGCTCGGGCAAGGCCGTGTTCTTGCTAGCCACCGTCTCCTGGCTCGGGGCCGCCGTCCCGGTCTTCCGCGCGGGGCTCGACCTCACGCGCCCCATGCCCGAGGCATCCGTCCTCCCCGCGCTCGAGCGCCCCACCCTCGCCTTCCGGGTCGCCACGGGGCTCACCGCGGTCTTCGTGCTCGTCGCCCTCCTCGCCTACATGCCCTGGCCCTTCATCGTCCTGGGGCTGGGCGGCCTCCTGGCCGCCGCCGCGACGACGCTCCTGGCGGGCGCCCTGCTCAGCGACCTGGCCGTGAACACCCTTCGAGCCCTGGACGCCACCGCGCACGACCCGGACGCCCAAGCCCTCTGGGAACGCCAGCGCCCAGCCCTGGAGGCCTTCGGCCGAGACGACGACGTGGAGGAGCAACGCGCCGAGCGCATGTTCCGGCGGGGCTGACGCACCCGTCTACGGTGCCCCCGTCGCACCAGGGGGTGCCGCCGGGCACGCGCTCGCGTCCCCGGCCCCACAGGCGGCGTCCAGGAGCTGCGCAGCCTGCGAGGGGTTCGCCGGCAGCCCCGGAGCCCCACGCTGGAGCAAGCGCCCCAGCCGGGCGCAGCCCCGAGCCTCCCCTCCCTGGCACGCCTCGAGGAGCCACGTGGCGCAAGCGCGCGCCGTCGGGGCGTGGGGCTCGGCCCTCTCGATCATGGACAGGCCCAGGCGCCCCGCGGCCGCACACGCCGCCGGATAGCGGTTGGCGCACCCCGTGGCGTAGATCTCCAGGAGGTCCCCTCGACCGCCCGCGGCTGCCCCCCTGCCAGCCGCCGCCGCCTCGCGGCTCTGGGCCCACAGGTAGCAGCCCCAGCCGCTCCCCAGCTCGCAGGCTCGCCGGAACCGCGGGGTCGCCGCCGCGGGGTCGCGCCCCGCATAGCCGAGCGCCGCACACGCGCGCCCATAGCCGGCGTCGCAGCCGGCCTGAAACAAGGCGCGCGCCCGGGCGCGGTCGTGGTCGAGCCCCACGCCCTCCAGGAGCAACGCCCCCAGGTCGGCGCATGCGGGCGCGGCGGGATCACGCCGCAAGGCGCAGGCGCGATCGAAGTAGGCGGCCGCACGGGCCTCGTCGTGGGGCACGCCCCGCCCCTCTTGGAGCGCCAGGCCCAAGGCGGCGCACGCCTCAGCCCGCCCCTGGGCGCATTGGGCATGGGCGCGGCGGGCGGCGGGTCCCAGCCCGTCGGCCGCCGGGGGAGCCGGAACGGGAGCCGAGGCGCTCGATCCCCCGCCGGGAGACACGGGGGCACCCGCGCACGCACCCCACGCGAGCGCGGCGACGGCCCCGGCGAGGAGGGCGGCCCGGGCGAGCGCGCCAGCGGGGCGGGCGATCACGGGCGGCGCGGAAACAGCAACCAGTAGTCCAGGTCCAGGACCACGGCGGGGTGATAGACCCGCTTGCCGTCCTCCCGCTCGATCTTCCACTCGATGGGGGTGTCGGCGGGGTTGAGGTCCTTGGTTGCCAGAAGGCGCGCCCGCACGGCGCCGCAGTCGTCGCGCCCCGCGATGGGCGCCGTCTCTAGGATCTCCGTGGTGGCGTACAGCGTGTCCCCCGCGAACGTGGGGTTGGCGTGGGTCCCACCGTTCCAAGCGAGGATCCCCAGGGCGCTCTCCAGCCCGTTGAACGACAGCGCCCGCGCCACGCTGATGACGTGCCCTCCGTACATGAGGCGACGCCCGAAGCGGCTGTCCCGCATGGCGTGAGCGTTGAAATGGACCTTGGCCGTGTTCTGGTACAGGCGCGTGGCCAGGGCGTGTTCGGACTCCTCGACGGTCATGCCGTCTACGTGGTGGATGACCTCGCCCGGGGCGTAGTCCTCGAAGAAGGCCCGGCCCCCGGACACCCAGGGCTCGTAGCGGCTCAGGTCCAGGGTCGCCGGCACCGAGAGCTCGGCCGCCGGCACCGAGGAGGGGACGTCGGGGCGGTCCGCGGCGCCGGTGGGCGTCCCCGGGTCGCGCTTGTGGACCATGACCCAGCGGATATAGCGCAGGACCTCCTCCCCCCGCTGGTTGGTGCCAGTGCTCCGCACCCAGACGATGCCCGTCTTGCCGCTGCGGTTCTCGCGCTTGCCCAGGACCTCGCTCACCGTCCGCACCGTGTCCCCGGGGTACACCGGCCGCAGAAACCGCACGTCCGCGTACCCGAGGTTCGCCACGGCGTTGAGCGAGACGTCGTTGACGGTCTTGCCGAAGACCATGTGGAACACGAGGAGGTCGTTGACGGTCTCGCGCTCGTAACCCAGGGAGCGGGCGAACTCCGCCGAGCTGTGCAGGGGGAAGCGGTCGCCCGTGAGGGCCACATACAGGGCGGCGTCTCCCTCGGTGATGGTGCGGGGAATGGCGTGGGTGAGGGTGGCGCCGGGGACGAAGTCCTCGAAGAAGTTGCCGGGGTTGGTCTTGCTCATGAGGGGCTCCTGGGGATGGCGGGGGGTGAGGGGGGCAGTGTCAGCCTTCCGTCAGGGCGGCGCCGAGCACCTGGCGAGCGACCACGCGGAGCGCCAGAACCTCCTCCGCTCCCTCGAAGATGCTGAAGACGCGGGCATCCAGGTAGTAGCGGCTCACGTCGTACTCCTCGGCGTAGCCCATGCCGCCGTGGATCTGCATGGCCTCCCGAGCCACCCACTCGGCCACACGGCTGGCCCAGAGCTTCACCATCGAGGCCTCCATCTGCCCCTCCCCGCGATCCAGCAGGGCCGCCGTCTGGTAGGTGAACTGCCGGGCCGTGGCGATGATGGTGGCCATGCGGGCGAGCTTCCACTTGGTGAGCTGGTAGTCGGCGATGGGCTTGGCGAAGACCTTGCGCTCCTGGGCGTAGCTCAGCGCCCGCTCGAACGCCGCCTGCATGACGCCGATGGCCCGCGCGGCGGTCTGGAGGCGCCCGCCGGCGAAGCCCTCCATCTGGTAGTAGAAGCCGCGCCCGAGCCCGGCCTCCTCGCCGATGAGCTGGTCCGCGGGGACGAAGTAGTCCTCGAACCAGATGTCGAAGCTGTGCATCCCGCGGTAGCCGATGGTGTCGATGGCCTTGCCGGTCATCTTGCCGCCCCCTCGCCCGGCCGGGACGCCCCCCTGCCCCGCCTCCTGGACGTGCTCGAAGGCGTGCCCCTCGAACCGGGGCTTCTCGGCCAGCAGGATGGACAGGCCGCGGTGTCCGGCGGCCGGATCGGGGTCCGTGCGCGCGAGCACCATGATGAGGTCGGCGTAGCCGCCGAAGGTGCACCACGTCTTCTGGCCGTTGAGGAGATAGCCGCCCTCGACGGGGGTCGCCGTGACCTTCATGCCGGCGACGTTGGAGCCGAAGTCGGGCTCGGTGACGGCCACGGCGCAGAGCTTCTCGCCCGTGGCCATGAGCGGCAGCCAGCGCTGCTTCTGGGCCTCCGTCCCGCCCTTGAGCAGGGCCTTGGACAGGATCTCCGGCCGCGTGATGAGGGAGCCGGCGACCCCCAAGCTCCCCCGTGACAGCTCCTCGGTCACGAGCACCATGCCCAGGTTGTCCGGGGCGTCGTCGGGCTGGAGCCCGCCGTAGCTCTCGGGAATGGACAGGCCAAAGCAGCCCATGTCGCTCACGCCCTGGATGATCTCCCGAGGGATGAGCTCGTCGTGCCGGTGCACGCGCTCGGCCACGGGCATGACCTTCTCCTCGGCGAAGCGCCGGAACTCGCGCTGGATGAGCTTGCGCTCGCCGTCCAGCCCGGCGTCCCCGGTGCCCTGCTCGGCCACGAGGTCGCCCAGGGCCTCCCAGTGAGCGCCGTCCAGCCCGGCGGCCACGAAGGCCCGCACCTCCGGGGACTCGACGGTCGCCGCCACCAGCTCACCGTCCAGCCCCCATGCGGCCGCGCGCGGCCCCAGCTCGGACGCCAGCTCTCGGAGCATCTCGGCCACGAAACCCGTGGCCATCCCCGCCGCCAGCCGGCCGCCGCCGGTCCGCGCGAAGGTGGTGATGGCCTGGGCGGCGCGGAGCTCCGCCAAGAGGTTCGTGAACCGGAAGGCGTCGATCTGGCGCTCGTCCAGCTTGGACACCGAGATGCGGCCGTCCTTGGCGGCGGCCAGCGCCAACGTCTTCGCGGCCGCGTCGAGGGCCACACGCGCGCGCTCCAGGCACGCCTCGGCGGCGTCCAAATCCGTGAACAGAGACATCTTGTCCTCCTGGCGGGGGGTCGCGGCGGAGTATATCCGCGGCCCCCACCAGGGTCACGCGGCAGCCCGTCGCCACCGCGCGCGAGCCCCGGGGCAGAGGCCGGGCTCAGTACAGCGGCCTCATGCGGCGCCGGAACCACGGGCGATAGCGCTCCATCCGCTCGCGCTGCTCGGCGGGGGCGCGGCGCTGGCAGGGGGCGTACTCGTCGGTCCCCGGCGCGGCCCCCCAGCGATACTCCACGCAGTCGTTGGGGTCGTAGGCGGACTCCAAGGCCACCGCGCGGTCCATGACGTCGGCCAGGCTCAGCGTCCAAGGGCTCCCGTCACTCCGGCGGTAGGTGATCGTTCGCTTGGCCGCCTCCCTCCGGAGGAGCTCCTCCATCCGGGCGCGGACCTCCTTGGGGCTCACGCCCGGCGGCAGGCGAAAACGCTCGGGGTGGCGCTCCACGCGCTGCGGCTGCTCCCGGGCCGTGTCGATGGCGATGAGCAGCCGCATGTCCCGCGACGGGGTGGAGTAGTCCTCCCAGGGCCCCGACGTGAGGAAGATGGCCCCCCCCTCGGGCATCGCCATGACCGCCCCCGGGTGCTCCCGCTTCCAGCGCTCGGCGTTGTCCACGGACTCCACGCGGCGCCGGACTTGCTGCTCCAGCGCGTCCAGCGTCGCGCGGATGGCGGCCTCGGGCGGGATGGGGCGTGGGGTGATGAGGGCGTCCATGCGCTCGTAGAAGGCCTCCTTTCCGTGCTCCCACTGCTCCAACGACACATCGCCGTAGTCGCGGCTCCGCGCGAGTTGGGCGTTGCTGAGCTCGTAGAGCGTGCCGTCTCGACGCCGCTTCACGGCCCGGAACCGCTTGAACCCGGCCCCGCGCACGGCGTCGTCCTCGGGGAACAGGAAGGAGCCCTTCCAGAACCGCCGCCGCCCGATGGTCCCGTCGGGCTGGGCGTCGATGGCGAGCAGCACCCCGGGCGTGTCGCCCACCTGGGGGAACCACCGCCCCACCATGAGCGTGTGCCCGTAGGGATCGGCGTACACGGTCCCAGGGCGCACGCCATGTCTGTTGAGCGCCACGGGGTAGAAGTCGCTCTCCTCGCTCTCCGGGAGCGTCCTCAAGGTGGACGAGTGGACCGTCCCCATGACCTTGCGGCGCAGGAACCACGAGAAGGCGGCCTTGCGGCTCAAGGCCACCTCCGGGTGGGCGGGATCGGGCGCCATCTGGTTGGTCATGAGCTTGTCGCTACACCGGGGCGCGCGCTTGGCGTTCCCCCGCGTGCAGCGCCGAAAGGCGAAGGGGAGCCCCAGCTTCCAGGCGAAGTAGGCCCGGAGCGTGTACGGGAAGTCCGCGCAGTCCGGCTTGATGCGCAGAGCGTCGCGGCCCCCGTCGTCCTCGCCCAGCCCTAGGTGATTGAACAGGAGATTGCGCTCGGGGTCCCGCAGCACCTGGTGCAGGGGACGCCAGCTCACGTCGGCGTCCAGGGGCGCGTCGAACAGCCGCTCGATCCACAGACTGTAGAGGTTCTCGGTGTCTCGCTCCCACTTGATCCGCGAGCGCCAGATCTGCTCCAGCGGCTCGTCCACCCGGTCCCGTGCGCCCCCACGCTTGCGCACGCGCACGCGCTGGCATGCGTCCACCCGGTCGCCCACGCCCAACCCCACGAGCCACGTGCCCCGCGCCGGCCGCGGGATGCGCGCCACCCAGCCCCACGGCGGCCCCGCGGTGCGGATGGCGTCGAGGCGGTGGAGCCGCCCGTGGGGGTCGAGCGCCGCCACCTGCGCGTCGGGAATCTCCCGCTCGGAGACGATGAGGACTCGCAGCTCCCCCCGCGTGCTCACACGCCGAGGCGAGTTGAAGATCGCCACGTCCAGAGAGTCCTCGCAGGAGCGGAGGCCATCCAGGGCGGGCGGCGGCGGCGCGGCCGCCTCCCCGGCGGGCGTGGTACCGGACGGTGAGGGAGGGGACTGGGAGCCGAGGGCAACGGCCGCGACAGCGAGGAGAGGAGAAGCGATAGACAGCATGGCGCCACCCTACCGTGAGGCCCCGAGGCTGTCATGACAGTCGCCCCTTCACCGCCACGGCGTGGGGGGCTCGGAGCGTCCCAGACGTCCGAGATCGGAGGACGCACAAACCCCTCACACCGGGCACCCAAGCAGGGGCGGCGTGAGGGGTCCGAATGGGAGCGAGCGACCGCGGCAGAGCCCAACACCCGGGGGGCGGGCGGGCCGACTCGCGCGAGCGACCGTGCTAGCGCCCGCCCTGACGGCGCAGGGACTTGCGGAGCCGACGCTCGGCCTCGCGGATCTTGCGCTTCCGGCGCTCGGAGGGCTTCTCGTAAAAGCGGCGCTTCTTCAGCTCCTTGAAGATGCCCTCGTTGGCCATCTTGCGCTTGAGCTGGTTGATCGCCCGGTTGATGTTGTCCCCATCAACCCGCACCTCCATGGCGCCCGTGTCGCTGTCGTGCCTCGCCATCTGCTCATCACCTCGGTGGTTCTGGTGCGCGCTCTCGCGCCCGTCGGTCGTGCGCCGTCGGCGGCGCGTTGTCGCGCGGACCGACGTCGGTCCGTTGCCTCTCTCAGAGCCTGGCCCGCCCCACTGCGACCCGGTGCGCCGGGGCGGGTTCCCCCGCGGCGCGCGGCCCAAGTCGTGGCCCTTCGGGGCCGGTTCTCCAAGCTCATGTCTCCGTCGCCGCTCCCCTCGGACCGACGCGGCGGGGACCTTAGCCATGCGCCCCCCGGGTGTCAACGACCATGTCGCCCCCCCGATCCGCCACCTACTCTGGGATTCGGCTTTGGATCCCGCGTGTGGG
>CAYZID010000264.1:0-8228 GCA_964478315.1 uncultured Myxococcales bacterium | reverse complement strand
GGGTGGGGGGACATGGTGGACCTCGGGGGTGGAGTGGAGGGAGGCGGACGCGGTTCGGTGAGCGGCGACCGGTTATGATGGGGGCAACCCCAGGAGCTCCAGGACCGCGGGGGACGGGGTGAGGGTCCCGTCGGCGGCCTCGCGCACCAGGGCGTCGGCCAAGAGGGGGCCGCGCCGGAGGTCCTCCAACGCGGCCTCTCGGGCCCCGGGGGGAGCGACCAGGGAGGCCACGAGCTCCAGCGTCGGCGTGGCCTGCCCGGCTCGGTCCAGGGCGGCCGAGAGGGCGAGGAGGCGCTCCGGGGCGTGGTGGGGCATGAGGGCGACGGTGAGCGCCGCGAAGGAGGCCCCGTCCAGCTCGAAGCGGGCGGCGACGACGTGGGGCGGGTAGGCCAGGCCGCGGTGTGACAGCCCGGCGAAGACGGTCTCCAGATCCCGCCGCGCCTCGGCGACGGCCTCCGCGTCGCCCTGGGCCAGCGCCACCAGGGCGTCGGCCTCCAGCCGCATGGCGAGCGCGATGAGGCGCCCGGCGTCTTCCGCGTAGGGCATGTCTCCTCCCTGCCCGTTGGGGCACCTCGGTGGGCGGCGTGGCCGTGTCCCCCGCTCGGTCGGGAGAGCTCCCGCGGCGCCCATGGTGCCGCCCGCTCTCCCGTGGGGCAAGGCGCGGGGCGCCGCGCGGCGTGGGGATCGCAGGTGGCGGTTGAGCCGCCGGGCCGGGTGGCCTAGAAAGGTCGTCGGTGCCCCCTTGGAGACGCTGGAGTGGCCGGGGCGCACCCCAAGGAGCCCACCATGACCGATCTCTTCAACCCCACCCCCGAGCACCGCGCCCTGCGCGACATGGTCCGCAACTTCGCGGAGCGTGAGCTGGAACCCCAGGCCGCCGAGCACGATCGCGAGGAGCGGTTCAACCTGGGGTTGTTCCGCAAGCTGGGCGATCTGGGCTTGTTGGGCATCACGGTCCCCGAGCGTTTCGGTGGCTCGGAGATGGACGCCGTGGCCGCCGTCATCGCCCACGAGGAGCTCGCGGCGGTGGACCCCGGGTTCACGCTGTCGTACCTGGCGCACGCCATGCTGTTCGCCAACAACCTGGCCCGCAACGGCAGCGACGCCCAGCGCAGCGCCTACCTCCCGCGCGCCTGTGACGGCTCGCTTGTGGGCGGGATGTGCATGAGCGAGCCCGGCGCCGGGACGGACGTGCTGGGGATGCGCACGCGTGCCGTGCGCGACGGCGACGAGTACGTCCTGGACGGCGCCAAGATGTGGATCACGAACGGGGCCCTGGACGAGCACGAGCTCGGCGACGCCTTCCTGGTCTACGCGCGGACGAGCGACGACCGGGCGCGGGGCGTGTCGCTGTTCCTCGTGGACAAGGGCACGCCCGGCTTCAAGCTCGGTCAGAAGCTCCACGACAAGCTCGGGTGTCGCGCCTCGCCCACGGCGGAGCTCGTCTTCGAAGGGGCGCGAATCCCCGCCGCCAACCTCGTGGGCCACGAGGGAGACGCCTTGCTCCACATGATGCGGAACCTGGAGGTGGAGCGGCTCACGCTGGCCGCCATGAGCCTGGGGATCGCCCGGCGCTCGGTGGAGATCATGAGCCGCTACGCCCAGGAGCGCGAGAGCTTCGGGCGCCCCCTGGCCGCCTTCGGTCAGATCCAACGGCACATCGCGGACTCCTACGCCGCCTACATGGCGGGGCGCTCCTACGTCTACGCCACGGCCGCGAAGCTGGATCTGGATCGGGGCGGCAACCGCTTGGACTCCGACGGGGTGAAGCTCTTCTGCTCGACCATGGCCAAGGAGGTCGCCGACCGCGCCATCCAGGTCCTGGGTGGCTACGGCTACGTGGGCGAGTACGTCGTGGAGCGCCTGTGGCGGGACGCCAAGCTCCTGGAGATCGGCGGCGGCACGGTGGAGGCCCACCAGAAGAACATGACCCGCGACCTCGCCCGCGTGGACAAGCTCCGGTAGCCGCGCGGGGGCTCCGGCGCGCAGGTCTCAGCGCGCGACCAGGATGTGGACGCGCTCGTCCGCGTCGCGGGTTCCCAGCGCCGGATCTTGGGGCAGGGGAGCCTGGCCGTGGGTGGCGGCCGCCTGGGAGGGGCGCCCCACCCAGGCGTCGCGAAAGCCGGCGGCCCCCAGCGCCGCCGCGGCGTCCGCCGCGCACTCGTAGGGCAGGTGCACGCTCCCTCGCGCGAAGAGCTCCACGCCCCGCCGGAAGGCGCGGGGCATGAGGCCGCGCTCCACGTCGGAGCGCAGGTGGAGGTCGGCGGCGTAGAGCGAGCGGCCACCGCCCCGGTCCTGGGCGGCGAGCAGCCGGGCGAGACGACCCCAGAGGGCTTCCGTGGCGGAGCGCGGGAAGTAGTTGAGGAGCCCCTCGGTCACCACCGCCACACCGACCCCTGGGGCGAGGTGGGCGCGGGCGACGGCCTCCAGGCTCAAGGGCCCCGTGGAGGCGAAGGCGTCGCACGCCACCACCGCCAGGTCGGGGCGGGCCAGCCCCCGGCGCTGGAGGAGGCGCTGCTTGCGCGCCGCCATGCCTGGCAGGTCGGCCTCCACGTAGCGCAGCGGGAGGTGGGCGTAGCGACGTAGGAGCCGGATCCCCCGGGGGGAGAGCCCGGCCGCGATCTCCAGCACCGCGCCCACCTCGCCGGCCTCGATGGCCCGGGCGAGCACGGCGTCGAGGGCCAGGTGACGCCGCAGGAGCACCTGTTCCATCGTGGGGCCCCCAGCCGCGCGATAGGTCGCCATGGGGGCGCGCAGCCCGGCGTACAGCAGCCGGCCGCGTGCGGTCCCCAGGCCCTCCGGGGCCAGGCCGTTGCGGCGCCAGACCTCGCCCGTGTAGTGGGCCGTGGGGCTGATGCGTGCGTGGGGGTGGGGGCGTCGGGGGGCGTGTCTCATGGTGCGAGCTTGCGCTCTCCGGGCGGCGGGAGCCAGTCGCCCGGGGCGCCCATCTGTGTCCCGGCGGAAACCTGCACGAAACGTCCCGCGTGTACTGCTGGACCTCCACCCTGGGGAGAGCTCCGCCAGCTCTCTCGAAGAACGAACCTCCACCCGGGTCCACGCACCATACGAGGAGCCGCCCATGTCCTACTACAAGGCCGAGTACATCTGGATCGACGGGCTCCAGCCCACCGCGAAGCTGCGGAGCAAGACCAAGATCCTCCCCATGGGCGAGGAGCCCCCCCTGTGGGGCTTCGACGGCTCCAGCACCCAGCAGGCCGTGGGGCACGCGTCCGATTGCGTGCTCAGGCCGGTCTTCGTGTGCCCGGATCCCGTGCGGGGTGGGGCGTCCAAGCTCGTCATGTGCGAGGTCCTCAACGTGGACATGACCACGCACCCCTCGAACACCCGGGCCGCGTGCGCGGCGGCGGCCGAGCGCTATGCCAGCCACGACGCCTGGTTTGGCTTGGAGCAGGAGTACACCTTCTACGACGGCCTCAAGCCCCTGGGGTGGCCCGACCGCGGGTTCCCCGCCCCCCAGGGGGGGTACTACTGCGGCGTGGGCGCCGACGAGGTCTTCGGACGGCAGATCGTCGAGGCGCACATGGACGCGTGCCTCGAGGCGGGGCTCGCCATCTCGGGGGTGAACGCCGAGGTCATGCCCGCCCAGTGGGAGTTCCAGATCGGGCCGGTGTCGGCGCCCGCCGTGGGGGACCAGCTCTGGGTGGCGCGCTGGCTGCTGTACCGGATCGCCGAGGACTTCGGGGTCGCAGCCACGCTGGACCCCAAGCCCATCCCGGGGGACTGGAACGGGGCCGGGTGCCACACGAACTTCTCCACCGCGGAGATGCGCTCCTCGTACGAGCCCATCATCGCCGCCTGTGAGGCGCTGGGGGCCAAGGCGGACCTCCACATCGCGCACTACGGCGACCGCATCGAGGAGCGCCTCACCGGCAAGCACGAGACGTGCTCTTACCGCGAGTTCAAGTACGGCGTGTCGGACCGCGGTGCTTCCATCCGCATCCCCTGGCAGGTGAAGCGCGACGGCAAGGGCTACATCGAGGACCGCCGGCCCAACGCCAACGCCGATCCCTACACGGTCTCTCGGCTCCTCATGGAGACGGTCTGCGAGGCGCTGGAGCAGGGCTGACGGCGCGCGCTGCCAGGGTGGGGGCGTTTTCTTGCTGCCGGGATCGACGCGCCCTACCTTCGGGGGTGCGCCGCGGACGGGTCACGGGGAACCTCCGCCGCGCCGGGAGCCCATGCGCCGCCTTTCCGCACTTCACCCAGCCGCGCCCGGCGCCGGGCGGCGAGCCCGCCGTCCGTGCGCCCCGCCCGGAGCCCCGTGGCTGCGCCCGGCGCTGGCCTTCGCGGCGGCGGGCCTGCTCGCGGGGTGCCTGGACCGCCCCTCGCCCCGGCTGCCGTCGGCCCCCGTGGCGCCCCCGGCCGCGTCCCGCGTCCTCGCGGCCGGCGCGGCCCACACATGCCTCGTCACCCGAGGCGGTGAGCTGACGTGCTGGGGCTCGAACAAGGCGCGCCAGCTCGGCCACGACCTGCTTCCAGCCGCCAACGCGCCGGCGCGGGTCCCGGGGCTGGAGGACGTGGAGGAGGTCGCCGCGGGGCGGCGGCACACGTGCGCTCTCACCGTGGGCGGGGACGTCCTGTGCTGGGGCGCGCGCGAGCCCGGGTTCCGCCACGTCGACGGCGCGCAGGGCGCCTCCCACCTCGTGGCGGGGGCGGACATGACCTGCGCCCTGACGCCCCAGGGAGAGGCGCGTTGCTGGCGGGTCGATCGGCAGCGGGTCGAGCTCGACCGCGTCAAGGGGCCCGCGCCCTTCGTCCAGCTCGTCGTGGGCGACGGCTTCGTGTGCGGGCGCGACAAGACCCTCAAGGCGCGCTGCTGGGGCGACAACCGGCGCGGACAGCTCGGAGATGGGACCCAGCGCTTCCGGCCGCAGCCCACCGAGGTCCGAGACCTCGACGGCGTCCTCCAGCTCGCCGCGGGCCAGGCGCACGTGTGCGCCGCGCTCTTTGGGGGGCGCGTGGCCTGCTGGGGGGATGGGCGCCGGGGGCAGCTCGGCGGGGGGGAACCCGGCGTCGCACCGCGCCCCGTGTACGTTGAGGGCGTCGCGGACGCCGTCGCTGTCGCCGCTGGCGACGACTTCTCCTGCGCCCTCACCGGCGGTGGGCGTGTGGCCTGCTGGGGCAGCGACGACCAGGGGCAGCTCGGGGATGGCGCTTCGGGCGAGGTGGTCCGCTCGTCCACGGTCGTGGGGCTCTCGGAGGTCGTGGCCCTCACCGCGGGCGGGGCCCACGCGTGCGCCCTCCGCGCGGACGACTCGGTCGTGTGCTGGGGCGCCAACGCCCAGGGTGAGCTAGGCGAGGGCCCACGGCGCTTCCGGCCGCTGCCCACCGGGGCGAAGGACGTCCATGGCGCCGTGCATCTGGCGGCCGGGTCCCTCCACGCCTGCGTCATCCTGGAGGACCGCACGGTCCAGTGCTGGGGGCTCAACGCCACCTGGCAAGCGGGCAACCGTGGCCCCGAGCGGACCTCCAAGCCCATCACCGCGCGCGACGTGCAGGGAGCCACGGCGCTGGCGCTCGGGGGCAAGCACTCCTGCGCGCTGCTTCAGGATGGGACCGTCCGCTGCTGGGGCACGAACGGACGGGGCCAGATGGGCGATGAGCTCCGAGAGCACCGGACCCGCTCTCGGCCCGTCGCCGGGATCGAGGGGGCCGTGGAGATCGCCGCCGGTCTCAACCACACCTGCGCCCGCCTGGAGTCCGGCCGCGTCAAGTGCTGGGGAGACAACCGCTGGGGGCAGCTCGGGGACGGTACGCGCGGGCTCAAGCGCCGCCCGGTGCGGGCGCGCGGGGTCTCCAACGCCCGCCAGATCGCCGCCGGGGCGCACCACACCTGCGTCCTCAAGGACGACGGAAAGGTCGTCTGCTGGGGCAAGAACTCCGACGGCGAGCTGGGCGACGGCACCCGGCGCGCGCGGCTCGCGCCCGTAGAGGTCGTGGGACTCGAGCGCGTCTCCGAGCTCCGCGCCTACGAGGAGCGCACGTGCGCCCGGCGGGGCGAGGCGATCTGGTGCTGGGGGGACGGCGTCCCCCGACCGGAGCGCGTGGGCGTCGTTCCCGGCGCGGTGGAGCTGAGGATGGGCGTGGCCCACCTGTGCGTGCGCACCGGACGGGGGCGCGTGTTGTGCCAGGGGAACAACTACAGCGGCCAGCTCGGTGACGGCTCGCGCGTCTTCCGCCGCGCCTTCGTCCCCGTGGCGGGGCTCCGCGGTGTGCGGGAGATCGCCGTGGGCAAGCGCTTTAGCTGCGCCCTCATCGCCGCGGGGCAGGTGACCTGCTGGGGGGACAACAACTTCGGCCAGCTCGGCTACGAGGGCGCCCCCTACCGCGCGACCCCCGTGGCCGTCGCCGTCCATCGGTAGATCCCTCCCCCCGCGCGGACCGTGACCGTGGGTCCGGCGTCCCATGGGCGACCGCGACGCGTGGGAGCGCCGCGGCCTCAGCGCCCTCGGTCGCGGCAGGCCCCTCGAAGGAAGGCCGCCCGGGTCTGGAGGACGCGCTCTACGTAACCGAGGTTCGTAGGGAGGCCGCGGCGCTCTCGCGCGTCGCTGGCACGCCCGTAGCCCGAGGCGTAGGCGCTCAGGGCGTAGATGAGGTTCCCGTCGTAGTGGCGGAGGAAGCCCCGCAGGAGCTTCACGCCGCAGCGGAGGTTGTCCTCGGGGTCCCAGGGGTCGTCGCAGCGGAGCTTGGACCACACCGAGGGCATGACCTGCATGAGTCCGCGCGCCCCAGCGCTGCTCCGGGCGTCGGCTCGGAAGCCGCTCTCCAGGCGAACCAGGGCGGCCACGAGCCCGGGGTCCACGCTCTGGGCACGGCTGACCCTGTAGATGAGAGGGGTGAGGGCACGACACCGGGCGGCGATGCGCCCCTTCCACGACACCGGCTTGCGAACGCTGAGCGTCTGGCGCGCCCCAGCCCTAGGAGTCTCCCGCCCGGCTGCCCGAGCCCCCCCGGCGCTGGGGAGCGCGAGCGCCGCCACCACCAGGGCCCCGACCCAGGCGCAGCGGAGGAGCGGGCGGTGCGAGAAAGGGGAGGGGAGGGCGGGGAGCATGGAGACAAGCCTGGCCGCGCCCCCGCGCGGGCGCAAGAAAACCCGCGGTTCGAGGACCGGTCGCCGCGCGAAGGCGTGCTGGCGCGGGCCGCGGCAAAAAAAAACGGCGCCGGGAACAACCCGGCGCCGCTCATCGCTACAGGCTGGGATCAGCCGCGCTCGACCTTCTCGACCGCCAGCTCGATCTCCTCGACGTTGACGTCGGTGCCCTTGCCGTCGAGGGTGAAGCCCTTCCACTTGGAGGGCCACGCCTCAAAGAAGTTGTAGCGCATGATCTCCGAGCCGTCGTCGGCGCAGAGGATGACCGAGCCGCTCTTGCGCTCGACCTTCCCGTCGATGACGGCCTTACGCCACATCCAGAGCTCGTCGGTGTTGATGTAGCCGCGCTTGAGCGTGATGTTGGAGTACTTGGTCCGGCCGGGGCGCTTGCGGAGGATGATGTCCTCGCCGTCCTGGAACTCGACGATCTCCGTCTCGCTGTCCAGACCCTCGACGTTGCGGAAGGCGCCCTGGGTCACGCCCTCGATCTCGACCTTGAAGTTGAAGTTACCGATGTGATCGAACTCACGGCGGTTAGGCATTGTCTCCTCCTAGAAGAGCTTTGGGAAAACGTGGCGCGTCCTCAGCGCCTGGGCCGCCCCAGGACGCGTCCTCCGCACCGGCTTGAAAACTGGCTGGGAACTGGTCGCCAGGACCACCGACGCCGCCCGCCTCGTGTCGCGGTGGAGCGGTGACTGGCTAGAGAGAGCGGGCGGTTCGAGCGGCCCTTGGCGGCTCTCACCTGCCGGCGCTTCATCCGACGTGCCGGCATCTTACTCTTTGCGAAACGCTTTGCCAGCGCCCGGAGAGAACTTTTCGGCGAGCGCGAGCGGTGTTGGGCCAAGCACGTAGCGTGCCAGTTATCGTGATGGGAGGGAAAACTATCGTGATCTCATGTGGTTTGTGGTTCCTTCCGGGCGGAGCGGCCGGGCACGCCCGCCCCGGCAGAGCGCCAGAGGGGGGGCGAGGGGGGACGAGCAGGGCCAAGCGGGCGGGCTTGGGGCCCGTTCGGCCCGGGGGAACTGGGCCTCACGCGGGCCGTTGTTGATAGAATAATCAGTGGTTGCGTGAAATGGGGACAGGTGTCCCAGAGGGGGTTTCGGGGCCCCGGAACGGG
>CAYZID010000263.1:0-8270 GCA_964478315.1 uncultured Myxococcales bacterium | reverse complement strand
GTCGCGGGAGCAGGTGCGGGGGCGGAGGCGGGCGCGGGTGCGGGTGCGGGTGCGGTTGCGGGTGCGGGTGCGGGTGCGGGTGCGGGTGCGGGAGCGGGTGCGGGTGCGGGAGCGGGAGCGGGAGCGGGAGCGGGTGCGGGTGCGGGTGCGGGTGCGGGAGCGGTTGCGGCCGCGCTCGCTGCCGTCGCGACTGCCATCAGCACCGCGCAGGCCGCGGTCGTCAGGGCGCCGCGCGGCCCCGTCGGCCCCGCCTTGACGAGTCCGCGACGCCACCGCCTCGGCTGGGACGGGGCGCGGTGTTGACACACCAGGCGGCGTGGGGATGCTTGGGAGCCCATGCTGACCCTTCTACCATCTCTCGCGCCCCCACGCGGCCTCCCGCGCTTCGGTGGGCGTGTCGGTGGCACGTATTGTCGGAAGACCCTCCCGGGGGGCGCGGCCGCCGCGGTGATCGTGCTCGCCCTCGTCCTGGGTCAGCCGACGGCGCGTGGGGGCACTGGGGGGCCGAGCGCCGGCCCGGACCAAGCCGGTCGGCCCGGTCACCCCAGCAGGGCCACCCGGGCATACGGCCTCGCCCAGCAGGGGACCGTGCTCCGGCAGCGCGGGGCCATCCCGGAGGCGTGCGCGGCCTTTCGGCAGGCGGTGGCGCTCACGCCGTCGTGGGGGGTGGCCCACTTCGAGCTGGGGCGGTGTCTCCGGCTCTTGGGAGATCCCCAAGGTCAGGCGGCCGCGGAGCTGGCCGAGGGCGCTCGACGGGGCGGGGCTGTCCACCCGGGCGTGCTGGCGTTGGAGCGGGGCCGGTTGGCGGAGGACCGAGGGGATCGCGCCGCCGCCTGGGAGGCCTACCGCGAGGCTGCCGCCTCCAACCCAGCGGACATGCGCGCCGTCGTGGCGGCGGCCCGCACCGCCCCCGCCTCTGCCGGCGCGCTGGACCGACTTCGCGCCCTCGTTGCCCGCCAGCCCTCGAACCTCGCCGCGTGGACGCGCATCGCCTCTTTGGCCGAGGCGGCGGGGCGCCTGGACGAAGCGGAGGCGGCCCTGCGAGTCGTGCTCGCGCGCTCCGCCTTCCCCGCCCGCGCCGCCGCCGCCCTGGGGCGGTTCGGCTTGCGCCACGGGCGCGCGGGCGCCATCGCAGCGGCTCGGGCCGCTTTGGCCCGGTAGGCATCACTCGGGGGCTCGGGGCGCCTCTTCGCGGACCGTGTGGAGCGGGCGGGAACTTTTCGCGCGGCGTGGCGTCATGGGGACAACGGGCCTGGTCCCGCCTCCAGGGTGACCGGCCGGGCCACAACCGAGCCACGCAGCGCACTTGACGATGCCGCGCAGGCGGCCCTAGAGTTCCGGCCTCGAACCCCGGCCTAGGCAGCCCTGCGGGCCAGCCGAACGAGGTCCAGTCCAATGAGAACGGGTCACATCATCGCCCTCGTGGGCGCCATCTTGGGGATCATCGGGGCGGCCGTGCTGCCCTGGCAGCAGTTCGTCGTGGCCCAGGTGGTCACCATGGGCTACATGGTCCCGCCTGCGGGGCAGATCGTCTTGGGGCTCTCGGCGCTCATGGCGCTCACCAGCCTGCTGGGGCTGGTCACGCGGCGCCGCAAGCAGTTCGCCACGGCGACGCTCATCGTCTCCGTCTTCGCCATCGGCTGGGCCATCATGGCCCACGTGAACCGGGCCTCCGCCTTCCAGCTCATGGCCTTCGAGAAGGTCGAGATGATGACCGGCTTCACGCTGGCCTTCATCGGCGTGTTCCTGGCCTTCTTCGGCTCGCTCGTCGTCCTCGCCCTGGAGGCGGGGCTCGATCCCAACAAGGACTATCTCCGCGTGGCCATGCTCTGGAACGGCACGGTCATCAAGGAGACGGTGCTCCACGAGCCGCGGGACATCTTCCTGAGCGATCAGGGCAAGCACATGTTCACCATGCCCTTGGAGGGCGTCCACCTGCCCTACAAGCTGTTCAAGGTAGACCGCAAGGGCAACTACAAGATCGGTCTGAGCAAGGCCTTCGACGGCGAGGTGACGCTCGGTGGCAAGACGGCCACCGTGGCCGAGCACATCGCCTCCTCGACGGACCACCAGGGCGATGAGGACTACGTGCCCGTGGTGCCCGGGGACTGGGGCACCCTGTACGCGGGTGACAAGCAGCTCTTTTTCCAGTTCATCCGGGCGGACGAGAAGCTCAAGAAGGCCTTCTTCGCCTTCGACGAGTACGTCGCCGCGGCGCTGGCCGTCTCGGCTGCCATTCAGATCCTCGCCGTCATCTACGCCGCGACCATCGGCTGGCAGGAGACGGCGGAGCGCATGCTCGTGCTCAACGAGAAGCGCACGATGAAGGTCGAGGTGGCCATCAAGGAGGAGGAGAAGAAGGAAGAGGAGCTCGTGGAGGACGAGGAGGACGACTCCTCCTCCAAGAAGGCCGAGGGCGAGGAGGGGAAGTTCGGCGACCCGGACGAGGACCCCGAGAAGGAATCCAAGATCCCTAAGCATGACGGCAAGATGGTAGACAAGATCGACCCCAAGAAGGTCGGTCTCAACGACCTGCTGTCCACGAACAAGCTCGGCGGTTCGGGCGCCATCGCCAACATCCTCAGCTCCAACACCGAGGGCTTCTCCAACAAGATCGCCGTGGCCATGGCCGGCACGGGCACCGAGTTCGTCATGGGCCACGGGGCCGGTGGGCTGGGCTTCCAGGGGACCGGGTCTGGTGGTGGCGGTGAGGGCGGCTACGGGCGTATCCACGGCATGGGCCGCATCGACACGGGCGGCGGCTTGGGCGTCAAGGCGGGCCTGGGCAAGAAGCGCAAGCGCCGCGTGGGCAAGATGCGGCTCGGGGGTTCGTCCACCCGCGGCTTCTGCAAGAAGTCCAACATCTCCAGCGTGGTGCGCCGCCGCGCGGGCGCCATCCGCGCCTGCTTCGAGAAGCGCCTCCAGGTGAAGCCCAAGCTGTCCGGCAAGCTCACCGCGCGCTGGACCATCACGGCGACGGGGGCGGTGAGCGGGGTGTCGGCCAGCGGCTCCCTCAAGGACGCCCAGGTGAAGAACTGCATCCTCCGCGTGCTGCGGCGCATGCGCTTCGCCAAGCCCGAGGGCGGCATCTGCGTCGTCCAGTGGCCCTTCGTCTTCTCGGCGGGCGGCTGAGCCCGCCGGCGCCCTGCGCGCCCGGTCCAGCAGCCCGCACGGCCGCCCCTGGAGACCTCTCCGCGGGCGGCCGTCGGCGTCTTGGGGGCCGTGACGAGGCGATCGCGGCAGCCGTAACGGTCGCGGTTGCGGCGGCGAAGGCGGCGGCGGTCGGGGAGGCGGCGGCGGCGGTCGCGGAGGCGGTTACGGCAGCGGTCGCGGAGGCGGTTGCGGCAGCGGCAGCGGCAGCGATCGTGGTTACGGCAGCGGAGGCGGCAGCGGTCGCGGTTGCGGCAGCGGCAGCGGTCGCGGTGTCTCGGGGCGGGGCGCGGCCGCTACCGCTGCGCGCAGTTCAGGACCGCCTTGCGGGTGAGCTCCCGCCAGATCCGTTCGTCGCGGGCCGCCCAGGACTCGATGGCGGTGTAGCGCTCCACGGTGAGGCCCTCCGCTTGGATGCGCGCCGCGGGCTCCGTCGTGTTCCCCGCGCGGCGGTCGCAGAAGATCTGCACGTAGGCGCGCTCGAAGTGCTCGCGCTCGGATACGGCGGGCGCCGCGCGGGGGTCGCTGGGCTTGGGGGGCACGCCTGGGGCCGCGTCCGGTGATGGGGGCGGGCCCGGTGCGGGTTCGGGCGCCAACCGCGCGGGGGATGTGGGCGCTGGGCTAGGGCTCGGCGAGGCCGTGCCCCCCTGTGGCTGTCCACTCGACGTGTCCAATGCCGCCGCCGCTTCGGGGATGGACGAGCATGGGACCGTCGTGAGGGCCGCACGCGTTTGGAAGAAGCACACGCGTCGCTGGGTGTCGATGAGGTAGCGCATGTCGGGGCTCCCCGTCTTCACGACGAGGATCCCACGAGCGGTCTCGCGGGTAGCCCCGGGCCCGGTCGGCGCCGTGCTGTTTGGGGCACTGTTCGCCGCGGGAGGCGGGGAAGGGGGCAGGCCGCGAGGAGCCGATGGGGGAGGCGGCTTGGGTGGAGGCGTGGCCGCGCCTGGGACCTCGTCCTCGGGGTAGTACCCGGGCAAGGGCCCACAGGCCACCAGGGCCGGGACCAGCGTCAACACGAGCAGGGCGGTCTTCATGGGGCTCACCTCGAACGGGCTGGAGAGGCGCTCCTCGATCCGGCATGGGAGCGCAGAGGGACAAGGGAACGAATGCTCTGGGACGCGCGGAAGACGGACGTATTCAGATGCTTGACACACGGGTCATGTCACCTGGCCTCGGAGGCTGGTCGGGGCTGCGTGGAGGGGGGCGACCAAGACCACGGCGCCTCTCCAAGAGGGCGTGGAGCAGACGCCGGTTGGGGGCGCTGGGATCTTCGCCCACGAGGGCCACCGCATGGGCATACGCAGCGTCGTCGTCTCCCAGCTCCTCGTACAACGCGACGAGGCGCTCGCGCAGCGCCGCCTGCGGGGTGCGGCCTCGGGCCAGCGCCGCCTCGGCCGCCGCCGCCGCCTCCCAGAGCGCCCCAGCGCGCGTGAGGGCCTCGGCGCCTTCCTCCAGCGGGCGCTCGGTGAACGCGGGGCGGGGCTCCAAGAGCTGCCAGAGGTCCACGCACAGGGCGCGCAGAGGTGGAGCGGCGGAGACGGTCCCCCGGAGCGCGTCCTTGAGCGGGGCGGTGAGGGCCTCCCGGAGCCGGCGGGGCAGCCGACGCCTGGACGCGTAGTCGCGCACGAGGGCGCTCAGCTCTCGCCGCGCGTCCAGGGCCAACAGAGCGCGTGCGGCGTCATCCACGGCCTGCGGCGGCGGCCAGCCCGACGACGGGTCCGCGGCCCAGCCGGCCAACTCCACGGCCACGTGCGCCAGGGGGCTGTCCGGTCCTACGTTCGGGTGGCGGGCGATGTAGGCCGCGAGCGCCCCGAGCTGGCGTGCGTCGCTGTGCTCACTCACCGCCCAGGCCCACTGGTCGGGCTCCAGCCACGCCCGGTCCACGTGGCGCGCGCCCTGGAGACGGGCGCGGAGCCAGGACGCCAGGCGCGGCGGCAGGTGGGCCACGGCGTCGGCGCCGCGCTCCACGGCGGCCTCCCGCCGCGCGCGCTGGGCGGCGACGGCGAACAGCGGGAGCGTACGATCCCCTTCGAGGGCCAGGAGACGTCGCTTGCGGTCCAGGCCCGCGCTGAATCCCCCGAGCTGGCCGTCGGAGCGAACTACGCGGTGGCAGGGGACGAAGATGGGAAGCGGGTTACGGCCCAACGCCTGGGCGACGGCGCGCGTGGCGCGCGGGCGCCCAAGCGTCTCCGCGAGCTCCTGGTACGACACGGTTCGGCCGTAGGGGATGCGGCGCAGGGCCACCCAGACGCGACGCTGGAAGGGCGTGCCCCGGAGGTCCAGGGGGAGGTCGAGCCCGCGCTCGTCCCCCTGAAAGTACCGTGCCAGGGCGCGCTCGGCGCGCCGCAGGAGCCCGCTCGGCGCATCTAGGACGGGGGCGCCCAGGCGCGCGCCCAGCCGCTTCCGAGCCTCCTCCTCCGTGCCCTCGTCCAGGAACACCAGGGCCACCAGCCCCGCCTCGCTGGCGGCCAGAAGCGCCGCACCCAGGGGCGTGTCTGTGCAGACGCTGCTCAACCCGGTGGCCGGCCCACCGCTCGTGGGGGGCGGGGGAGTCATCCTACTTGAAGGGGCTCTTGAGCTTGTCGCCCACCTCTTTGACCTTGTCCACGGCCTTGCCGGGGGCGTCGAGGACCTTCTCCACCTTGCCCGCCGTCTTGTCCACGCGCCCCATCGCCTTGTCCGGCGCGTTCACCGCCTCGTCCACCTTCTTGGTGTACTTGTCCGGGCTGCGGATGATCTCGTCCTCCGTGCGGGCGAGCTCGTCCAGCGACTTGTCCGCCTCGTCGGGGTCCGGGATGCGGAGCGTGGGCTCCTTGTCCTTCTCGTACCGGTCGCCCCACGAGATGATGATGTCGTAGCCGCGCTCCTCCAACTGCGGTGGCATGAGCTGGATCTTCGTCCGGGGATGGTCGATGAGCTTCTTGAACAGGAAGGCCTGCACCTTGTTCGTCCACCGGTACCAGATGTGGGGCTCGGTCTTCTCGCGGTTGTCCTGCTTCACGGCGAAGACCGGGTAGCCCAGCTTCTCGATGGAGCCCTTGAGGTTGTCCACGTTGTCCTCGCCGCGTCCCTCGGGGAGGCTGTCCAGCAACAGGATCTTGGCGTAGCCCGTGAGCCGCTTGAAGCGGTCGTCGTCGCGGAGCGAGAAGAAGTCCTCGTCCTTGCGGGCGTCCTTGAGCTTGCGCAGGTGGTCTTCGGTGCCGATGTCGCGCAGACACTCCAGCATGTCGTAGGCGCCGTCCGGGTCGCCGGTCATGGCCTCCATGGCCGCCACGTTGTAGAGCGAGCCGTGGTAGCCGGGCGCCACCTTCAGCATCTTCTCGAAGATCGCCAGGGCTCCCTCGTAGTCCTTCTTCCGGTACCTCTTGAGGCCCTTCTTGAGGAGCTTCTTGGCTTTCTTGATGGCCCTCTTGTCCGGCGGATCGGGCTCCGTCCCTCCCGGGCAGGTGGAGAACTTGGGCTTGGTCTTCGGCGCGGTCGCCGCCGCGGGCTGCCCGGCGCTCGCCTTGGTCGTCGTCGCCACCGCCGGGCCATCGCGGCGCGGCCGGGGGGGCACCTGGACCCCCAGCCGCTGGAGGCCCAGGCGGGCCATGTGGGCGTCGATGTCCGTCCCCTCGGTGTACAGGCGCTGCATGGCGGCGACCACACGGCTCTTGTAAGCCGAGTGGAGCTTGTCCACGCCGTGGTGGGCGCCGAACAGCCTCACGCAGCGCCCGAGCACCGCCATGTCCACATCGGACGGGGACTTGAACGCCGTCTTGTCACACTGTTTCTTGTACGGCGCCCAGTTGTCTGCGTGCGCCGCCGGGACGACGATCGACAGCGCCACCAAAGCGAGGCCTACGCGGGCACCGGCGCGCACCAGGGCGGCGGGGAACTTCCGAGGGTGTTGGGGCATGGGGCCAACTCCGTCGAGGGGGAGGCGTCGAGGGGCGGGTCGGCGAGCGCGCCGCCCGAGGGCAGGCGCCTCGTGCGCGGGCGCGCCAGCGGCCCCCCGCCCAGGGACGAAGAACCTACCATTGGCCCTCAACGCCGGCAACGCGCCCTGCGTTCCCCAGGCCGGGGGGAGGCGGGGGGCGCCGCGGTTGACAGGAGGCCCCTGGCCTCGGGACCATGCGGTCATGCGACGCAACGCCCCCCTCGTGACCCTCGCGGTCGCCCTGTCGGCCCTCCTCCTGTCCTTCGCCTCTGCCACGGGGTGCGAGGCGGAGCCCATTCATCCCCAGTACGAGCCCTGCCGCTGCGAGGTCGAGGGCTGCTCGGCCCAGGCGTGCGGCTACGAACTCCAGCTCCACCCCAACTGCGCCGGGCAGGTGCCCTTCGCGGAGGTGCTGGTGGATGATCACTTGGAGGACGGGCAGCTCACCCCCGGGCACCCCTTCGTCCCGTGCATGCGCACCGAGCCCGGCTCGGAGTCCAAGATCACGGTGCGCGGCGGCGTGTGGATCTGGGGCCCCCTCACCAAGCGTTGCGAGGCGCCCGGAGGGACCACCGAGACCCTCATCTTCGAGTGTGCGGAGCCCACGGCGGCCCCGTGACGCCCAGCGGCGACGTGGGGGCGATGGGGGCTACCGGGTGGACATCTCCTCGGCCCGCTGCCACCCCCGCTGGACGTGCTCGGGCTTGATCTCGAAGAGCTCCGCCAGCTCATCCAGGTGGCGCCGCTCGTCGTCCTCGATGACGCCGTCCTCGAAGGCCATCATCAGCGCCTGCTGGAAGATGTAGAGCCGCGTGTCGTAGGCGGGCAGCTCCTCGCGCGTGGGCATGCGCGGCGGCTCACCGCGCGCCATGAGCTCCTCGATGTGCGCGCGCGCCTTGCCGCCCATGCGGAGGAAGTGCATGAGCTCCTCCATACGCCGCTGTTCCTCGTCGCCGAAGCGCCCGTCGGAGAACGCGATAGCCAGCATGGCCTCCAGGAGGGTCACGCGATCGTCGAGTCCGTCTCGTCGGTTTGACATGTCGCCATGGAACCGAAGCGCGTGCCTCGTGTCAACGCGGGAGCCGGGTCCCAGGTCCGCCACCTACTCTGGGATTCGGCTTTGGATCCCGCGTGTGGGCGGCATCGAGCTGCGCGGCTGGGTGCTCGACGTGACACGGCCACGCCTCCGCGCCCAGCC
>CAYZID010000262.1:7974-8289 GCA_964478315.1 uncultured Myxococcales bacterium | reverse complement strand
GGGGTTGGCGGGCGTAGCGACGACGCCGTCCACGGACGGGTCGGCGAAGCCGCACGCGCTGACGGTGACCGTCGTCTCCATGGCGGCCGCGCGGCCGGTGTCGTCCAGGACCGTCGTGCGGATGGTGTAGTCACCGGGCACGTCGGCGACGAAGGCGGGGCTGAGGCCCTCGGCGGGCGAGAGCGTGGCGGCGGAGCCGGCGGGGCGGGAGACGAACTCGCTGGTGGTGGTGAGGACCTGGCCCAGCTCGCAGCCGCTGGCGTTGTCGGCGTCGCTGACGGTGACGGCGAAGGTGACGAGGTCGCCCGTGTTGGG
>CAYZID010000262.1:0-7874 GCA_964478315.1 uncultured Myxococcales bacterium | reverse complement strand
GTTGGCGGGCGTAGCGACGACGCCGTCCACGGACGGGTCGGCGAAGCCGCACTCACTCACGGTGACGGTGGTCTGGGCGCTGCCGGTGCGCCCCGTGGAGTCGGTCGCCACGGTCTCGATGACGTAGTCGCCGGGGACGTCGGCCACGAAGGAGGGCTGGCTCCCCTCGGCCGGGGTCAGCGCGGCGGCGGAGCCGGCCGGGCGCTCCAGGAAGCGGCTGGCGAGCGCGATACCTTGGGACAGGCCGCAGGTGTCCGCGTCGTTGTCGGCGTCCGAGGCCGCCACGGTGAGGGTCACGAGGTCACCGGTGTTGGGCGAGGCGGGGCTGGGCTGGACGCTGTCCACCGTGGGCGCGGCGTCGCCGCAGGCGCTCACGGTCACGGTGAGGAAGCCCAGGGCCGAGGTGTGGCCGTCCGAGTCCCGGACCAGGAGGTGGATGAGGTAGTCCCCGGGGCGGTCGGCCTGGAAGGACGGGTTGAGCCCCGTGGGGTTGTTGAGCTTGGCCTGGGAGCCAGCCGGCTGGGCGGCGATCTTCCACTCGTAGCGCAGCATCTGCGCCAGCCCGCAGGCGGGGGCGCTGTCCGCGTCCGTCACCACGGCGTCGAGCTGGACCACCTGGCCCGTGATGGGCGCCTCGGGCGTGGCCGTGATGCTGTCCACCGAGGGGGCGTTGGCGCCGCAGAGCGTCACCATGACCTCCACGGTGGCCTCCTCCGACGACACGACGCCGTTGTCGACCACCAGGCCGAAGACGTAGCCGCGCGTAGGCTCGCCCGCGTCGTTCACGGGGCTGGGGACGTCGGGGACGAAGCTCACGACGGGCAGGTCGTCGCGGTTGAAGTCCGCCTGGGTCCCCGACGGTCCCGAGATGAGCCGCCAGCGGTAGCTCAGCCCCATGTCGTTGGGGTCCGTGGAGGCCGAGCCATCCAAAGTGATGGCCTGCCCCACCATGAAGGGCCCCTCGCCAGGGCTCTGGATCACGGCCTCGGGGGCCTCGATGGGCTCCGAGCAGCCGCTGGCTAGCAGAAAGGTCCCAAGCGCCGCGAGCGCCAGGGCCAAGGTTCTCGTGTTCCGCATCGTCATGTCGTGTTCCCCCTAGATAGCAAAGCCCAGGCCGGCGACCGCGGCCTGGTAGAACCGTGAAGTGTGCTCGAAGACCAGCTTGTCCCCTTGCCAGCGCGCGAAGACCGACCAGCGCTGGGCGCCCTGGCGGAAGTCCCAGCGCAAGCCGGCTTGATAGGCGTTGGCGTACTTCCACAGGCCGTGGGCCGCCAGCGTTTGGTCCGTGCCCGTGAAAGACATCGTGAACCCAGCCCGCGCCTCGATGTGGAAGGACGGCACGGGGTGGAAGCCCACGCCGCCGCCAAACTCACCCGCGAAGCCCCAGGCTCGGAAGGCCTGGTTGTGGAGGTTCACGAAGCGCGGGGCCAGATAGACGTCCAGGGACACCCGGTCGGTGACCGTCGCCAGGGTGTTGAACGACAGGCCCAGGCGCGCGTCCTGGAACTGCTCGTCTTGGAGGGTGAGGCGGCTGAGCCCGGCCCCGGGGACGCTCGTGTAGGGCTGTCGGCTGAGGGTGTCGCGGAAGCTCCCCCAGACCCGGAAGGCGCCCGCGAACCGGTAGCCCACGGAGGCCCCCAACGTCATCCCCGTGGCGCGCGGGACCCCCGCCTCGCCCGTCGAGGTCGCGCCGCCGAACACGCTGGCGTCCAGCCCCAGCGGCGCCTCATCTTCCGCCTCCGAGGGGCGTTCCACACCAGGGGGCGCCTCCGCCCGCCCGGCGGGCCCCCACAGACCCACCAATAGGGCGCACACCGCGCCCACGAAGACCGTCCTTCGTCGCATTCGTTCCCCCCGAGACCGATGGTTGACCACGAGCGGTGGCCGAGCCCCCCCCGCGTGTGGCGTGGTGGAGCTCGCTACCCCGCTGTTACTTGCTAGATCGCGCTCTTGGTTGTGTCAAATGGGCATGGGCGACGAGTTTCTTTGGGAAGTACGCATGTGCCGGATGTTTTCGACCGGATTACGAGTGTGGTTGGCTGGTTACAGGCGCACGCGCAGCCCGGCCTCGGCTCGCCACCAGGTGGCGTCGAAGTCGATGGAGTAGGGCATCCCGGGCGGGTTCACGCCCGGTACGTAGTCCGGGAAGTTGGTCCCCAGGCGCGTCCAGCGGCCCGCGAGGTAGGGCTCCCAGTCGCCCCGTGGCGCCCGCCAAGACATCTCCAGGTCCAGCCGGTGCCGAGCGCGCGTGCGCACGGCGTCTCCATCCACGCTCCCGTCGGGGTTCGTGCTGCCATCCAAGGGCCGGTGCGCCCCGCCCGGTTGGTAGCCGTCGTGGGTGTAACCGCGCAGATCGAGATCGTACGCCACGGCGAACCGCCAGCGCCGCGCCACGCGCCAGCGCAAGGTCGTCCCCACACCCACGGAGTCCCAGGTGTAGTAGCCCTGGAACGCATCCCGCTGGTGCACGAACCGCGGCGTCACGACGAACCGCAGCCGGAGCGCGCGCCACCAGACGCTGGCCCGCGCGTCCGCGCGCCAGCGGGTGAGGTGCTGGAGCGGGTTGGCCGGTGCCCCGCCCGGGCTGGCGTGTGTGAGCCCCGTGCGCCGGTCCCGCGCGAAGACGTAGCGGTACGCCTTGTCCTCGAAGCCGAGGCGGGCCCGCAGCCGCAGGCGCCCGTCCAGCAGGCGGGTCTTCACCGCCAGGCGCCCCCAGAGGCGGCGCGCGTCCGGGGGCGTCAAGTGCATGGGGCGCAGGACCGGGTCGAAGGCGGGGTCCTGGTCGTAGACGCGCTCGTCCCAGCCGCCGTCGAAGACCACCCCAGCGGCCTTGGACGGCGCCCAGGACAGGGCGCCCCGCGCCGCCAGAGAGGCCCGGCCGCGCCGGTCGGTGGGCCGGAGCGCGCCCGTGCGGGCTCCGTCGTTGCTCACCACGGGTTGGTAGAGATCCGGCCACCCGAGCCGCCAGCGCCGCCTGGCCCGAAGGCGGCCCGTCAGCTCCCAGCCCGAGGCTGGGCGCCCGCGCACGACCAGGCCGCCCGAGAGGTCGGTCTGCCGCACGGTGAGCCCCAGGGTTTCCCGGTGCCCGGCCGCGAGGTCGAGCGCCGCATAGAACCGCCCGCGCCGCCACCGGACGGCGGGGGCGGCGGCGACCTCGAGGCCCAGCGAGGCGCCTTCCCCTGGCAGAAGGCCCCAGCCCCGGAAGCCACCGGCCCACACGCGGCCCTCCACCGGGGCCAGGAACATCCAGCGGCGGCTCAGGAGCTTGTGCAGGCGCGGGAGCTTGGAGCGCCTGCGGCGGGGTCTCTTGGTGGTCGCGCGGCGCGCGGTCTTGGGCGCCGAGGGCCCGGACGGAGCAGACGGCGCGGGGGCGGTGGGCGTCGACGGGCCCGCGGCGCGCACGCCGGTGGATGGCGCCAGCGCGGCCAGAAGGCAGGCGGCGCCCGCCCACGTCACGAGGGTCGCGGTGCGGCCGCTCACGGGAGGCACCCCGCGGCGGCGGCTTGGGCTCGCCCCAGGAAGGGGCTCGCGGGTGTCACGCCTTGGAGCTGGGTCAGGGCCTCGTCGGCGCCCTGGCAGTCCCCCAGCGCCACGCGCGCCAGCACCAGGGCGTACAGGGCGTTGTCTACGTAGGAGCTGGTGGGGAACCGGTCGCGGAAGCCCGCCAGGGGCGGCTCGGCCTCGTCGGGGCGGCCCAGGGCCAGGAGTGCCCGGGCGCGGAAGTAGGTGGCGCCCGCGGCGTAGAAGCTGGTGGGGTACTCGCTCAGCAGGCGGTCGAACCAGGGAATCGCCGTCTCGTAGAGGCTGGGGTCCCCCGACCACGCGGTTCGATACCAGGCGCGCCCCGTGAAGTAGAGGGCGTTGTCGCGGTAGACCGAGCCGGTCGCGGCCACCGTGGCGGCGAACGCCTCGATGGCGGCGGACAGCAGGCGCTGCGCGTAGCGCGCGCGCCCCAGGAAGTAAGACGCCGCGGGGCCCAGGGCGCTGGTGGGGTAGGTGGCGAGGAAGCCCTCGAACGCGGCCTGGGCCTGGGCGTAGAGGGCGGGGGCGCCGGGGTCGGCGAGCTGGTCGGCGGCGCGCGCCTGGGCGTAGAGGACGCGCCCCGCGCGGTAGCGGGCGTTGTCCGCGTAGAGCCCCGCGGGGTCTAGGGCCTCGGCCTGGGCGTATTCGGCGAGGGCCTGCTCCAGCCGCCCCAGGCGCTCGTCGCACCGGGCCACGAAGTAGGCCGCGTCGTCGGCGAGGGTCGTCCCGGGGAAGTCCTCGGGCACGGCGGCGAACAGGGCGCGGGCCTCGTCGTACAGGCCCTGGTCGTACCGCACGAGGCCCCGGTGCCAGGCGGCCCCGTCGGCGTAGGGGCTCGCCGGGTAGTCGTCCAGGACGCGGCCGAAGCCCTCCCAGGCGGCGTCGAACAAGGCGCCCGAGCGCTCGGGCGTGGCGGCGCGGGCCTCGGTCTGGTCCACGCGGGCGCGCTGGTAGAGGGCGCCCGCGCGGCGCGACGGGCTGGACCCGGGCCAGCCCAGCAGGGCGTCGAACCGCCCGCGGGCGCCCTGGGCGTCGCCCAGATACATGCTGGCCCGGCCCGCGAAGTACCAGGCGTCGTCGCGGAGGGTGTCGTAGGGGAAGCGGTCCACGAAGGCGTCGAAGCCTTCGCGCGCGGGCTCGTAGAGGCCCAAGCGGTAGCGGGCGCGGGCAGCGTAGTAGGCGGCGTCGGCCAGGTAGGGGTCGTCGCCGGGCTGGGCGGCCAGGGCGTCCAGGGAGGCGGCTGCGCCCTGGTAGTCACCCTGGCGATACTGGCAGCGCCCGTACCACGACGAGACGGCGTGGAGGCGCTGGTCGGTGGAGGCGACGACGCCCGGCGCCCGGGCCAAGACGGTGGCGCAGTCGCCGTCCGCGAAGGCGGCGGCGAGCTGGGCCAGGGCGGCCTCTTGGGCCGTGGGGGTGGCACCTGGGGCCAGCGGAGACGGCTCGGAGCAGGCCGCCAGGCCCCAGGCGACGGCGCAGGCGAGCGCGACGCGTGCGGCGCCGCGCGCCCGGGTGGCCCGCCCGCGCACCGTCAGCACCCGGCGGCTTGGAGGCGCTGCTGGGCCTTGCCCACGTAGGCGCTGGCGGGCCAGGCGGCCTGCAGGGCGGTGAAGGCGGCGTTGGCGGCGGCGCAGTCGTTCAGGTAGATGTCCGCGCGGATCTCATAATAGTAAGCGTTGTCGGCGTAGACGCTCTGGGGTTGCTCGGTCTCCACGCGGTCGAACAGCGCGATGGCCGCCTGGAAGCTCGCCACGTCGGGGCCCGTGCCCAGGGCGGCGCGGCCCAGCTCGTAGTGGCTGCGACCGGCGTAGTACAGGGCGTTGTCGGCGTAGACGCTCGTGGGGAAGGCCGCCTCCATGGCCTCCAGGGTGCTGGCGGCCGTGGTGTAGTCGCCCAGCTTGTAGTAGGAGCGGCCTTCGAAGTACCAGGCGTTGTCCGCGTAGTTGCTGGTGGGGAAGGCGGCGCGCATGTCGGCGAACCGCTGAGCGGCCAGGGTGTAGTTGCCCACCTGGTAGCGGGTGAGGCCGTAGTAGTAGCGGCCGTTGTCCTCGAACTGGGAGCCCGGGTAGTCGGCGAACAGGGTCTCGAAGTAGGCCGTGTCGGCCGTGTTGAACTCGATGACGGAGGCCGCCTGACGGCCCAGCTCGTAGTGGCACTGGCCTCCGTAGAACAGGGCGCCGTCGCGATAGGACGAGGTCGTGTCGGCGATGACCGCGTCGAAGTGGACCAGGGCCTGGTCGTACTGGAGCAGCTTCATGCGCGAGCGCCCCGCGTAGTACGTGGCGTTGTCCACGAAGGGGCTGCCCGGGTAGGTCGTGGGGAAGGCCTCGAAGGCGGTGGCGGCCGCCGCGTAGTTGCCTAGCTCATAGTCGCAGCGTGCCAAGAAGTAGGCGGCCTGGTCCACGAGCTTGCTGTTGGCGTAGTTCGTCAGGAAGTCCTGGAACAGCGTCTTGGCGCCCGCGAAGTCGCCCAGCTCGAAGTGGCATCGGGCGATGAGATACAGCGCGTTGTCCAGGCGGACGCTGTTCGGGTAGTCCTGGGCGAACTGCTCGAAGGCGGCCTGGGCCTCGGCGAACTGGCCGTTCGTGTAGAGGGCCAGGGCCGCTTGGAAGGCCACCTCGTCCGCCGCCGTCGGGTCCACGCCGCCGGTGTCCGTGCTCGTGTCCGTGCCCGGGTCCGGGGTCGTCGTCGTGTCCGGGGTCGTGCCCGGGTCCGTGGTCGTCGTCGTGTCGGAGGCCGTGTCCGGGTCCGCGGTCGGACCCGTGTCGCCGGTCCCGGCGTCCGCGGTGCCCCCGTCGGGCAGCAGGCTGCCCCCGCCATCCACGGGGTTGAAGGTGCCGCCACCGCCGGAGGTCGTATCCCCGCCGCAGGCGGGCGCGAGGGCGAGCGCGCAGGCGAGCGCGAGGGGCAGGACAGAAGCTCGGAGACGCATGAGACTACCTCGGTGTGTCGTGGGGAGTGAGAGCGCGGGTCGCTGGGAGCCGACACGGCGCGGTCGGCGCATCCCAGCGCCCCGCGCGGGGGCGTGTTCGCGGCTCAGCAGCCCGCGTTCATGAGGCGGGTCTGGGCCTTGGGGACGTAGGGGCTGGCGGGCCAGGCGGCCTGAAGGTCGGTGAACGTCGCGTTGGCGGCCGGGCAGTCCCCCAGGTAGATGTCGGCGCGGAGCTCGTAGTAGTACGCGTTGTCCGCGTAGACGCTCTGTGGCTGCTCGGTCTCCACGCGATCGAAGGCCGCGATGGCGAGCTGAAACTCGGCCGGACCGCCCCCGGCGCGGCCCAGCTCGAAGTGGCTGCGGCCGCCGTAGTACAGGGCGTTGTCCGCGAAGGCCCCCTGGGGGTAAGCGGCCTCCAGGGCCTCGAAGGTCGCGGCGGCCGTCGTGAAGTTGCCGAACTTGTAGTAGGCGCGCCCCTCGTAATACCAGGCGTTGTCGGCGTAGAGGCTGGCGGGGAAGGTGGTCCGCATGGCGTTGAGGCGCTGGGCGGCCAGGGGGTAGTCGCCGGCCGCGTAGCGGGTCATGCCGTAGTAGTAGCGGGCGTTGTCCTCCAAGACGGACCCGGGGTAGTCCGCGAACAGGACCTCGAAGTACGAGACCTCCGCCGTGTCATACTCGGGGGAGGGCTGGATCGGGTCCACGAGGCCCAGCTCGTAGTGACAGCGGCCTCCGTAGTAGAGGGCGTCGTCGCGCAGGGTGAGGGTGGGGTCGGCGATGAGGGCGTCGAAGTAGGTGAGCGCCTGGGTCCAGAGCCCCTGCTTGTAGAGGCAGCGGCCCGCGTAGTAGGTGGCGTTGTCCGCCAAGAGGCTGGTGGGATAGTCGGCCAGGAACGCCTGGAACTGCGCGGCGCAGGTGGGGTAGTCCGCGAGCTTGTAGTTGGCTTTCGCCAGGTAGTAGCGGGCCTGATCCACCAGCTTGCTGGCGGGGAAGTCCACCAGGAACTGCTCCAGGAGCGCCTTGGCGCCCGCGTAGTCGCCCAGCTCGAAGGTGCAGCGCGCGATGAGGTAGGTGGCGTTGTCCACCCGGACGCTGCTCGGGTAGTCCACCAAGAACTGCTGGAATGCGTCCATGGCGGCCTGGAACTGCCCCGCCGTGTAGAGGGCCAGGGCCGCCTGGAAGGCCAGCTCGTCCGCGGCGGGGCCGGGGTTCGTCTCCATCGTCGAGTCCATCATCGCGTCCGTGGCTGGGCCCGCGTCCGTGGCCGCGTCTGCGACCGGTCCCGCGTCCGTGGCTGGTCCCGCGTCCGTGGCCGCGTCTGCGACCAGTCCCGCGTCCGAGGCCGCGTCTACGACCGGTCCCGCGTCCGTGGCTGGTCCCGCGTCCGTGGCTGGTCCCGCGTCCGTGGCTGGTCCCGCGTCCG
>CAYZID010000261.1:0-8357 GCA_964478315.1 uncultured Myxococcales bacterium | reverse complement strand
TCCTTGCCCAAACGCGGCCTCCTGCGCCTCGGTCCGCAGAGTAGGTGGCGGATCGGGGCCAAACGCGGCCTCTTGCGCCTCGGTCCTCAGAGCAGGTGGCGGATCGGGGACGTGCTGGCTCGCTTGACAGAGGCCCCGTCCCCTCTGGACGCTGTCGGTACACCCACACGGCGCCGCGGCGCGCCCATTCCTGCGGCGTTCCCATCGCACGGAGGCCCCCGTGATCGCGCACCGATCGGCCCTCACCTCGCGCAAGCTCGCGCGCCACCTGGCGGCGCCCCTCCTGTTCGTCGTCGCCGCCGCCGGGGCCTGGGGACCCGGGGCTCCTCCCGCCCGCGCCGCCTCGCGCGCCAAGCTGCGCGTGGCCGTCCTGGACTTCACGGACGCCGCCCCCGAGGCCGGCCTGGCGGCCTTGGGCAAGGGCCTCCAGTCCATGCTCACGACCGACCTCGGGGCCGTGGGGGTCTTCGAGATGATCGAGCGGGCCCGGGTGGCGGCGATCCGCGCCGAGCTGAAGCTGGGACGCTCGGGGCTCGTGGACCGCCGCACGGCGGCGCGGGTGGGGAAGCTCCTGGGGGCCACGCACCTCGTCGCGGGGAGCTTCACCGTCATGGGGGGGCACATGCGGCTGGACGCGCGGCTCTTCGCCGTGCGCACGGGCAAGGTGCTCACGAGCGCCGCCGTGGAGGGCGAGCGCGACGCCTTCTTCGAGCTGGAGAAGGACCTCGCCCGGAAGCTCGTGGCGGCCGCGGGAGTGAAGCCGGCGCCCAAGGAGCGCGCTCAGATGGCGCGCATCCACACCGCGGACTTCCAGGCCTTCCGCGCCTACAGCGATGGCCTGGCCGCCTTCGACGCCAAGCGCATGGACGAGGCGCTCGCGCGCCTCCAGGAGGCCACGCGGCTCGACGGCAGCTTCACGTTGGCCAAGGTGACGCTGGCCGACTACGAGCGCGTCGTGGCCCAGGCGCGGGGGCGCGCCGACGCCGCCCGCGTGGCCCAGGAGGAGGCCGCGCGCCAGGCGCGGGCGCGGAAGGTGGCCACCGAGGGGGCCATCGTCGATGAGCTCTTGGCCGTGGCCGCCGGGCGCCGCGGCGTTGACCCCGTCGACAGGGCGGTCGCGCTCCGGGCGCTGGCCCAACTCTACGGGACGCCCCACGGCGCCTCGGGCCCCCTCCAGGCCCAGCGCGACACGGGGGACAACTTCGCCCTCCAGCGCACCGCCGACCGGTTCTACGCCGCGTACTATGCCGTGGCGGGTCCCCTGTTCCCCAAGCTCGCCCCCACCTTCCCGGGCACGCTGTATCCCCCCCCGCCCGCGGACGCCGGGGACTTTCGCGGCTGGTTCGCGCAGGTGCGCAAGCGCGCCCTGGGGGCCGCGAGCGGCTTCGCCAAGTATCCAGCCGACGAGGCGCGCCGCTTCGGCGAGCGGCTGCACCTGGACCGCCGAGGGATCGCGGACCTCGCGCGGAAGCTCTACGAGCTCGGTCGGAAGACGGTCCCGGGAGACTGCCGCTACCTGCGCGCGGGGACGCCCGCTCGCGCGCGCTGCCTGGCCGACTGGCGAGCCCGCAGCCTGGACGACGTGGCCGAGGCCTATCGCGCAGCCCTCGCCCTGGACGAGAGCACCCGCGCCTGGGAGGCGGCGAGCAAGGCCACCGAGGACCCGGCCAAGCTCGAGGACATCGCGGAGGAGCTGGCGGTCAACCGAGACCTCGCCCGCGCGGTCCGGGCGCCCGGCCCCGATGCGGCGGCTTTGCGAGAGCTGCTCATGCTCGACCACCCAGGCCGCCATGGCCTCCGGCGCGCGGAGAAGCTCTTCCCGGGGGGCCGCGCCACCGAGCGCGCCTGGCGCGCCCTGGACCACGCGCGCACGTGGTGGCGGCACCCGGACGAGTACCTGATCCTCGGCGGCCAGCCGTGCTTCGCCCGCCAGGGGGCCAGGGCGCTGCGGACCGGGCCCCGGTCGGACCCCTGGCGCGCGGACGCCGTGCGCTACCTGCGCGTGCCGCCGCGGCGACCGCGGCGGAAGCCTCCGGTCCCCGCCCTGATCGTCGTCGGGGATCGCCCGAGCGCGGACGCCGGGCTGTCCCTTGGGGCCACGGTGTCGCGACGGCTGCCGCCGGATCTGGGGGCCGCGCTGCGCCCCGACGACCGCTCGCGGCTCGGTGCCATCCCGGCGGACGCGCCCGTCACGGTCTCCTTCCTGTTCGGCTTGCGAGACGTGGACGCGCGGTCCCCCTACGACCGCGCCACGCGCACCTACCCCGATCCGCCACCTGCTCTGCGGACCGAGGCGCAGGAGGCCGCGTTTGGGCAAGGAGGCAAGCGGCTGGGCGCGGAGGCGTGGCCGCGTCACGTCGAGCACCCAGGCGCGCAGTCCGACGCCGCCCACACGCGGGATCCAAAGCCGAATCCCAGGGTGGGTGGCGGATCGGGGACCTACGGAGAGGCGCACCGCATGCGCGGTTATGCGGTGCGCGTGTCCCACCGCAAGGTGCGACTCGTGGCGTTTCGCGAGGTGGCGCGCGAAGGGTCGGGAGATCGCGCCCGGCGGCGCTTCGCGGACGAAGAGCTGGCGGCTTGGTCGGCTCCCGGCGCCACGCGCCCCCGCGTCGACGTGTCGGTGCGCGTCGCCGGCCCCACGGTGCGGGTCGCCGTGGGGAGCGCACGCTGGAAGGCGACGCTCCCAGAGGCGCCCACCGGGTTCGCGGGGATCGCCTTCGAGGGGGATGGGTTTGCGGCCGTGGAAGGGCTCGCGTGGCGCGTGGGGGCGCCTCGGTGAGCGGAACCCCACCTGGCATGGGCTCGAGGCCGGGGCGCGGGCTCAGATGTCGCGGTCCTGCATGTAGCGCTTGAAGCGCAGGACCTGCTTGAAGTCGGGCTTGAGGGCGATGGCCCGGTCGCAGTCCCGGAGGGCCTCGGGGATGTTGCCCAGGTCGAAGTGGGCGAGGGCACGCCCGTACAGGGTGTCGGCCCAGGTGGGGTTGAGCTCCAAGGAGTGATCCAGGTCGCGCAGGGCCTCCTCGGGGGCCCCGGACATGCGCAGGGCGAGCCCGCGGTTCGTGAAGGCGCGGGCGTCCTTGGGCGCCAACTCTACGGCGCGGGTGAAGTCCTCGGCGGCCTGCTCGTAGCGGGACATGGCGAAATAGGCGATGCCGCGGTGGTTGTAGACGGCCGCCGAGGGCTCCACTGCGAGCACCCGCGTGTAGAGATCCACGGCGCGCTCCAGGTCCAGGGCCAGGTGGGCCTCCAGGGCCTCGACGAGGAGGTGGGACACGTCCGCGTGGGCGGCTTCTTGGGGGATGGGGGGAGGTCCAGGGGGGGCCTCGCGTAGCGCGGACCGCGCGGGTGCGGGGGCGTGCGTGGGGGGCAAAGGCTCGCCCAGGTGCGCGGCTACGCCCGCGGCGCGCACGACGTGCTCGCGGGCCATCTTCTCGGGGATGGTGGAGACCTTGTCCATGAGCGCCTGGTGGCGCGCGTGGAGGTCGGCGTAGCGCGTCCGCTGGTAGTCGCGGATCTCCTGAAAGATGGTGTCGGCGAGGGAGAGGGTGGCGCTGAGCGCCATGAGCTTCCGTCGAATGGAGCGGTCCACGCGGTCGATGTCCGCCTTGTAGACGAGCTCGTGCTCCACCTCGGCCCAGGCGTCCTGGAGCGTGGTCCGGAGCTGGACCTCGGCGACCCGGACGCGCGCCTCCGGGTAGGCCTCGCAGACCGCCTGGGGGATCTTCACGAGCAGGTGCGTGGACTCGTAGCCGAACTCTCCCGGGCCGCGCGAGCTCCCCTTGACGTCCACCTCGACGACTTCGAAGCGCGTGCGCAGGAGCGCCTCGATGCGCCCTCGATCCTCCAAGAACGGGGTGACGACGCGGAGCCCGAGGATGTCGGTGAGGTACTCGAAGGGCTCGTCGATCTCCTCGCGAGCGGAGCGTTCGAGGAGCTTCCGGTACATGGCGTCGAAGCGCTTCACGCGGGAGCCCACGGTGCCCCGGATGCGGTGCTCGCGGAGCACGCCTGCGGCCTCGGAGGCGACGGCGTCCAGGACGTGGCCCAGGTCCTCGCGTCGCTTGTCGTACTCGCGACGGAGCGCATCTCGGCGAGTCCACCACATCATCCGGATCACCTCCGCGCGGGGCCCCCGCGCGCGTTCCTGGTCGAGGCACGGGGCGGGCAGGCTCAGCCTCGCGCTCGGGGTTGTTCGAGTCCCTACGAGTAGGAACCCCCGAGCGCGTAGACAAGCGGGGCGGCGGAATGGGTGCTCGTCGCGGGGGCGGAGGCTATACTCCTCGCCATGATCGCCTCACACCCACCTGGTCTGGCGGGTGGCGCCCGCTGGCGCCGGGCGGCCTTCGCGGCCTCACTCGTGGTCCTCGTCGCCTTGCCCTTGGCAGGGGCGAGGGCGACCCCGGCGGAGCCCCCGCCCGACGAGGCGCGCCCGGCTCCAGGCTGGTTCCTCCTGCCCGGCTTGTCCCTGGGCACGGCGGCCACGGTGGGCTCCGGGGGCTCGGCGGATTGGGCCTTCAGCCTGGGCGGGGAGGTGAGCGCCGTCTACCTGTGGGGGACGACCTGGGCCGGCGTCTACGCCGACGGGTTGTGGGCCACGCCCGGGGACGGCGGGCGTCTGGGGGCGGGCGCCGAGGTGGGGTGGGCGCTGTTGGGGCTGGAGCTGGGCTGGGTTGCGAAGCTCGCGCCTCGGTTGGCGGGGGAGCCCGTGCGTCACGGGCTGCGGGTGGGCGCGCTGGTGACCTTGGGCGGGGTGGCCTCCTACTTGCGCTGGGTACATCTCCCCGCCGCGTCCGCCACGGTCGTCTCCCCGGGTGGCCCGTCCCCGGCGGGCGCCGAGAACATCGTGGAGCTCGGGCTGCTTCTCAAGTGGCCCCTGGGGCTGAGCGACCAGCGCTAGCGCTGGGGCCTCGCCGGCACGTCGGGCTCGCCGAGCGCCTCCCGGTAGACCGCGTGCGTGGCCTCCAGCAAGGCCAGGGCCCTCGTCTCGTCGTCCGCGTCCGCGGCGGGGGGCGGGGCGTCGATCGGCGCGCCGATCTCCACCTTGGCGACGTTGTGCTCCACGTCGAGCACGGCGGAGCCCTTCTCCAAGATCCGCTCGGTCCCGTGGAGGATGATGGGGACGATGGGGAGGCCCTCGGCCACGGCGGCCCGGAACGCCCCCATCCGGAAGGGCTGGAGGTGGCCGTCACGGCTGCGGGTCCCCTCGGGGAAGATGAGGACGCTGGCGCCCCGCTCGACGACCCGGTGGATCTGCTCGGGCACCGAGCGGTTGCGCTTGTGGGCGGCGGCGCCGCGATACACGGGGATGTGGCCCGCGAAGCGCAGGTGCCAGCCGAGGAACGGGATGTGGAACAGGACGTGCTTGGCGAGCCAGCGGTAGTCGTGGCGCAGGACGCTGCCGATGACGATGATGTCGGTGAGGCTCGCGTGGTTGGACACGAAGATCGCCTGGCGCACCCGCTGGAGGTGCTCGGCCCCGGTGACCTCTCGCTGGAGCCCCAGGGCCTCGCAGGTGGACACGCTCCAGCGGCGCATGGCCCACTGGCTTGCCCGGTGACGAGGGGACAGCGGACCCAGCCCCAGGGAGACCGTTCCATAGCCCACGGTCCGCGCCGTGAACTTCCCCCAGGCCGCAGCGCTGCGGAGGAGCGCGCGTGGATCGTTGGTCTTCATCGTGCTCTCCTCGCAGCGGTCGAGGCGCCGCCCGCGAGACGAGCCAGGCGACGCCGCAGGCGAGCGCGGACGCCGCGTCCAGGCCGCCCGCCGAGCAGGACGAGAGGGCCCATAGCAGAGAGCCCCCGGGTCGTCACGGGTTCAGAGGCTACCCTGGCTTCGATCCATAAGCACGGACCTCGGGCCGGGCTGTTGCTTGAGCTGAGATCCGAGGTGCCCGGGAGGTTGAGAGCCGTCAGCTATTAGGGTTCTGACGACACGGTGCGGACGAGTGGCGCCAGAAACGAGGGCGGGGCGGCGGTCGCTGGGGTGACCCGGGTGAAGCAGGACACACGGGGGCCCGTGGGGCACACCAGATGCCCAGGTGACGCGGTTGAGCTGGAACAGGCGTGGTGGGTTCTTGGTCAGAACATCCCAGCCCTGCCTAGGAAGCCGGCGATGGTCGCGAACTCGCTGAGAGGCATGACGGTGTAGCAGTCAGCGGCCACGATGATGATCTTGCCCCGGTTGCGGGCTTCGAGTTGACGCCGATAGCGCACCACTCCCAACCGCTCGGCACGGCGGTCGCCGCGTTCCGGCAGACGCTCGGTATGGTCGCGCAACGCCCGTTCGAGTATCAGGGCCACAAGCGACATCACGGAGGCGGCCTCCAAGGACGCCCGGTTGCGGGCCAGCGACACGCCGAGGGCGAAGTGCTGCTTGCCGTCGCGGAAGATGCTGTTCTCGATGAGCGACCGGTCATCGTACCAGCGATAGCGCCGCATCCGCGGATGAGGGCGAGACGAGAGGATCACCAGCGGCCTGCTCTCCTCAGCGTCCGTGTCGTCATCGTCCTCGTTCCCATGATGACGGTCCGGCCAAGACAGGACCACCGTGGCGTGCAGCGGCGTGGGTTCGAAGTGCTTGCTGTTCGTGCGTGACGAACGCGCCCCCCCCGGACCGTAGAAGTCGGTGTCCACCAAGCCGGCCAGTTCCGCGACCACAAGCGGTGCGCGTCCTGGATCGTCGCGGCGCTCGGCGAAGCTGACGTGGTTCACCGCGCGCCCCCTACGGGCCAGTCGACGGGCCACATCCAGCCGGGACTCCTTGCCCTGGGCGTGCTTGTCTAGGACTTCGTACACGCGCGAAAGAGCTTCCTCGTGAACGCGCATCGAGGACTTGGCGGGAACGATCCACTCAAGGCCGTCGTCCTGTGCGAGCGACCACAACAGAGCCCCGTCCATGAAGCCGCGGTCGAGGATGATCGACACGAGGTTCCCCTGGCCACCGAGGTTGGCACGGGCTTGGGCGACGAGGTCTCTAACGTGTGTGTTTTCGGGCTTCTCGGCGGTATCCAGGGCGAACGCCAAGGGCAAGCGGCTGTCGGCGTCCATCAACACCCAGAGCTTGAAGCCCCGCACCATCACCTTACGTTTCGCCGGGCGTCGCGCCTTGCTCTGTACCTTCACTTGGCGGCTCACCGTGCCCGCACCTTGGAAGCTCGGGGAGACTTCAAGCATCGTGGAGTCCACCACGGCGCGCACCTTCTTGCCCACGAAGTGCTTGGCCACCAGCGCCTGCACCACAGCGTTGAACAAGGCGACGAGCCGTTCGCGTGGCAGGTCTTGCTCCCACTGGGCCAACGTCTGAGACGATAGCGCCCCCCGCACCGTTCTCGGGCGAGCGCGCACCGGGCCGGCCTCATCGGCGTCTTCGAACTTGCGCTCGTCGTTGCGGGTCTTGCCCTGCAAGCCCAGGCTCCGGGTAGTGACCCCCTCCACCACCTCCATCATGGAGAACCCGCACAACCGCATCCAGCGCTCGTCGGCTAGGAGTCCCGCCTGGACCTGCGCCCCGCTACGAAGCCCGAGGTACCGTGAGAGCACGCTCAGCAGATTCAGCACCAAGGGTGGAAACATGAAGCGGCGCTCGTGGGTCTTGCCGCTGTCGTCCTGCCAACTCTTCGGGGGAGACAAGGCTTCCAGGGCTCCTTGAAGCTCCAAGTGCTCCAACAGGAACCACAACAGTTCGTCGCCTTCCAGCGCCCCCTCGGCAGAGAAGATGGCCTGAAGCTCCCCCTTGCGTGCCAGCACGTCTCGCACCACGGCATCGTTGTGCTCGACGAGCCGAAGCTCGCGTCCTTGCAACGCATCACGCCACTGCGCGAGGAAACGCCGCCGCGCTCGCGAGACACGGCCACCAGCGGCCTCCACGGCTGCCGCCGCCGCCTCCGCGCTCTCCAGCGCTGCCTTGTCGCTGGACAATCGTTCCGCCCGCACCACCAGCTCCCGCTTCGCCCGGCGCTTCGCTACGCGCCGTCGCACCGCGTCACCGCTCAGCCGCTCCCGCCGCTCCTTCGCTACCTCTCTGCTGCCCTTGGAGCCTTCTGACCCACCCATCTACACCTCCTGCGGGGCAAGGCCTTTCGCCCCGCACGAGACAAGATCGCAACTCGGCCTCCTTGTCGATCCCCAAGCCGCGACCCGACGCCCAACCGTCGCGCGGCCGCCCCCCCCTCCCCCCTCCTCCCCCTCTCCCTTCTACCCATCCCCGAGCCCACCACACAAGCCGAAAACTCCTATCCCCCCTTCTGCTTGACAAAAAAAAAAACAAAAAACAAACAAAAAAAACAAAAAAACACAAAAAACACCAATCACCACACACAACACCACTCAAACCAGCACACGCACTACACTCTACAA
>CAYZID010000260.1:0-8376 GCA_964478315.1 uncultured Myxococcales bacterium | reverse complement strand
CCCACACGCGGGATCCAAAGCCGAATCCCAGAGTAGGTGGCGGATCGGGGGCCGCTACCCTTTCCAGACGGGGATGGGGGGAGGAACCTTAAGCTCCGGGTGCAGGTCGAGTTGTGGGGAACTCGGGAGGCGCGTGAACCAGGAAGGTGGGAGGGATCGGGCTGGACGGGAGCCGCGGGCGGGGGTAGGAGGCCGGCCATGGAACGTCTGCTCTGGGTGTCGTTGGGAGGGGCCGCGGGGACAGCGGCGCGGTATCTCGTCTCCGGGTGGGTGGTTCGCCTGGCCGGGCCCACGTGGCCGTTCGGGACCTTCACGGTGAACTTCCTGGGCTCGTTCACGTTGGCCCTGCTCATGATCGTGGGCACCGCCACGGACGCCCTGTCCCCCGAGCTGCGCCTGGCCCTCACAACCGGCGCCATGGGGGGCTTCACGACCTACTCGACGTTCAGCTACGAGACGGCCAAGCTTTTGGAGCAAGGGGCCTGGACGCCCGCCATCTTGAATGTGACGATCACCGTGGTCGTGTGCCTGGCGGCCACCTTCTTGGGGCTGGGTCTCGGGCGGTGGTTGACGGCGAGCTGAGGACGACCGGCGGGCGACGGAGGCGGTCATCATGCGCGAGCTGACGGGTGAGCAGGTCCTGGTGCGGATCTTCTTGGGTGAGGCCGACCGATGGCGGCACCGCCCCCTCCACATCGCGCTGCTGGAGCGCCTGCGGCGCGAGGGTTTCGCGGGCGCCACGGTCATCCACGCCACGGCGGGCTTCGGGGCGCGGAGCGTGCTCCACAGCACGCACGTCCTCCGGCTGTCGGAGGACCTGCCCATCATCGTCGAGGTCGTGGACACCCAGGACAAGGTCGACGCCCTGCTGCCCATCCTCGACGAGATGGTCAGCGAGGGGCTCGTGACCATGGAGAAGGTGCGGGTCATCCGCTACTGCCCCAACGGTCACAGCGCCGACGAATAGCTGGTCGGGTCCTACCGCGTCTCGTTCCGGGCGACGGCTCTGGCGCGGTGGTACAGGAGCGCCAGGGCGGCGAGGACCACGAGGACCGAGCCGATGTGCGCCCAGCCGATGGCGTGGAGCAGGGGCGTGGCTTCGGGGGCGCCCGGGGCGAGGGTCTCTAGGATTCTCTCCTTGGGCTCGACGATTCCGTACAACAACCCGGCGCCGACGACGCCCAGAGCGGCGCGGGCGATGTCCTCCCAACGGCGTCGTCGCCACAGGTGGTAGCCGATGGACGCGAGGACGGCGAGGAGGCTCAGGGGGAGCCAGAAGGTGTGGACCAGCGTCCCGTTGTGGAAGGTGTTGTTGATGCGGCTGAGGTCGGCGGCCTTGTCCGCGAGCAGGAAGGGCAGGTCCGACCCCATGTCGATGACGAGCATGCCCAGGATGAGCAGAATCCCGCGTTGCTCCGCTTGGAGGAGGGTCCGCGTGCCTCGCACCACGAGCCCCACCGACACGCCCAGCGCCCCTACGCACAGGGTCGCGACCAGCCACGGGGCGGAGGTGGCGTCCTGCCAGGTGGTGAGCTCGGCGGGGATGAGGATGGCCAGGCCACCCAGCGTCCACGCCAACGGGCGCGCACCGCGCTTCCACGCGCGGGCCGCCAGCGCCGCGGCCGCGACCACCATCACTCCGAACACGACCACGTACTGCGGGACGGTGGCGAACGAGTGCAGGTAGGCGCGCCCCTGCCCCTCGTCCCAGTGACGGGCCACCCACAGCGCGCCGGTGAGGGCCAAGCTGTGGGTTCCGAGGCTCAACGCCGCCAGCGCGGCGGCCTGCTCATGGATTCCCCGGCTCGCGGAGACGTGGGGGTGTGTCATCGGGCTGCTCTCTCCTGGGCGTGTTGGTGACGTCGCGCGGGCCCGGGAGCCGCACGTGCGACGTCGCGTTCCGGTCTCCTACGTCGTCGTGCTCCCAGTGGGAAGATCAACGGACGACGACGATGTCGGTGGCCCCGCGTCCGAAGGTCTCCGGCGCGTACATCTCCTCGGCCTTGGGGGGCGGCACCACGAAGCGCCCCGGCGTCGTGGCGCGGGCGACGTAGCTATAGCTGTAGAGCCCCGCGTGGAGCAGCGACGTGAAGGCCTCGGCGCGTTCATCCCGGAGGTTCTGGTGGTCGTACCAAGGGCCCCACCACCACCAGTGCCGCCTGGACGAGCCTTCGCCGCCGCCCTCGCGCTGGGCCACGCTGGCCGTCCCGCGCAGCGCCGGGTTCAGAGCCTCCAGCCCCGCTGGCAGCGGGTCCACGAGCGCCACGTGGTAGCGCCGGTCCTGGCTGACCATCGTGAGCTTCACCTTGACCACGGCCCCCGCCCGGATGGTCCACGATCCGTCGTCGTTGCGCCGGACGTCCTCGGGGTCCTCGATCGCCTCGTAGCTGCGCCGCACCGTGAACCCGTGGTTGGACGGCGCCAACCGCAGGTCGCGCGGCGCGTACCGCATCCCCAGCCGATAGTAGAGCCGCCCCGGCCCCTCCTTGGACACCGTGAGGCGCTTGTCCCTGCCCGCCGCAGGGCCCCCACCGCCGCCTTGGGCCTCGTGGTCCACGAGCCAGCGCATGGGGACGTGGACCGCGTGCCGCTCGGTCGTACGCCCTCGGAAGGCGTGCTCCCCGGCCAGGGCGTCGCCCAACCAGACCCGCGCCACGAAGTCGGGCGTGACACCCTCGTACGTGTGGAAGTAACGGTCCAGGGCCAGCAGCACCCAGGCGCTCTCCTGCGTGTTGGCCCATCGGCCCTTCGTGCGGTGGGCGAGCAGCCCGCGGACCAGCTTGACGATGAGGTCGCTCTTGGGTTGGTCCCCGATGAGGGCGTCCAAGAGCAGAGCGTCCACGCGCCGGTCGGACGCCAGGATGAGGTAGGCTCCGTCGTCGTAGGACGTTGTGAAGTGGGCCATGCCCGAGGTCTCCCGGGCGGCGTTGTTCACCCGCCTGCGGATGGCGCGGATGTCCTCCTCGTAGCCCTTGGCTCCCGTGAGCACCGGATAGAGCCACCCCACGGACTCCAACGGCAGCTTGGCGTAACCGCCCCCCTCCTTGGCGAGCGCCCGCGCAGCCGCGGGGTCGCCCTGGCCCAGCAGGTGGAGCACATACAAAGCGTAGGCCCGGATCACGCGGCGGATCTCGGGGCCGTAGTCGTTCGGGAAGTGCCGATCGATCCACTTGAGGTACTCGATGGCGGGCGCCAGCACCTCCTCGGGTACGAGAAACCCTTTGGCTCGGGCGCGCGCCAGGGCGTGGGTCACGTGGACCGTGAGGTAGGGCCACGACGGGCGGTCTCGCCGCCAGAAGTCCCAGCCCCCATCGTCTCCCTGCATGCGCTTGAGCTTCTCGATGTCCCGGGTCACCGCCGCCAACATCTCCTTGGGCGACGGCAGCCCCGGCGCCTCGAAGGCCGCGAGGACGTCCTTGAGGGCGACCACCGACAGCACCCGCGAGGAGATCTGCTCGGAGCACTCGAAGGGGTAGCTTTGGAGATAGAGCACCGCGTCCGTGAGCGCCTGGAGCTGCGTGGACGAGGTGGTCACGTCCAGCCCCCCGAACTGGGGCCACACCTCGCCCGGCGTGCGCACCGTCTGGGCCACGGCGGACACGGTCCCCTTCTTGGCCCCCCCCTCGGGGTCGTCCACCACCCCATAGGTCGCGAACGCCTCGGTCGTGGCAGGCGTCCACACCGGCAGCGACACCTCCGCGGCGTCCGCCCACCGCCCCGCCACCGCCGCCGCCTGAATCCGCGCCGTGCCCGCCCGCGCCGTGGCGGCCGGCACGCGGACCTCCACGCGGTCGTTCGCCGGCACGCGCACCATCCGTCCGGCGTAGGACTTGGTGGGCTCGGCTCCCCCGACCCGGAGGTTCGTCGCGCGCACCGCGAGCTTCACGTTCAGGGGTGCGCCCGTCTGATTCTGGAGCACCACCGGTAGCTCGAAGCGGTCCCCGAAGTTCAGGAAGCGCGGCGCCGACAGGCGCACCATGAGGGGCAGGCGCGCGGTGATCGTGTCCTCGCCCGCGCCGAACGCGTCGTCGCCCTGGGCCACGACCGCGAACACCCGATAGCGCGTGAGGTTGTCCGGCAGCTTCACCGACACCACGGCGCGCCCCTGAGCGTCGGTCACCGCCTGGGGCGCGAACAGCGCCAGGGGGTTGAAGTCCTTGCGCACGGCGATGGGACCGCTCGCCACCTCCCCGTCGGCGGCCCCAGGCTTTGCCGCAGCCGTGGTCGGCGCCGGCATCGCCATGGGGGCGGGCGGTGGGGCGCCTCCCGCCATGGCGGCGTCGAACTCGTATTCGATCGCCTTGCTCTTCATTCTTCGCCGCACGCCGCGGGCGCCCTTGGCCATCCTCTCCCGCGACGCCCTGCTCGCCTGGGCCAGCAGCGCGTCCAGGCTCGCCAACACCACGTCGTCGCGCAGCAACCGCTGGCGCGTGTGGTCGCCGCGACGCTGGTAGAACACGTCCACTGGGCTCGGCACCGTGTAGCCGCTCAGCGCCAGCACGGACTCGTCCACGACCACCACCGTCACGCTGGCATCCGCGGCGGGCTCACCCCGCGCGTCCGTGACCGTGACCGTGACCTCGGTCTTCCCGCCGGGCTCCATCTGCGCCCGCGTCGGCTTGGCCAGGACCTTCAGCGTGCGGAGCGTGGGTGGCACGCGCAAGCTCAGGGAGCCCGTGGCGAAGGCCGGACGTGGGGGCAGCGCGGCGGCGGCCTTCCCCGCTGACGCCCCCTTCCCCGAGGGCGCCTCGCGCGGCGCGGCGCCGTTCACCGTGACGTGGAGGTTCACGCCCGGGGTCATCCAGTCCTCCACCGGGATCTTTAGCGTGTAGGAGGGGCCATCCATGTGGAAGTGCTGGACCGAAACGTGGTCACCACGCACCACCCGGGCCACGCCGTCCGCCGGTGCGAAGGGTGCCTGGACCAGCACCGCGGCGGCTTGCCCGGGCGCCACCTCGCGCTGGGCGGGGATGAGCTCCAACTTCTCGCGCTCCAGCCGCGCCGAGCGCGGGCCCTCGCCTCCCGCGACCCAGAGCTGGAAGGTCGTCTGGTTCGGCCGCCCCTCGGCGTCCGTGATGGTCGCCTTCGCCCGGTACGTTCCGCCCTCCTCGGGCGTGAACGTGCACCGCACCGGCGCCGCCGTGCTCGTCAGCTCGCAGCGGTGCGCCGGGACCTCCTCCCGCTTCCAGGTGCCCTTGGGGCTGCGCCGCCAGTCCAGGCGGACCAACTCCAGCGCGATCTCCGTCCCGGTGACGTCCTCCCCGTCGAGGTCGGCGACCACCGCCTCCACCGAGACCGGCTCGCCCTTGTCGTAGAAGCCCTTGGCCGTGCGCAGCCCCACGTAGAGCGCCGCCGGGTGCACGAGCAGCGTGGTCTCGGCGCTCATGGCCTGGCGATCCACGTCCTGGACCGTGGCCTCGGCCCGCACGGTCACGGGGCGCGGTGGCTCGATGGCCTCGAAGCGCAGCGCCACGGCGTGCTCGCCGGCGCTGTCCGTCTCGCCCTCGACCTCCCGGGAGGTCCGGAGCGTGCCCTCCCGGTCACCGCCCGGCGACCGCCAGTCGTCTCGCCACCAGGGTGACCACTCGCCAAAGGTCCACCCGGGATGGTGCGGCGGCGTGAAGGAGCCTGGGCTCGTGTTGAGGTACCACTGGACCTTGGCGGCGCGGAGCGGCCCGCCCGCGTAGTAGCTCGCGTTCACGGTGACCGTGGCGTCCCCGCCCACCAGGTGCGGGCCCTCGCTGGGGCGCGCGGAGACCTGGAAGGTGGGCCGTCGGAACTCCTGGATCTGGAACTCGTGCGTGTAGCGCTTGCCCGTCAGCCCGCCCCGGGAGCCTTCCAGCCCGGCGGAGAGCCGCAGCCGCGCCATGCCCAAGTTCGGCGTCTTGGGCAGCGTCTGCGTGAGGTGGAAGCCGCCGAAGCGGTCCACGGGCACGTCCCCCTTGCCCAGGGTGTTGCCTCGGGGACCTCGCAGCTCCCAGTGGATCTGCGTGATCTCGCCCGCGGGCGGCAGGCCCACGTCACCTCGAACCCCGTGGGTCACCTGCCGGATGAACCCCTTGACCGACACCGTCTCTCCCGGCCGGTACAGGCCGCGATCGTCGAACACCAGCCAGCGCAGCCTGTCGCGGTCCTCCTCGGCCTGCCAGGGGGCCCGCGTCCCCCAGTAGGGGATCCGCGCCGGCAGGAACGCGGTCTCGTCGCCCACGCGCGCCGTGAGGTACTGGCGCGCCTCATCACCCCCGGCCAGCTCCTTGGACGTGGGCAAGGCGAGGCGCGCCAGGCCCCCCGCGTCCGTCGTCGCCTCGCGCCGCTGCCCGGCCCCCGACACGAGGGTAACCTTGGCTCCCGCGATGGGCTTCCCGTCCTTGAGCGACGTGGCCCAGGCCACCAGCTCGTGGTGATCCACGAAGGCGTCCACCGCGATGGGCGTGGCCTGCACCCACGCGATGATGGGGTCCGGCGGGCGCGAGGACCCCAAGAGCTTGGACACGAGCCCTCGGGGCGGGGCCTTGACGACGACGACGACCTGTCCGTGCCCCTGAGGGAGCCCCGGGGACAGGTCCAGCTCGGTGACCGTGGGCTCGTCGGGGCGCGCGCCCGTCTTCACCGCCTTCACCCAGACCCGCTTCCCGGGAGGTGAGCCCGGATGGTCGCGGTGCATCACCTTGCGCCGGAACGTCTGGTAGGCGTCCCAGTCCGCGGGCTGGACGGCGTAGAGTTCCACCTCCAGCTCGTCGTAGTTGATGCTGAAGACGCTGAACGTCGGCCGCTTGGCCGTGGGGTCGAGCACTACGAAGGCGTTGTCCGGCGCCGTGAGCACGGCACGGGCAGGGCCGACCTTGAACGTGATGGGTTCGCTGTCTCCCAGCCGCTGCCCGAAGCGGTCCGTGAGGCTGGGCGCAAGCCGCACGGTGTAGGTGGTTCGACCTCTCGTGAGACCGCGGAGGTGGATCGTGCGCCCACCCAGCTCCACCCTGAGGCCCGGGACCTCCGGGCTCACCGTCACCTGCCCCTCGTCGAACCGCTCCGGGTCCAGGGGGTTGGACAGCGAGACGCGCCAGGACATCCCCGGGCGGCACTCCCGCCAGCCGCACTCATGGTCGGTCACTTTCAGGGGGCCGTAGGTCTGGAAGTCGTAGGTCTGGGCCTCCGTCGTCTTCTTGGGACCCTCGGCCGAGGGCGTCCCGGGGCCCACTCGGACCTGGACCCGCGCATCGGTGGGCAGGGGCGTCGTCGCCTTGAAGGCCACCCACCGCCCCGTGAGGTCGCGGTTGTCCGCGGCGCCTCGCGGCTCCTTGCGCCCGCCGTCGCTCACGGCGAAGGCGGCCGCGAGGGCGCGGGCGCCTCCGCCGAAGTCGTGCTCGGGCGGGGCGTCCACGATGGCTCGGATTTCCGCGGGATCGAGCAGCCGCAGCGCCAGCTTACGGCCCCCGGCCTTCGCGGTGACCGTGGGCAGGACGGCGTCTGGGTCCACGCGCTGGTCGAACTGCAGGAAGAAGACCGGCTCCAGGTCCACGGAGCTCCCGCGCGGGTAGCGCTCGACCAGGCGCGGGGCGGGCGTCGAGAAGGTCCAGGAGGTCTCCTGGGCGAGCGCGTGCCCGTGGACGTCCTTGACGGCGCCTCCGCCGGGGATGGTCACGGTGAAGTCGGTGGCCATGGGGGCGCGGCCGGTGGGCTCGAACAGGAGGGTCTGGGTGCCGATCCACTGCCAGTCGCCCGGGATCTCGGGGGTGAGGCGGGCCGGCACGGCGTCCTTGGCCAGCTCGCCGTGGGAGGTCACCGGGACCATGGGGTGCGAGAAGGTCACCGAGACGCGCGGCGCCACGGGGACGTCCCCCTGGGGCTGGTAGCGCAGGACCGTCAGCGGGGTCTCGTCGCTGGCCGTGGCCTTGGGTGGGTTCGCGTCGCTGGGCGGCGGCGGGAAGGTGCCGTGGACGGTCTCGCCCGCCCTTGGTGGGGGCTTGGAGCTCTCTCGGAGGGCGAAGTCCAGGGCGTCCTCGGGCTTGGCCTCCACCCTCGGGAGGCGCTTGAGCACGGCTCGGGTCGCCTTGTCGTCCAAGACCTTCGCGGTGGCCGGCTTGGTGGCTGCGCCGCTGTCAGATGCCTGGGACGCGGCGCCCTCGGGCTCGGCGGCCGTCGCCGTCCAGACGAACCCACGCGGCTTGGCCTTGGGCTTGCTCGCGCCCTTCGCGCTTCCCCTGCTCACCGCGCTCCCCCCTCCCCCGGCGCGCGGCCCCTCCCCCGCCCCCCCCCCGCCGCCCCCCCCCCCCACCCCACCGCACGCCCCCCCCCCCCCCCCCCCCCCCCCCCCCCCCCCCACCCCCCCCCCCCCCACCCCCCCCCCCCCCCCCCCCCCCCCCCCCCCCCCCCCCC
>CAYZID010000259.1:4233-8402 GCA_964478315.1 uncultured Myxococcales bacterium | reverse complement strand
GCCCTTGCCTCCGCTTCCGCAACCGCCTCCTGGCCTCGGTTTGTTTCCCGCGTCGTAGAAGTCTGGCGATCTCGGGCCGCCCGTCGCAAGATGCCGCCCATGCCGACGCCAACACCCCGCGCTGACTACCACTCCGACGACCGCGAGCTGCTCGTGGGCGTCTATCGATGGCTCTTCTGGCGGTGGATGCTCCTGCTCATCCCGCGCTGGATCTCCCCCAACGCGCTCACCATCGTCGGGCTCGCCGCCTCCGTGGGAGCCGTGGGGGCCGCCCTGGCGGGGGCCGCCGGGCACACCGCGATGTATCTCCTGAGCGCGATCCTCCTGTTCGTCTACGTCTCGCTGGACAACCTGGACGGCGCCCACGCCCGGCGCACGGGCCAGTCCAGCCATCTCGGCGAGCTCCTGGATCACGGCCTCGACGGGCTGGCGAGCGGCTCCATGCTCCTCATCGGCGCCATCATCCTCCACCTGGACCCCTTCTTCACCGTGCTGCTCGTGCTCATCGGGACCGTCGCCTTCGTGCAGACCCTGTGGGAGCAGTACCGCACCAACCTCCTGGTGATCCCCCAGCTCAGCGGGACCGAGGGCGTCACCGTCGTGGGCGCCTTGGGCATCTTGGCCTTCGCCTATGACGATCCAACCTGGCTCCACCTGGACCTCAGCCGCTGGTCCGTGGGCGCGGGCTTCATGGCCTTCACCATGTTCGGCTACGTCATGGCCCTCGTGCCGCCCTTCCTCCGCGCCCGGAAGGTGGGCGCGAGCCCCATCGAGCTGGCGCCCATCGTCGCGCTGTTCGGCAGCCTCGGGGCCTTCGTCATCGCGGGCGCCCACCCCATCCTCGCCGGTGCCGTCATCGCCGTGCTGGGCTCGGACCTGGGGGCGCGACTCATCCTGCTGCGCCAGGCCGAGCGGGAGGACCGGCTGCTGCCGCTGTCGCGGCTGTGGGTGGCGCTCCCCCTCCTCCCGGCTCTCGTCCTCCGAGAGCCCGACGTCGCCAACCTCAGCGCCGCCACGTCCCTGGCGCTCGCCTCCGCCCTCTACCTCGCCGCGCTCGTCGAGGCCGCCCGCACGCAGGACGCGGCCCCGGCGTAAGCGAGAGCCCGCACACCCGGCGCGCGCGCCGCACTCCAAGGCGGGGCCCGCGCCTCAAGGTGGAAACTCGCTTGACGCTCTCCCGTGGGGGCCTGCCTCGCATGTCGCGGCTCGGCGGGCTCGGGACGCGGCGGGCGTGGTCGCCCCCCCATCGCTGTCGGCAATCGTCAGGACCCTTGGTGGTGTTCGTTTTCAGGTACGCACTATGTGGCAGGTGGCGAGGGAGATGCCTCGCCTCGACGGACGATGGCGGCCCGGTGCGGTCCAGGCGGGAGGCGTGCGATGAGCTCGTGGGAGGGGGCTGCGCCGTGGCCCAGCTCCAGACCGCGCGCACGGTACCCGCGGGGGAGGTCCGTGGGACCCTGGGCGCGGGTGTGGTCCTGAACGAACTCCAGGAGGAGCGCGGGGGCTTTGCGCTCACGCAGATGACGCCCCACCTGGCCCTCCGGGTGGGCGTGCATGAGCGCGTGGACGTGGGGGCGCGGCTCATCTTGGGGACGGGCGGCGCCCTGGACGCCAAGGTGAACCTGGCGCCCCTGGACGCCCCCTTCGCCGTGAGCATCAGCGCGGGGCTGGGTGCAGGCGGGTTCCTCCCCGGAGAGGACAGGTGGTCCCTCACCGCCCCGGTCGTCCTTCTGGGGAGCTACGATCTCACCTCGTGGCTGACCCCGACCTAGGCGTAGGCTATGCGTTCTGGTGGCATTTCGGCCAAGACGAGGGCTTGCTGAGCGATCCGGGCTCGTCTCGGCCCGGTGCCCAGGAGGAGCCCCCGCGCTACGCGGAGCGTGCGGGCTACGGCGACGGTGTGCTCATGCTAACGCTGGGGAGCGAGCTGCACCTGGACGCGCGGCGGAGCCTGCTCGTGGAGTACGGCTTCTGGACGCAGATCGTCGACGACCTGGGGGACTTCTACGACTTCGTGGACACCCACATCGTGCAGGTGGGCGTCACGTTCTGACCGGGCCGGCGCCGGGCCTCAGCTCGCCGGCTTCCAGCCCGACTCGACCTTCTTGACGGCCTTGTTGAGCTCGCCCTTGAGCGCCCACCAGTAGACCCCAGGCAGGTGGCGCTTGAGCCAGTCGATGAGCTTGGAGTCGAAGCCCACGAAGCCCGGCAGGCGGCCCTTCTCGATGGTCTTGAGCAGGGCCTGGGCGGCCTGGTCGGCCGTGTAGGTCTTGTTGAAGGAGGAGTCCGCCTCCAGGGCGTGCGTGATGGGGGGCTTGTCGGCGTTCTCGAGGGCGAGGCCGGGCGTGTCCGTGGTCGTGGGGAGGAACAGGGACACGCGCACGTCGTGGAACATCATCTCCTGCTTGAGGCTCTCGGCGAAGCCCACGATGGCGAACTTGGAGGCCGAGTAGGCCGCGTAGCCGTAGGAGCCGAAGATCCCGAGGAGGGAGGACGTGAGGGCGATGTCTCCGTGGCGCTGCTCGGTGAGGGTGGGGAGCATGGCGCGGACCACGCGCACGTGGCCCAGGTAGTTCACGTCCAGGAGGCGCTGGAAGTCCTCGAAGGGGGCGTCGGCCACGGTGGCGCAGTGGGCGTAGCCGGAGTTGCAGATGAGGGTGTCCAGGCCCCCGAGCCCGGCGAGGGCCTCCTGCGTCGCCGCGTCCACGGAGTCCTGGTCGGTGACGTCGATGGTCACGGTGCCCAGGATCTGGCTGTCGCGGACCTTGGCGGCGCGCATGGCGGCGAGGGTGTCGTCGAGCGCCTCGCGGCCGCGGGCGGCGATGTAGACGTCGGCGCCCTGGCCCACGAGCTGGAGCGCAGCGGCACGCCCGATTCCCTTGGAGCCCCCGGTGAGGAAGACCTTGCGACCCTCGAAGTAGCCCATCTCGTCGCTCCTGTTGCGGTCCCCGGCCCGGCGCGGCGGCAGGGTGGGGAGCGGTTCATGGGGCGCGCCCGGCGGGCGCCCGGCTGAGACGCGGCCCGGCGGTGCCCCGGCGAGAGGAGCTAGACCACCGGGACGCCCGCGGTGTCAAGGCGCTCCCGGCGCGTGGGTGTCGCGGAGCGCCCACAGGACGACGCGACCGCGGTCATCTCCGGACGCGAGCCGCTCGCCGTAGCCGGCCACGTGTCGGACCGTCCCCTCGTGCACCTTGGGGAGCCGCCGTGGGCGCGAGCTGCGTGGGGCATCCGGGGATAGGAGCAGGACACGTGAACCTTGGGCCAGCGCCAGGGTGGCCCCGCGGCCCGATGGGGGCGCCAGGGCCGCCAAGGCCGTGAACGGGGCCTCCTTGGCAGGCCGGAACCAGCGGGTCGTCTCTGGCGTGTACTTGCGCAGGCTCTCCCGCGCTGTCAGGTCCCACAGTTGGAGCATCGGGTAGGCGTCCAGGGACGCGAAGCGCGGAGGCTCCCCCGGCAGGAAGACGCCGTCGATGGGCGGCGCGAGGTGGCCATCGAACATGCCACGAGGGGCGCCGTCGGCCACGGCATAGGCTCGGAGGGTGAGGGTGTCGAAGCCCACCATGACGACGTCCCCTTGGGGCGCGAAGCGGGCGAAGCGGGCCGCGAACCGCCCGTTCACCACCGGGGGGCCCGCCGGCTTCCCGTCGGCCAGGCGCCACAGGCGGACGCGTCCGTCCCACGAGGCGGTAGCCAGCAGGTCGCCCCTGGGAGAGACGTCGAGCCCCAGCACCGCTTGCCGGTCGAGGCCCGCAGGGGGCTCGAAGCGCGCGCGTCGGGGGTTCGACGGGCCTGGGTCCAGGGTGAAGGTCTGGGTCCCCGTCCTCGTGTCCCAGCAGCGCACGGTCCCGTCGCTGCCCGCGGTGAGCGCGTGGGCGCCGTCGGGCGTGAGGGCGACGGCGAGGATGGGGCCGCTGTGCCCCACGAGGCGCCGGGGCGAGGGAGCCTGGGGGGAGGGCTTGGCCGGGCGCAAGCACACCTCGCCGTCGGCTCGGCCCACGAGGAGCCAGGAGGCGGACAGGGCCAGGGCGGTGACGGGCGCAGACCCCTGGAAGGCTCCCGTGGCGGTGCGGGGCAGGGCGGTCGTGGCGGGGGGCGCCGAGCAGGCGGACATGGGCTGGACCTCCGGGGACCGAGAGGGGGGGGCAGTTGCGGGCGCGGATGCGGGAGCG
>CAYZID010000259.1:0-4133 GCA_964478315.1 uncultured Myxococcales bacterium | reverse complement strand
GGCGCGGGAACGGATGCGGGAGCGGATGCGGATGCGGATGCGGGCGCGGATGCGGGCGCGGATGCGGATGCGGGCGCGGGCGCGGGAACGGATGCGGGAGCGGATGCGGATGCGGATGCGGGCGCGGATGCGGATGCGGATGCGGATGCGGATGCGGATGCGGATGCGGATGCGGATGCGGGCGCGGGAACGGATGCGGGAGCGGATGCGGATGCGGATGCGGATGCGGGCGCGGATGCGGATGCGGATGCGGGCGCGGGCGCGGATGCGGGCGCGGATGCGGATGCGGGCGCGGGTACGGTCGCGTGTGCGGCCCTCGCTGGCGCGCCCGACGTGCCGGGCTCACACGAGCCGGCGAGGGCGGCCGCGGCGATCAGGACGAGGGCTCCCGACGCGCGCCGCGCGCGCGGGCTCGCGGTTTCGACAGTGGCAGCGAAAAGGCTCATGATCCACGCTCACGGTTGAGCCCCGCGCGGCGAAGCGCTCGGGGGACGGGAGGAGAAGGTGGACGATACCACGCGCGCGGTACGATCCCTCTATGATCGGTTCCCCTACCCAGGTGTCTCGGCGCAGCTTCGGGCGGATAGCTTCCCGTGGCTCCTCCAGAGCTACGTCCGCGGCGGTCGGCGTGAGGGGGGCCTGTTCGTGCTGGACGCTGGGTGTGGGACAGGCGCCGGCCTCCTCCCCGTCGCCTCCCTGCACCCGGGAGCCCAGGTCGTGGGGCTGGATGTGAGCCCCGGCGCCCTGGCTGCCGCCGAGGCCGCGCGGGCGCGCGCAGGGTTGAAAAACCTGACGCTGCTCCTGGCCGACATCACCGACCTCTCGTCGCTCGCGCCGGCCCGGGAGCTGACGCCCCGAGGGTTCGACGTGGTTTACGCCTCCGGCGTCGTCCACCACCTCTCGGACCCCCTCATGGGCTTGAAGAACCTCCGCACCTTGCTGGCGCCCGCGGGGGTCGTGTCGCTCATGGTCTATGGGCGCCACGGGCGCGCTCCGGTGAGCCGGGTAGCCCAGGCGCTGCGCCGCATCTGGCCCCCCGGGGAGCACTCGCTGGAGGTCCGGCTGGCGCGCGCCAGGGCGTTGCTGGCGGCGCTCCCGCCCGGTCCGGTGACCGCCGGGGGCTGGGCGGGGGCCCATGCCGTGAGTGACGCCGAGCTCGCGGATCGCTACCTGCACCCGAACGCTCGAACCTACACCGTGGAGGAGCTCCTGGAGCTCGTGGAGGCCGCGGGCCTGCGGGTGCTTCGCTGGCTGGAGCCCCGGGACTGGGACGCGCGCGCCCTCTTGGGCGACGGCGAGGCCGCGGACGCCCTGGAGGCGTTGCCGGCGCCCCAGCGCTGGGCCGCGCTGGAGCTCCTCACGGACCGGCCGTCGCTGTCGGTGGTGCTGGCGCGGGACGACGCGTCTCCTGCGCCGCCGCTCGCGGGAGACACGCTGCGTGGGGCCACGGTGGCTTGGAATCCCCAGGCTCAGCTTATCCTGCGGGAGCGACGCTACTGCGACGCGGCGTGGACCGAGGGCGTCGCCGTGCGCCTGCGAGCGGGACCCGAACGCCCCCTTGGGGGCATCCAGGCCGTCTTGGCGCGCGCCTGCCGGGAGCCCGTCGAAGCGACGACGCTGGTGGAGCGCGCTCGCGAGGCGGTCCCCGCAGAGGCGAACCGGGTCTGGGAGGCGCTGGAGGATCTCGCGAGCGCCGAACTCGTCTACGCAGCTTGAGCCTCCGGGGCCACCCTGCCTCCGTGGGTGCATGGGAGGCGGCTCGCCGCCGTCACTCATCCCCACCAGGTGCGTCGCCACCGCCAGCGGGCGCCCCGCCGTCCTCGCCGTCGCGCTCATCGTTGAGGTTCGGGTTGCGCACGACCGAGTAGGTGGAGGCCCGGAAACCACTCGGCTGACCAGCCCTCGGGATGGAGTAGGCCTCGCCCGCGGTCGCCACGTAGCGCACCGGCGCCCACATCTCGAGCCCGTCCTGCATATCCTCGCCGTTGTACCGGATACGGACCATCGAGCCCTCGACCTCCTTGAGCTCGATCCCGTTGGCGCCGTTGGGGATCTTCGTGGGGGTGGAGCGGAACGAGCCGCCTGTGGTCTTCACGCGGATGTTCGTGCCCTCGCGGTCGCTCCGGCAGTTCAGGGTGTAGCCACTGGTCCACGCGTCGCCGCCGCCGTAGCTTGCCTGGGAGAGCTCGGGCTGCCACACGGGGAGGGTCTCGGAGAAGACCGTCCCGAGCCGCCACTCTGGCCCGCTCGTGTTGGCTGCGCCCCGGATCGTCGTCGCCCCGGGGAAGTAGTAGAAGCGCCGGTCCGTCCGCACCGACCGCCCTGTCGCCTGGTCGCGGCTCCCCGTAGACTCGGCCACGCCGATCTTCTTGGCGGCCTTGGTCTCCGTCGCGTCCCCGCCGGCCTTGGGGAGCTGGACGTCCCAGCTTTGGTAGACCACGACCACGTGGTTGGTCGTCTCGTAGCTGATGACGTCGCCCTGGCGGGCTTCGTTGGGGTGGATGGGTGTGTAGCCCCGGCTCCCATCGTGCTTGAAGCTGGCGGCGTTGGTGCTGTCGAAGCCCTCTCGGCCGTCGCCCTGGAGCTCACTCATCATCTGCGAGGTGAGGCCCGAGCAGTCCACACCCCACTTGCCGTTGCGGTTGCCGCTGGCGCGCAGGCGACCGTTGTTCACGTAGGCCTGGATGGTCGCTGGCGTCTGCCCATCGAACTCGTTGTCGATGACGGCCTGGGCTACGACCTGCATCTGGGACGGCGTGCCCTTGCCGATGAACGGGCGCCCGCCCACGACGTCGCTGACCTTCTGGCCGGCGTGAGGCCGGTTGGCGGCGATGGTGAGCCGCTTGATGTCGGAGGCCTCGTCCGCCTGATCGACGCTGTTGAGGAGGTAGGGGGTCTGATACGTCGTCGCGGGTTGGTGCTCGGGGCCCGCCTCGTTCTTGTTGTAGACGGGGACGTTGTTGAAGTCCGAGGCGAGCTGGAGCACCGGGTTCGCCGCGTCATCCGCGGTCGCGTCGGCGCCGGCATCGCCGGCCTGAGGCGCCTGAGCTGCCTCGCTGGTGGTCTGGGCGTCCACGACCTCGGGGGACGTCGTCTGCACCTCTGTCGCCGCCGTGGCGCGGTCGGAGGTTGGGTTGGCGGGTCGCACTGTGTCGGGTCCACCCGGTCCGCCGTCCGCCGTCTGCGTGTCCGCCGTCTGGGGCTCCGTCGCTTGGGGGGCCGCCGTCTGGGGGGCCGTCGTCTGGGCCGGTGTGGCCTGCTGGATGGGGGTGGTGTAGGCGCCGTGGATGTAGGCGTCTCGGCCCTCGTACTGGATGAGGCGCCAGTCTCCCTCTTGGCCCGTGACGTCCACGGTGTCCCCCTGGCTGAGGCGTCCGATGATCGTGTCACGTCGGGCGCTACTGGGCGTGGAGCGAACGTTCAAACGCCGCGCCGTGACGGACACGGGGATGGGCTCGGCGAAGCACATTCCGGCACTGGCCCCGGGGCGCAGCGCCGCGACCTGCTCGCGGTAGCTGCCGCCGCGCAGGGATGAGGCCGTGGGGGTTGGCGTGGAGGTGGCGGGCGCTGGTTGGTTCAGTTGCGCGGTCGTCTGCTGGTCTTCGCGTGTCTGCATGGCTCACTCACGTCTGCGTGTTGAGGATGCACTGCCGTCGCCCCCGTCCTCGGGGGGGGGGCCGCGCTGCGCATGGCGAGAGACTCGGAGACCGACCAGACACGAGTATCGGGGCAATGGTTGCCACAATGCAAGCCTGGGCGTGTCCCCCAAATCCGCCGGGGGGCCGTGGTGGGGCGCTGGCGAGGCTCGAAGGCCCCGGGGCGGAGGCCGCCAGGCACGGCTCTGGGGCCACGTGGAGGGCAAGGGCGAGGCCGGCAGGGTCGGACAAGCCGCCAGCACGGATCCAAGCCGCACGGGGGCCTGAGCGCTCGGGGCGACGGGCTGAAGGCAGGGGTGTCGGAGCGGTAAGCATCCGGCCTGCCCCCTATCGAAGGATTCAGGGGACGTGCGCTGACGGAAGGCGGGCGCTAAGCGATTTCTGGGGGGCCCGGAGGCGGTTGCCAGTTCTGGGGTAGGAGCCGGGCTAGGTCGCTCACCTTGGTGTCGGCGATCTTGGGCAGGACGTCGGTGAGGT
>CAYZID010000258.1:0-8534 GCA_964478315.1 uncultured Myxococcales bacterium | reverse complement strand
AGACCACCCAGCTCGAGAGAGACGACGAGCCCGAGCCCGTGACGACCGAGCCCCACGCGGTGGAGGACCAGCCGGCCATCGCCGCGCCGGGGACGCAGGGAGCCCCACCGGCGACGCGCCAAGAGACCAACCCCTGGTTCGACGCGTCCACGGAGGCCGCGCCAGCACGCAGCGACGAGGAGGGCGCGTTCAGCGAGCGACCGGACGCTCCCCCGACGCCAGAGGACGGACGGGCGGACGACGGCCAGCCCCGAGAGGTCCCGCCAGCGGACTTGGAGCCCGAGCCGATCGAGCCGGAGCCGATCGAGCCCGAGCCGATCGAGCCAGAGCCGATGGGCGAGGTTCAGGCTCCACCCGTGCCCCGCCCGGTCGTCCACGTCCAATCCGGGGAGAGCGACGAGGCGGAGACGGAGTCTGCCACTGCGCCGCCGCCGGGAGCCGCGCAGACCGACGAAGGAGCGGCGCCCACGCCTGCCGTCGAGGAGGCGCCGCCCGCGATGCTCACGCCCCGGGGGACCGCGGACGGCCCCGCGGTGGAAGCGCAAGAAAGCCCCCAGGACCAAACATCTCCAGACGATGGGGTGGTGTCGCTGGCGGAGGCCGAGCGAGAGGCCGCGCCGGCGCCCTTGGATGGGGCGGGGCGGCAAGAACAAGCCCGGCGAGGGGTGGCCGCGGCGAGTGCCGAGGTCGAGGGAGGGGGTGGCGGCGGAGACGGTCTCGGCAAGTCCGTCGCGGTCATCGCCGCGCTCGCGCTCGTCGCCGGTGGGGCCTGGGCGATCCTTCAGTCCCAGAGCCCGGCAGCGACCAGTGACACGAAGCCCCAGGCCGCCAACGTGGACAGCCCGGCGTCCCACAAGGCCAACCCAGCGGGGCCCAAAGCAGCTCAGACCAAGCCAGCGGGCGTCAAGCCGGCCCAAGCAAAGCCGACGGGCACGAAGCCCGCTGAGACCAAGCCGGCTCAAGCAGGGCCAGCGGGCACGAAGATCGCTGAGACCAAGCCGGCCCAACCAGGGCCAGCGGGCTCGAAGACCGCTGAGACCAAGCCGGCCCAACCAGGGCCAGCGGGCACGAAGCCCGCTGAGGCCAAGCCGGCCCAAGCAAAGCCAGCGGGCACGAAGCCCGCGGAGGCCAAGTCGGCCCAAGCAAGGCCAGTGGACGCAAAGACCGCGGACACGAAGCCCACTGAGACGAAGACCGCGGACACGAAGACCGCGGACACGAAGCCCACTGAGACGAAGACCGCGGACACGAAGCCCACTGAGACGAAGACCGCGGACACGAAGCCCACTGAGACGAAGACCGCGGACACGAAGCCCGCTGAGACGAAGACCGCAGACACGAAGCCCGCGGAGACAAAGCCAGCGGGCGCAAAGACCGCCGAGACAGAGACCGCGGACTCCAAGCCAGCGGACGCCAAGCCAACTGCCCCCCCTCCCACCGACCCCGTCGCCCGGCAGCGCTTGGCCGTATCTCGGCTCCGCGCGGCCCTGCGCGAGGCCTCCGAGGCCCAAGCCAAGGCGGCCCAAGAGGCGGCGAGGGCCAAGGCCCTGGCCAAGACGCGCCCCAAGGAGCTCAAGGCCCAGGCAAAGGCGGCCAAGAAGGCGGCCAAGGAGGAGGTAAAGAGCTTGCGCGCCAAGCTCAAGGCCGCCGTGAAGGCCCTCAAGGCCGAACGCAAGGCCAAGGCCAAGGCGCTCAAGGAGCAACTCAAGGCCTTGAAGAAGCGGATCAAGGCCCAGGCCAAGGCGCGTAAGCTGGCCGCCAAGACGCGGGCCAAGGAGCTCAAGGCCCAGGCCAAGGCGCGGGCGAAGGAGCTCAAGATCCAGGCCAAGTTGGAGAAGAAGCGCCTCAGGGCCGAGGCCAAGGCCAAGGCCAAGGCCGCCAAGGCGGCCGCCAAGGTGCTCCGCCAGCGGGCCAAGGCCCTGAAGAAAGCCGAGAAGGCCTTGAAGAAGGCCGAAAAGGCCGCCAAGAGAGCGGCCAAGAAGGCGGCCAAGGGAGCCGCCGATGGCGTCGCGAAGTAGGCGTCCCTCGGGCGGTCCGACCCACGCTGGCCTGGAGGAACGCACGCGGCCGGGTTCACCCCCCGTGGGCCACCGCGATCTCTACCCGGTCCTTGCCGGCCTCCTTGGCGCGATAGAGCGCCGCGTCTGCCTCGCTGAAGAGCTGGCTGGGAGCGAGCTCGCCGTGGGCCGTGTAGACGGCGCAACCCACGCTGGCCGTGACGCGCACGCGTGCGCCGGGGGTCCGCGTGCGGTAACGCCCCAGGGAGACAGCGGCGCGGAGCCGATCGCCGTAGCGGCCAGCGGCCTCCGACCCCACGCCAGGGGCCACGACGCAAAACTCCTCGCCGCCGAAGCGCGCTACGAGGTCGGTGGGCCGAGCCGCACGCACGAGACGCCCGGCGACCTCGGCGAGCACCCGGTCTCCCGAGAGGTGCCCGTGCTGGTCGTTGACCTGCTTGAAGCCGTCCAGGTCCAGGAGCGCGAGGGTCAGCGGCTGTCGAGTGAGGAGGCTCTCGCGGAGCCTCAGATCCAGGTGCGTTAGCAGCACGCCCTTGGTCGCGAGGCCGGTCAAGTCGTCGTGAACAGCGGCATCGTAGAGGCGATGGTGCAGGGCAAGCTCGCCCTCATCGAGCCACAGAAAGCGCAAGAGGGTGTCGGCGCCGAGCCCCATCCGGTCGCGAGGTCGGAGGACGGCCTGCTGGACCGGGCGGCCATTGAGCCACGTGCCGTTGCGCGACGCGAGGTCTCGGAGACGGAAGCCCGAGGCGGCCCTCTCGGCCGAGTCCTCCGCAGCCCCCATCTCGCTTGGCTCGGCCTGGACCACGCAGTGTCGGCGGCTGATACCCTCCCCGCGCAGCACGAGGTCGCACCGCTCGTCGCGCCCCAGCACGGTGTCGCCGGCGAGGCGATGCACGCGCCCCGCGTCGGGGCCAGCGATGACCAAGAGCGCGGGCACCGGCTCGCCAGCGGAGCCCCCCAACCGCTGGGGGGCCACGTCCACCGTCCGGGGTTGTTCGTCGTTGTCGGTCTTGTGCGCTGTCACGGGCTACACCCTCGGCCTGCGTCGGCACACGAACACGTGCCCCCATGGCGCTCCGCAGGGCGCTCTTGGGTGGGGCCACCGCACGTCGTGGCGTCTCGCTTGTCTCACAGGGGGGCTTGAGCATAGCAGATGGGGCGCGGATCGGGGGGAGCCCGAATTGCCAGCCGACAACCCCGGAGTATGCTGCGCACCGCGACGGCCAGCGCATTCGAGCCGGCGTCCCCCGGCATCCGGGACGCGGGGAAGGACCGGAGGTGAACCGTGAGCTTGTTTCAGCGTGCCCCCCGAACCCTGGAGGAGGCCGAAGCCAGCGCTCCGCTGGAGCTCGGCCCCGACCAGGTGCTCGAAATGGATGAGGCCGAGTGGTACGCCAAGGTGTACCGGGGAGATGACGTCCCGCAGCTCACGTTCCGCGCGGTGGCCGTGGGGAGCGTGCTGGGCTTCCTCCTGGCGTTCACGAACCTGTACATCGGGCTCAAGACGGGCTGGGGGCTTGGCGTGGCGATCACCGCCAGCATCCTCGCCTTCGCCACGTGGAACGGGCTGCTCAAGCTCGGCTGGGCCAAGACGCCCATGACGATCCTCGAGACGAACTGCATGCAGTCCACGGCCTCGTCGGCAGGCTACGCCACCGGCGGCACGATGGTCTCCGCCATCGCCGCCCTGCTCATGCTGTCGGCCACGGACGACAACCCCAAGGGGGAGCACCTCGACCCCGTCATGCTCGTGCTGTGGACGCTGTTTCTGGGCGCGCTGGGGACGGTGATGGCCATCCCCATGAAGCGCAACATGATCAACAAGGAGCGGCTGAAGTTCCCCTCGGGGACGGCCGCCGCGGTCACGTTGCAGTCCCTCTACTCCCGCGGTGGGGACGCCATCCGCAAAGCCCGCGCGCTCCTCTGGGCGGCCATCGCTGGAGCGGTGTTCCCGGTCCTCATCGAGCTCCAGCTCTTGGCCGAGGAGGTCACGGACAAGGTCACGGGCCTGACCCGCACGGTACGCCACACCCTCATCCCCGCCGAGACCAACATCTTCGACGGCTGGCTCCCTGCGCTCGGACAGCACCTGGACAAGGCCACCGGGCACCTCGTCGCCAACAAGCCCTCCGACTGGACCCTCACCCTCGACAACAACCCGGTGATGATCGCCGCCGGCGCGCTCGTGGGCGTGCGGATGGCCTTCAGCATGCTCCTCGGGGGCCTCGCCCTCGCCTTCTGGATCGGCCCCCAGGCGCTCACGGACCTGTGGACCAACGCGAACGGCGAGGTCGTCGCCTCCGCCAGCGCGCCATGGACCGCGTGGAAGGAGATCGGGATCTGGCTGGGTGTGCCCATCATGGTGGCCTCGGGGCTCCTGGGCTTCGCCCTGCAATGGCGCACCATCGCCCGCGCCTTCCGGGGGCTCGGCGCCGGAGACTCGGGAGACGCTCTCGTTCAGCGGACCGAGGTCCCCTTCCAGTGGTTCGCCTGGGGCACCGTGTTGGCCGGGGGCGGGGTGGTAGTCATCGCCGACACGTACTTCGGGGTCCCGTGGCTCTACGGGGTCCTGGCCGTGGCCCTCACCTTCGTCCTGTCGCTCGTGGCCTGCCGGGCGACGGGCGAGTCGGACATCACGCCCGTGGGCGCCATGGGCAAGATCATGCAGCTCACCTACGGGGTCCTCATCCCCCAGTCCACGACCGCCAACCTCATGACGGCGAGCATCACCGCCAGCTCGGCCGGCTCCGCCGCGGACCTCCTCAACGACCTCAAGTCGGGCTACCTCCTGGGCGCCAACCCACGGCGCCAGTTCATGGCCCAGTTTCTCGGGATCTTCTCAGGCACCGCCGCCACGGTGCTGGGCTTCTACCTCCTCGTCCCCGACGCCACGACGCTCCTGGGTGCGGGCACCGAGGCCCCGCGCTTCCCGGCGCCCGCCGCCCAAGCGTGGAAGGCCGTCGCCGAGGTCTTCAAGTACGGCCTGGCGAACATGCACCCCAGCCACCAGGCCGCCATGCTGTGGGGGCTGGGCCTCGGCACGGTGCTCGTCTTCGCCGAGCGCCTCTTGCCGCGCTTCAAGGCGGCGATCCCCTCGGCGACGGGCCTGGGTCTCGGGCTCATTCTGCCCTTCCAGTACCCCCTGAGCATGCTCCTCGGCGCCCTCATCGCCTGGGCCTGGACCCGACGCGACGAGGCTTCCTCCGAGGCCTACCTGGTCCCCGTGGCGGCGGGCCTCATCGCGGGGATCTCGATCATGGGCGTCCTGGTGGCCGTCATCAACAGCTTCGCCCTGGCGACCTGACCCGCCTCCCACCGGGTCGCCCCCACCGGCCGCACGTCGTCAGAACGCGAGCTGCACCTGCGAGCGCACCATCCAACCAGCGTCGGTCGGGAGGCTCCCCCAGAACCAAGTGCCGTCCGTCTGCCACTTGAGGGCGTGCCCCCGCCAGAACACGGACACGGCCACCGACGCGTCCCGTCGGGCGCCCTCGTCCCCCACGGCCACGACGGCGTAGCGCAGCGCGGTCTGAACCCGGCCGCCCACCGTGTAGCCGGCCTGGACGTGTCCCCCGACGTCGGTCTCCGCGGAGACCGTCCGAGCCCCACCATCTCCGTGGGTGGCTCCCTGGGTGGCTCCCTGGGTGGCTCCTTCGGTGGTCACGCGGCGCTGGGCATAGAGCCCCCCGGTGGTGTCGAACCCGTAGGCCTTCACGACGTAGTCCACCTCACCCGCCAAGAGGTTGTTGCCAGTGGCCTCCGCGTCGAAGTCCACGCGCCCACTCGCCGCGACCCCAAACCGCCAGCCACCGCCCTGGAGGTCCCCCTCGCTGTACCCCCTCAGCCCCGGGGACTCGTAGCCCACGCGCGCCACCAGGGCGGGGTGGAAGACGTCGGGCACGTTCGACCGCTCGGCCCCCTGGACACGGCCGACCCAGGTCGCGGGGTCCACCCGCACCGCCGCCGAGAGCTCGCCCTCCGCCCCCGTGCCGTTGAACACGCCGACGGACAACTCCATCCCACCGGCCTTGGGGTCACTCGTGAGCATGATCCCCAGGTCTCGCCCCGCCCCAAACGCCTTGTCCGTGGGCGCCCGATCCACGAAGGCCTGACGACCAGACGACGTGAGCTGCTCCCGCGAGAAGGGGCGCTTGAACTGCCCGACGCGCAAGCGCGCCCAGCGCTCGGAGAGCGCGTACTGCACCCACGCGTCCTTCAGCGCGACCCTCCCCTCACCCAGCCCCACCTGCAGCCTGTAGGAGAGTCGGGGCTCGAACACGTGCCCCTTGAGGGTGACGCGCACCCGCCGAAGGAGGAAACGCGCGTGGGAGACATCCCGCCCCGCGCCGTCCAACTCGAACCGTCCCTGGACGCGTCCGTTGAGCCGCAGCGCGGCGCTCCCATCCCCCGTGCGAACGAAGAACCCCCTGTGATAGCCGCTCGTCGGCGAAACCGCCGGGCGAGCCTCCTCGCCAGCCGCCGGGTGCGGTGGAGTCCCCGCACCTCGGGCGCCTGGGGCCACGCCGAGACACAGGGCGAGGCCCATCGATGTCCACAAGGCCACCTTCACGGGGGAGCCGGCCGCCATCCCTGACCCTCCTCGAGCACGAGACGAGAGGCAGCATCCTGCCCCCAATCACACGCGCCCTGCCACTGGGAACTGCGGCCACCCCATCCCTCCACCAAGACCTCCGGCGGGGGTCTCCGCGCGCCCCCCTCGGCGAGCCACGTCCACGAGCCCACCTGCCTGGCGAGTTACGGCGCCCGCGCGCCCCCGGAGAGCGGCTCTCTTGCCTGTGGACAGCGATTCGCACACTGTCTAGGACATGGTCCCTCACGTCTCTCACGGCCCAACCGCGGGCGTCGCCGCCGAACCCGAGCTGCGCGCCCACCGGGCCCAGCTCCTCATGGCGCGCGAAGCCTACGAGGCGGCCGCGGAGGCGCTGCGCGAGACCCTCGCGCGGCGCGTGTTCTTCCTGTTCCAAGCGGCGGGCGTGTCTTGGGCGCTCCCGGTGGACGCCGTCTCCGAGGTCGTCCCCGCCGCGTCCTTGAGCCCCATCCCCGGGGCGCCACGCTGGATCCGTGGCCTCCTCCAGGTGGGCCCCACCGGCTATCCGGTCCTGGACCTCGCCGCGCGGCTCACGGGCCCCGTTCGTCCCCTGCACCTGGAGGACCGGTTCATCCTCTGCGGCGGCGGGCTCGCGCCCTTCGCCGTCCACGCCGCGCGGGTGTTCGACGTCCGCAGCCTGGACGACGTCCGGGCTGTCCGCGAGGAAGAAGACGCCCCGGGGGTCGAGCTGCTGGGGGTCGCCACGGGCCCCGAGGCGCCCATCTGGCTGCTGTCCCCTTCGGGCCTCGCCCAGGCGTCGCGGACCCGGGTGAGCGAGCGGGAGGACGGGGGGGATGAGACGGGCCCTGGCGACCACGGCGCCCCTGGGGGGCCCCGGGAGGGGGCCTCGTGACGCCCGGCGTGCGAGAGGGGATCGCGGCACGCCTGCTGACGTCGTTCGGGCTCAACTGGCGCCCCGCCTGGGACCGCGAGCTGCCGGCGGCCATCCGGGCGCTGGCGGCGCGCAGGTCCGTCTCCGCCGATCGGCTCGGCGAGGCGCTGGCACAGGGCCAGGCCCCCCTCCTGGAGCTCGCGCCCTTCCTCACCGTGGGCGAGACACACTTCCTCCGCATCCCCGAGCAGTTCGAGGCCATCGCCAGGCACGCGGCGGGCGTCTTGGACGAACCCGGCGCGCGCTACGCCGCGTGGTCCGCCGGCTGCTCCAGCGGCGAGGAGCCCCTGTCGGTGGTCCTCACCCTCCACCAAGCGCTGGGCCCCCTGGCGCTGGGCCGTCTGGACCTCCTCGCGACCGACCTGTCCGCGGAGGCTTTGGACAAGGCGCGCGCGGGCGTCTACACGCCGTGGTCCTTCCGCGGCGTCCCGGACGCCGTCCGGGAGGCTTACTTCACACCCACGGAGGATGGGCGGCTCCGGGCCAGCCCCGAGCTGGTCCGCGCGGTGCACTACCGCCAGAGCGAGCTGGTCGCCCAGGCGCTCAGCCTACCCCGCGCCTCCCTGGACCTCATCCTGTTTCGAAACGTTGGTATCTACCTCAGCGCCGAGCACCTCCAGCGGCTCTTTCGGGAGTTCGCGCGGACGCTCAAGCCCGGCGGGCTCCTCCTGGTGGCGCCCTCGGACCCCCGTCCTCCCGAGCCCCTGTTCGCGCCAGCGCGCGACGACGGCTGCGCGATCTACGAGCGCCGCCGAGGGTCCCGGTCCTCGCGCGCCGCCCGAGGCCGCCGGCCCCCGGCCCGCCTCTCCGGCACCGAAGCTCCCACCGTCCACACGCCCAAGCGCGGGCCCCTGCGCCCCCATCGGAGGGCGCCGTGGCTCGCTGCCGCCGCGGCCACCGAAGCCCCTCTCGCCCGGCTAGTGGACGGAACGACCCACGGAGGGACAACCCAGGCCCCGACCCGCCACCTACTCTGGGATTCGGCTTTGGATCCCGCGTGTGGGCGGCGTCGGAC
>CAYZID010000257.1:0-8688 GCA_964478315.1 uncultured Myxococcales bacterium | reverse complement strand
CCGCCCACACGCGGGATCCAAAGCCGAATCCCAGAGTAGGTGGCGGATCGGGGCGTGGCTGGTGCGGTTGGCAGTGGGGCCGCGTGGTGGTAGGCCGGAGGTCTCACGATCGTCGGGCCTCCTGGCCCGGCGCCGTGAGGAGCACCTTTCTCGAGGAGGACCATCATGCCCACGACCCAAGAGAACCTGCAGACCGCGTTCGCCGGTGAGAGCCAGGCCAACCGCAAGTACCTGGCCTTCGCCGCCAAGGCGGACAAGGAGGGCTACCCGCAGATCGCGCGCCTGTTCCGCGCGGCGGCCGATGCCGAGACCATCCATGCCAACTACCACCTGCGCAACATGGGCGGCGTGGGCTCGACCATCGAGAACCTCAAGGCGGCCATCGCGGGTGAGCGGTACGAGAACGAGGAGATGTACCCGCCCATGGTGGAGCAGGCGGAGAAGGAGGGCCACAAGGCGGCACGGCACCTCGCCTGGGCGCGGGACGCCGAGAAGGTCCACGCAGACCTCTTCAGCCAGGCCCTGGAGGCCCTGGAGGGCGGGGCGGACCTGAGCGAGATGGACGTCTACCTCTGCCCGGCCTGCGGCCACCTGGAGTTCGGCAAGCCCGAGGGCCCGTGCCCCATCTGCGGCCTCCCCGCCGACAAGTACGTGGCCGTGGCCTGACCCACCCGCGGCCGCGCCTTCCACCCCATTCGCGGCTACGGCCACGGTCGCGGTCGCGGAGGCAGGGTGGCGGCTGCGTTCGCAGTCGCGGCTGCGTTCGCGGTCGCGGCCGTCTTCGCGGTTGCGGAGGCGGCTGCGTTCGCGGTCGCATTCGCGGCGGCGGCTGCCGGAGCGGTTGCGGCAGTGGTTGCTGGTGCGGCTGCGTTCGCGAGCGCGCCCGCTACAGTCGGCCGTGCTCTACGACCAGATCTTCGTCAGGAAGTCCTTCACCTCGGGCACCCCTCCCTGGAAGACCAGGTAGCCGTCGTGGGGCTCGCCCTCGGTCATCTCCCCGGCGATGGACGTCGTCATGAGCCGCCGCACCGCTTCGGGGTCGTCGGGGTGTAGCCCCAGCGCCCAGGACAGCTTGATGAAGGCCACCTCGGGCAGCATGTTCGCCAGCGGGACGACCCCCAACTCCAACAGGTCCCGCCCCGTGTCGTAAACGTACATTTGCACGAAACCCCATAGCGTCTGCAGCGTCATGTAGACCTGCACGCCCGCCTCACGAGCCCTCTCCAGCGCCGGGTACATGAGCTTGTTCACGTGCCCCAACCCCGTGCCCGCGATGACCACCCCGCGATACCCCCGCTCCACCAGCGCGTCCAGCACGTCCGCCTGCATGTTCGGATAGTAGTACAGCAGCGTCACCCGTTCGTCGAAGGCCGGCCGCAAGGTCACCCGGCGGTCGTCGCGACGCCGCTTGAAGTCGTCCTGCAGGGGCGTCAACTCCCCCTGGCGCACCATGGCCAGGGGGATGTCCCCCAGGGTCCGGAAGGTCGAGCGGTACGACGAGTGCATCTTGCGCACGCGGGTGCCACGGTGCAGTAGGTTGTAGCGCGCCGAGGTGGGCCCGAACATGCACACCGTCACCTCCGCGATGGGACCGTGGGCCGCCGCCCAGCTCGCGAAGATGAGGTTCTGCGCCGCGTCGCTGGACGGCCGGTCGCTCGACCGCTGGCTCCCCACCATCACCACCGGGATGGGCGGATCCTGCACCATGAACGACAGCGCCGCCGCCGTGTGGTGCATCGTGTCCGTCCCGTGCCCGATGACCACCCCGTCGTAGCCCTCCTCGATGGCCTTCCCCACGTTCTCGGCCAGCGACAGATACTGCTCGGGCCCCATGTTCTCCGAGAAGATGCCGAACAGCTTCTCCGTGTCCAGGTTGCAGATGTCCGCCAACTCCGGCACCGAACCGTACAGCTCGCCCGGGCTGAAGGCCGGGATGACCGCCCCCGTGCGGTAGTCCAGACGCGAGGCGATCGTCCCGCCCGTCCCAAAGAGCTTCACCCGCGGCTTGGCCGGGTCGCGCGGGAACTCCTTCTCCGGGATCTTGTAGCGGATCTCCCGGCGCCCCCGAACCACCACCTCGCGAATGTGGTCGTGCCGCAGCCCGATGTTGTACCCGCTCGACAACTTCAGGACCACGTGGTCCGCGTCCGCTGTCTCCGAGCGCGGCAGGATGAGCCCCTCGAAGTCCCCGCGCTCCGTGCGCGCCAGGACATCGCTCCAGACCCGCGCGTCGAAGCGCTCCAAGAGCGCCCGCGTGGGCCCTCGGTAGCCCTTGAAGTCGTCCGCGCGGCCTCGCGCCTCGTCGTGCCCCGTCGTCATGCCTCACCCTCCCCCGGGGCTCCCTCCCAGCGCACGCGGGCCAGCGCCTCCGCCACCTCCTGGGCCGCCACGCGCCCCAGCAGCCTCCGCATGGCCTCGCCCATGCCCCAGCGCCGGCGCGCCGCCGCGTCCGCCGCGCGCGCGGCCCCGGCGCGCGCCCGCGCCGCGATCTCCTCCGCCACGACCTCCACCGGCGGCGCCTCCACAAGCCAGGGGGCCAGCGCCTCCTCCGGCGCCGCCTCGGGCGCGTCCAGCAGGGCATCCAACATGGCCCCCGCCGCCTGGAGGACCACGCCTCCCGACCGCAGCGCCTCCACCCACGGCCGCAGCCGCGCCGGCGCCGGCAGGGCCCCTCGGCCCGCGGTCCGGCACGGGCCCGCGAAGCGCTGCTCCAGCACGTAGGCCACGCGCCGCGCCACGGGCCCCGGCGGTGGATCGCCTCCCTCGAACAAGGCGTCGAACAGATCCGCCCACGGCGCGTCGGCCAGGCGCCACGCCAACGGGCGCGGCAGCCCCAGGGCCTCATACCGGTCCTCTCGATGCCAGGGGAGCTCCACCTCGGTGGCGACGCGCGCCTCCAACTCCTGGACCCAAGCGTCTGGCACGGCCAGCGGGGGCGTGTCGGTGTCGGGGTACATGCGGTCGGCTCCGGGGAGGATACGCTCGAAGCCCGTCGTGCCATCCGCGTAGGCCATGCGCGTCTCGGCTGGCACCCCCACGAAGGCTTCGGCGGCGCGCAAGAGGACCTCGCGCACGCCGGTGGCCACGTCTTGCTCGGGGCCCCAGAGGACGACCACCCCGTCCTCGCGCCAGGACCCCGCACCCAAGGCGGCGCGCAGGGCGTTCCAGGTGCTGCCCAGGAGCCCGAAGTCCACGACGTCCGAGTGGATGCTGAAGGGGCGGGCCGTGAGGCAGGCGATGACGCGCACGCGCCCCGTGAGCTCCCGGGCGAAGTTCATCCCCGGCTGGGTGCGCCAGCCCAGCAGCCCCCCGAAGCCCGGGAGGCGCACGGCGGCCACCATCTCCCCTTGCTGCAGGGCCCGCGCCAGCGGCTCGAAGGCGCACCGGCGGAGCATCTTCGTGGCGTTCACGGCGAGGCCGCTGACCTCCCAGGGCAGCCCCTTGGGCGGCAGCCACAGGTCCTCGGGGCGCGCGCCGCGGCGCTGGAGCTCGGCCCGGATGCGCAGCAGCGCGAGCTGGCGGAAGGCCTCGTTGTGCACGAGCTTGGGCAGGATGCGGTGGCTCGGGACGCCCTTGATCTCCACACGCCGCCCGCCCGCGATGCTCACGTTCACATCCTGACGGGCCGCGCCCGGGCCCCGCCGCGCCCACCCGCCCGCGTGCGCCACGCGGGCGATGAGGCGCATCCCCGCCTGAACGTCCCAGGGATTGAGGAGATCGGGCTCGGTGACCGTCTCCGTGAGCGGCATCCCCAGCCGGTCCGTGCGGAAGACCACGCGGTGACCCACGTCGGAGACCTCGCGGGCGGAGTCCTCCTCCAAGGAGAGCTGGCGGATGCGCAGGACCCGGTCCCGCCCCAGCACGCTGTCGCGGAAGGGGATGGCGCCGCCCAGGCCGATCATCGCCGAGCGCTGGAAGCCCGTGGGGATGGACCCGTCCAGGTACTGCTTGCGCATGACGTGCAGCTCGCTCACGAGCTTGAGGTCATAGAGGCGCGCCATCTCCAGGGCGTAGCGCACGGCCTCCTCGTCGATGGGGAAGGGCGGCGTGTCGTCCATCTCGTAGGTGCACACGCTGCCGCGCGCCAGGCGGTAGACGATCTCCTTGCGGGTCTTGAACTCCATCAAGGCCGTGCCGTCGTACTCGCCCAGCTCGCTCAGCGTGGGTCGCATGTGCCGCAGCACCTCGGCGTCCACGCGCGTGGTGCGCACCCCCGCCGGGCAGCGGCAGAACAGCTTGCGCTTCGTGGCGAGCTGCTGGTGGACCTCCAGCCCGCACAGAAAGCCCAGGGCGTCGTAGTCCGCCGGGGTCATCTCCCCGAGCGGGCGCTCGCGGAAGTCCAGGGGCGGGTCGGTGCGGGGGTTGAGATCCCCGGGGGGCCGGGCGGGGCTCGTCCCGGCGGGGACGACGGTGTCGTGGCTCATGGCGACCTCGCGGCGAGGTGGCGTTGGAGGGGGCTGGGGCGTCGCCTGGCGCGCCGCGGCGCGCGGCCGGGCCCGCCGGGGAGGCTCGGCCCCACCCGCGGAAGCCCGGCGACCTTGGGCCAGACGGGACGGGCGAGCAAGAGGGAATACCGGCGGGGCGGTGAAGATTTTGGATCGTTGCGGCTGACAATGGAGTAACCTCCCGGCCGCGGGCGGCACACTTAGGGCTGCTGATGTCTCCAGATCGGCGGGCGGCCTCCCTTCGTGAGGCGCTACGCCTGGCGCGGACAGCCCGTGGGCCCCGCGCCCACGCCGACCGCGTGACAGACGCACGACCGCAAGCAAGATGACAACGACCCCCCTGGGTGGCATCTGGTGGCTCTCGCCCCCACCGCTACCCCCTGAGACACAGGAGCAGTCATGGAATTGACGGCTGGCGCGATCTTCGTGGCCGGGCTCGCGACCTTCCTGAGCCCCTGCGTGCTACCCATGATCCCGATCTACCTGTCGGTGCTCATGGGCGGCTCCATGAACAAGGACGACGAGGTGGACGCCAAGGCGCGCCTGCGCCTCCTGCTCAACGGCACGATGTTCATCTTGGGCTTCAGTGTGGTCTTCGTGCTCCTGGGCCTCACGGCGACGGCGCTGGGCAGCTTCATGCTGGAGAACCGGCTGATCTTCCAGCAGCTCGGGGGCTTGCTGGTCTTCGTCTTTGGCCTGAAGTTCATGGGCTGGCTCCACATCCAGGCCCTGGAGACGGAGCGCCGCTTGCAGTTCGGCGGCATGGGGGGCCGCCTGGGCCCCGTGGGCTCGCTGGTGATGGGTTTCACCTTCGCGTTCGGGTGGACCCCCTGCATCGGGCCGGTGCTGGGCGCCATCCTCACGTACACCGCCGTGTCCACGTCGCACCTGTCGGACGGCGCCTTCAACCTCCTCATGTACGCGGCGGGGATCGCCACGCCGCTGTTCCTCGTGGCGCTCCTGGCCCAGCAGGGCGTGGGGCTGCTGAACCGCGTCAAGCGCTTCATCCCCAAGTTCGAGAAGGCGACGGGCGTGGCCCTCATCGCCATGGGCGTGCTCATGGTGACCGACTCCACCTCGTTGCTCACCTTCGGCATCGGCGATGAGGCCTCGGCGGAGCTGTCCATGGAGGTCGCCGCCAAGGCCGACCCTGCCGGGGCGAAGAAGGCGGCGCAGGTGAAGCTGGCCCAGGCCGAGCCCAAGACCGCCACGGACGCCGTGCACCAGGGAGCGGCCACCGCCACGGGTGCAGACGAGGTGGGCATGTGCACGGGCGAGGGCGAGACCTGCGGCATCGAGCCGGCGGCGGACGGCGACGGGCCGGTCGCGACGCTCCAGGGCGAGGGCGCCCGGGTTCTCTACTTCCACCAGCCACACTGCCCGAACTGCCTGAAGTTGGCGCCCGTCATCAACGCGATGACCCAGACGTGTACGGGCAAGGGGTTGCAGGTGCAGAAGGTGGACGTGTCCAAGGGCCCCAACAAGCGCTTTGCCGCCAAGCGCGGGGTGCGCGGGACGCCCACGCTGGTGTTCGTGGACGCCGACGGGTCCGAGGTGGCGAGGCTCGTAGGGGCGGTGACCCTGGACCAGATCCACGAGGCCACGGCCGTCCTCATGGGCGACCAGTGCGCGGACTTCAGCGTCCTCTAGCGGTCCGCCCATAGGCGCACCACGCGTGGCGCCCACGACCGACGCCCGGCGACGACCTCGCCGGGCGTTTCTTCTCGGGAGCCCGCGTCCGCCCCCGCGTTCGCGGCCGCAGCCGCTCCCGCAGCCGTTCCCGCACGCCACCCGCGACCGCTCTCGCCCCAGCCTCCGCATCTGCGACCGGCCCCACGCTCGCTACCGCGAGACCCGACATCTGGGAGAGTCGGTCTGGGCGAGCCTTTACGGGCAGGCGCCGACCCCACCAAGGGGCCTCTACGGGCTCATTGACAGGCCCACCGGGAGGCGCTTTCGCGACCGCTCGGTGGGCCGGTGACGGCTCAGTGGGCCGCCCAGACCTGGAGCGTGTAGGGCCAGGGGCCGAAGTCGGCCGCCGGGTCCTTGGGCGCTACCTCGATGAGCACGCCGTAGCTGGCGTACTGCCCCGTGGGGCAGAAGGTGTTGGCGTAGTGACAGTTGAGGTAGCCGTCAGCGCTGCTGTTCAGGTCCTCGATGGACCCCGCGTAGGCGCCCGTGCCTGGGTGGAAGAAGTGCGCCTTGAGGTCGTAGTCAGCGGGCGCGCCCTGGAGCGTCACGAGCTTGGCTCGGAACCAGCTCGATCCCGTCCCCCAGTAGAAGTCGCGGTCGCCCGCGTGGCCCACGAGCCCCGTGACCTCACGCATCCAGCCAACGCCGCTGGAGTAGAGCCGCCGGAACGGGTTCAGGCGCACCGCACGCACGTCGTGGGGCGCCGTGGGCCAGGTGAGCGTTGTCGGGTCCGGCGTGGCGCTACCCATGTCGTTGGGCTCCAACGGATCCTCGCTCCCCGTGATGAACACGCGGCCGGGCGAGCGCGTGGCCCCGCCCCGCAGGACCCGCGTGGGGCTCCAGGTCTTGGGCCCCAGCTCGGCGCAGTGGAGCATGTTCGTGCCGCTGTCCAGCCACAAGATGTCGGCGCGGTCGTCGTTGTCCAGGTCGTCCACCACGGGCGTGCGCACGTAGCCCCCGCTGAGGACCGGGAAGCCCGGCAGGTTCTGCCCTGCGCGACGCACGATAAGCCCCGCGTTCCCGCCGCCAATGACCGCCTCGTACACGCCGTCGCCGTCGAAGTCGATGACCGTGCCGTAGCTGCTCACACGCGAACCATCCGCCGTGAGCAGCCCATCGCTGTCGATGGCCGCCAGCGCCGACGAACCGGGCCCGTAGAGCGTGTCGTGGGGCGTCCCGTCCAACTTCCAGGTGAAGTAGCCGCTGCCACCTCCATCGCGGCGCGAGGCGTACTGCGAGACCTCCAGCGTCCCGTCCCCGTCGCGGTCCAGCAGTAGCGCCGTACTGGAGGACGCTGGGTAGGAGGTGTCCTGCCACTCCGTGGGGAACGCGAAGGTCGTCGCGGGATCGTTGAGCAGCGTCCCCTGGGGGTCCAACAGGTACCCCAAGTTGACGCAGCTCGTCCCCACCTCGCAGGTCCACCCCGCCGTGTGCGTGAGCAGCTCCATGCTCCCGTCACCCTGGAGGTCCGCCATGAGGGGCCGGATGTGACTGAAGTACGACGGCGAGGTCACGCTGAAGCTGTCGATGGCGGCCACCGTGGGCAGGCCGCCCGACAGCGGGCCTAGATGGACGATGTACTGCGTGGCCCCGCTCGCCTCGGCGACGAGGTCCAGGTAGCCGTCGTTGTCCAGATCAAAGGCGTTGACCTGGGTCAGCCAGCTCGACCCCGAGGCGACGTTGGGCACGTCCAGGAGGACCTGCCCCGTGTCGCCCCGATAGGCGCGGAGCGTCGTCCCCACCCCCGTGACGATGTCCAGCTTGTCGTCGCCGTCCACGTTGGCCAGGCAGGGGCGCGACGTGGAGAAGCCCACCGAGGTGTCGCTCCAGAGCAGCGTCCCGTCCGGGTTCCAGACCTGGAGCCCCGCCCCGCCCAACCCCTGGACGACGATCTCCAGCTCGTTGTCCCCGTCGAGCTGCGCTACCACCGGGAACTGGTGCCCGGCGTTTACGTCCAGGGGCCACTGGGGGCCGCACGAGGACGGGCAGAGCTGGTCGGCGATCGTCTTCAAGCAGTCGTTCAGGATCCCGTCGCAGATCTCCTCGGCCCCCGGGTAGACCTGGGCGTTCATGCTGTCGCAGTCCCAGTCGTCGTCCCCATCCCCGTCGGCGTCCTTGGCCGTCGTGTAGCCTAGGGGCACGTCGCACGACTGTTGGGCCGTGAGGTTCGGTGGCGCGAAGCCGTCGCCGTCCAGGTCCGGATAGACGTCCACGGTGGGCAACCCCTCGTCCACCTGTCCGTTGCAGTTGTCGTCCGCGCCGTTGCACACCTCGTCGGCCCCGGGCGAGATGGCTGCGTCGTAGTCGTTGCAGTCCCCCGTGTCGCTCACGAAGCCGTCGGGCTGGCTGCACGCGTCCGTGGTAATGACCCCGCCGTAGCCGTCCCCGTCCACGTCCTTGAAGAAGGTCGTCAGCACGCCCTCGTCCACCTGGCCGTTGCAGTTGTTGTCCTTGCCGTCGCAGACCTCGGGGTTCGACGGGAAGCGGTCGCCGTCACCGTCGTCGCAGTCGCCCCCCTGGGTGGCCGTGTAGTCGCCCTGGGGCGCGCAGG
>CAYZID010000256.1:0-8732 GCA_964478315.1 uncultured Myxococcales bacterium | reverse complement strand
GTCGGGGGGGCGCTGGGGTGGGGGGGGGGGGGGGGGGGGGGCGGGAGAGGCGGCGGGGGGGGGGGCGGGGGGGGGGGGACCTGCGAAGGCCCTTGAGATCCGCGGGCCCGGTCTGGCATGGTTCCTGCTGCACACGGGGGCGCTGCGGGGTCGGGAGACCCCACCCCGCGCGGACCCAGGCATCCCAGTGGAGGGGTGAAGATGCGAATGAATCGGCTCGGTTGGACGCTTGCGATGGCGTGGATGGTCCCGGCGGTCGCCGCCGCCTGCGACGGGGGGGCGAGCCCCGCGGACCCCAACGACGACGAGATCGGGACGGTCGTCCCCGCCGGCAAGGCCGACGACTTCCGCAGTGAGTCCGCCCAGGAGTACTTCGTCGAGGGGACGATGACCGTCACCCTGGGCGACGAGTGGGCGACCGCCACGGACGCCGAGCGGGAAGCCGAGGTCCACCGCCTCATCCCCCTCAAGCAGATCCAGATGGGCTGGTTCCTCAACCAGTACCTGGTCGAGAAGGAGGCCGAGGGCAACGAGAAGCCCTACGGCGGCTTCAAGGCGCTGACCAAGAACGGCTCCTACGAGGACCTCTCGGTGACGCCCACGGATGACCCCTTGGTCTGGACCTTCGCCTTCCGCCAGGAGGTGGGCGGTCAGATGGACCTCATCGACGCCCTGGGCGCCAAGTCCACGGGCCCCGACACGTGGACCTTCGATCTCTGGGTGGGCAAGGTCAGCAACGAGGACCTCGCCAAGCTCGACACGGACCGCGAGTGGTATCGCAGCTCCCCCTGGGGCGACTTCAACCCCGACAAGGTCTCCGACGACAAGAAGGAGCTCTACACCCTGACCGTCCGCCCCCAGCCGCGTAGCGATGACGCCTGGGTGGACTACGATCGCCTGTTCGCCGACGGCGTGCTCACCATGGGCATCCACTTCGGCTGGGACTACCACAGCAACTACCACCTCAAGCACTCCAAGGAGGTCTACGAGTGGCTCGTGGCCCGCGGCTTCGAGAGCCCCGTGGCGAGCTATGACGACTACCGCCACGACAGCGGCCCCCTGGTCGGCAAGACCGAGTACGACGGCCGCGAGATCGAGGTGCAGGTCTGGCTGTTCTGGGGCCAGCCCGGCCTGGACACCGACCCGGACACGGCCGCTGGCGGGCGCCAGCTCGAGGCCGACATGCTCGAGAGCCTGCGGAGCCGCGAGATCACCGTCTTCAACGGCCACTCGGGGCCCTTCTACGGCTTCGCCCTGGCCAACTGGCGCAAGACCAGCGAGGGCGATCTGGACGACTCCGAGCTCGTGGACGTGGACCTCAACGTGGGCAACTACCAGATGATCATCGCCGAGGGCTGCGACACCTACGCCCTGGGCGAGGCCTTCTACCTCAACCCGCAGAAGCCCGGCCTCGTGGATATGGACATCGTCACGACGACGAGCTTCTCCAACGCCGCCACGCCCGCCACGATCTACGACCTGTTCAAGACCGTCGTGGGCATCAACTACGGCAAGCACGTCGTCAAGCCCGAGACCTACAGCGAGATCCTCCAGGACTTCGACACCAACTCCTACTGGTTCTCCACCATGTACGGCGTGCACGGCATCGACGACAACCCCACCGTCCACCCCCTGGCCGACCTCTCGCTGAGCTGCACCGAGTGCGACCGCAACAGCGACTGCGGCGACGGGATGCGCTGCACGAAGATGAGCGACGGCGCCAAGGTCTGCACGGCCATCTGCACCGCCAGCCGCGACTGCGGCGAGGGCATGGCCTGCCGCCACACCCAGTCCTCGGGCTGGCTGCGCCAGCGCGTGTGCGTCCCCGAGAGCCTCATCTGCGGGCAGGAGCCCACCGATGAGCCCCCGAGCCTCCTCATCAACGAGCTGCTGGCCGACCCCGCCCCCGGCGACGCGGGGGACGTGAACGGCGACGGGCACCGCGACTCCAGCCAGGACGAGTTCGTGGAGATCCTCAACCTGGGCGCCACCGAGGCCGACCTCTCGGGGTGGACCCTGAGCGACGGGTTCACCGTGCGCCACGTCTTCCCCACGGGGACCGTCGTCGCCCCCGGCGGCGCGCTGGTGGTCTTCGGCGGCGGCGACGTGAAGCTCACCGCCGGCACCACGGTCTTCCAGACCGCCAGCACCGGCCTCCTGGGCCTGAACAACAAGGGCGACGAGATCCGCATCGCAGACCAGGACGGCAACGTCCTGGCCGAGACGCGCTACGGCGCCGAGGGCGGCCAGAACATGGCCCTCGCCCGCACGACCGACGGAGACGCCCAGGCCGACTTCGCCCCCACCGCCCCCACGCCGGGCACCAAGGCCGACGGCTCGCAGTTCTGATCTCGTCGCGAGGGTGAGGACTCTGGACCTCACCGACGAAGGTCCCAGCACAAGAGGCCGACGCGCGGCTTGCGTGTCGGCCTCTTGTGTCTACTGTCGAGCGTCGTGAGCCGGCGCTGCCACCCAGGCCGAGCGCCTCCCCCTTAGATCCCCCCCTGCTGCCCCTGAGGAGCCAGGCCCCATGCCCCAACCCGCCCCCGTCGTCGAGGTCACCCAGGCCAACTTCAAGGCCGAGGTCATCGACGCCTCCGCCCAGACGCCCGTCGTCCTCTACTTCTGGGCCATGGGCCACCCGCCCAGCGAAGGCCCCGCTCGCGCTCTCGCCCAACTCGCCCAGGACTTCCGCGGCGCTTTCCGCCTGGCGCTGGTGGACGTGACCTTGGCCCCGGAGATCGCCCAGGCCATGCGCGTGGCCGCCCTCCCCACCCTCACCGCCGTCTACCAGGGCGGGTTCCTGGACCAGCTCGAACCCTCGGTCGACGGCTCTCTGGACACGGAGACCATGCGGCGCTTCTTGGAGGACACCCTCAAGCGGGCGGGCGTCCCTCTCCCCGGCGCCGAGGAGGCCACACCCGCCCCGAGCGACCCGGCCGAGGCGGAGGCCCACTGGCGCGCCAAGCTGGCCGAGAACAAGCGAGACGGCGAGGCCCTGCTGGAGTTGGGCAAGCTGCTCATGAGCCAAGGGCGCGCCCAGGAGGCCAAGGAGGTCCTGGAGAGGATCACCGCCCGCATGGACCAGTACAACGACGCCGTGCGGGTGATGAACCTCCACGAGCTTCTGGAGGAGATCGCCGCCCTGGGCGGGGAGGCCTCCCTGCGGGCGCGCCTGGACGCCTCGCCGGAGGACCGCGAGGCCGCCTACGGGGTGGCCCTCGCGGAGGGGGTTCAGGGCCTCTACGAGACCGCCCTGGAGCGCCTCGTGGCGCTCTCCGCGGGGCCCCAAGACCCCATCCGCGACAAGGCCCGCAAGGCCGCCTCCGTGCTCTTCGACGCCGCGGGCCGCGAGGACCCCGCTGTGGAGGCCCTGCGCCGCCGCCTGGCACGGTTGCTGTTCTGACGCGGGCCGGGGGTGGGCCCGGGGCCGCGACCGGAGCCGCGACCGGAGCCGCGACCGCGCCTACATGCGATCCAGCAGGGGCAGGTTCAAGGCGCCCAGGCCCAGCTCCAAGGTTCGCGCGGTGGCGGCGCACAGGGTGAGGCGCGAGCGCCGCAGGGCCTCGTCCTCGGCGCCCAGGATGGGGCACTTGGCGTAGAAGGGGTTGTAGGCCCGCGCCAACCCGTAAAGGTACTCGCAAAGGATGTGGGGCTTCAGGAGCTCGCCCACGCGCTCCAGCACGTCGTCGAACTTCAGGAGGTAGGCTGCCAGGGCGCGCTCCTCGGGGGCCTCCAGGGTCACCGCCGAGCCGTCCACGGCGAAGGCCTCGCCGAAGCGCGCCTCGTGCTCGCGCAGGACCGAGCGGATGCGCACCAGCGTGTACTGGAGGTAGGGCCCCGTGTCCCCGTCGGCCGCCAGGAGCTTGTCCCAGTCGAACTTGTAGTCGGTCGCTAGGTTCTGATTGAGGTCGGCGTACTTCACCGCGCCGATGCCCACGCGCGCGGCGATGTCCCGCTGCTCCTCCTCGCTGGCGTCGGGCCAGCGCTCGACGACCTTGGGCAAGATCCTCGCCTGGGCCTCGTCCAGGAGGGACTCCAGGCTCACCGTGCCGCCATCCCGCGTGCGGAAGGGCCGCCCGTCGGCCCCGAGCATCATGCCGAAGCCCACGTGCTCCAGGCGCACGTCGTAGCCCATGAGCTGGGCCGTGCGGAAGAGCTGCTTGAAGTGGAGCGACTGCCGGATGTCCACGACGTAGATGATCCGCTGCGCGCCCTCCTGGGACACCCGGTACTCGAGCGTGGCGATGTCGGTGGTGCTGTAGAGGTAGGCGCCATCGGACTTCCGCACCAGGAAGGGGCGATCGGCGAGCTCGGGGTCGTCCTCGGGGAAGAACACCACCAGGGCCCCCTCGCTCTCGCGCGCCAGGCCCTTGGCCAGCAGCTCGTCGATGACCCGGGGGAGGTCGTCGTGGTAGGCGCTCTCGCCCCGCCACGAGTCGAAACGCACGCCCAGGCGGTCGTAGATGCGCTCGGCGTCCGCCCGCGAGATAGCCACGAAGCGCTCCCACAGGGCGCGGTTGTCGGGGTCTCCTGCCTGGAGCTTGGCAAGCTCGGCCCGGCAAGCGTCGGCCACGGCCTCGTCGGCGCGCGACGCCTCGCTGCCCAGCTTGTACAGGCGCTCCAGCTCGGCCACGGGGTCGCGCTCCAGGGCCTCGTGGTCGGCGTGGTGGCGGTAAGCCCAGATGAGGATGCCGAACTGCGTCCCCCAGTCGCCCACGTGGTTGTCGCCGATGACCTCGTGACCCAGCAGGCGCAGGACGCGCGCCAGGGCGTCGCCGATGATCGTCGAGCGCAGGTGCCCCACGTGCATGCGCTTGGCGACGTTGGGACTGGAGAAGTCGATGACCGTCTTGAGCGGCTCGTCCGTGGGCACGAGCCCCAGGCGCTCCTCGTCCGCCGCGCGCCGCCCCACCTCGGCGCCCAGCCAACCGGCCCGGAGGCGCAGGTTGATGAAGCCGGGACCAGCCACCTCCGGGGGCTCGCAGAGGTCGCCGAGCCCCTCCTCCGCGAGCACGTCGTCCCAGACGTCCACCACGCGCTGGGCGAGCTTCCTCGGGTTGTCCTTGAGGACGCGCGCCAAGGGCAAGACCCCGTTGACCTGGTAGTCGCCGAACCTCGGGTCGGTCGCCTCGCGGACGTCGGCGGCGGCGTCCACGCCCAGAGCGCGCTGGAGAGCGCGGTCTGCAACGCGGTTGAGTGTCGTGATGATCCCGGCCATGAGCGCCTCCATGAGCTCGTCCGGGGCCTGGTCGGGCGCAGCTCCACACACCGCCCGCCGCCCCGCGGCCGCGCGACCGTACACGATCCCGCGCGCCCGACCAACGGCCCGACCAAGGACTCCGCGGGCGCCGCCCGACGGGCCCGGCCGCACGCCCCCCACAGCACGTCCCCAACACACCGCAAACACGACAGATTCACCGCCCCCAGTCGCGGATCTTTTGCGCCTTGCAGGGGCGGGGGCGCGCTTGTTAGCGTCCCCTGTCCGCGCCGGGGTCCGCCCGGCCCTGGACGCACTCGCAGCACGCACATGGAGGTCGACGGTGGCAGACGCGCAGACGAGGACAGCACCCGAGGACATGAAGGTCACCTACACCTCGGCGAACGTGGACATGGATCTGTTCCACACCTACTTCGACGAGGCCCTGGCCGAGGTGAAGGACGAGGCCGGCGCCGAGCACCCCGCGTACATCGCTGGCGAGGCGGTGCGCGTGGAGGGGGGCCGCAAGCTCAAGGACGTGAGCCCCATCGACACGTCCCTCGTCCTGGGCACCTTCCAGGCCGTCACCAAGGACCACATCGACCAGGCCGTGGACTCGGCCAAGGCGGCCCAGAAGGCGTGGGGCCGCACGCCCTGGCAGGAGCGCGTGTCCATCCTGCGCCAGGCGGCCAAGCTCATCCGCAAGCGGAAGTTCCGCCTGGCGGCCATCATGAGCATCGAGGTGGGCAAGAACCGCTTCGAGTCCCTGGGTGACGCCGAGGAGTCGGCGGACCTCATCGACTACTACTGCGACCAGATGGACGACGCCCAGGGCTTCGTCAAGACCATGAACAGCGTGACGCCGGTGGAGTCCAACACCGACGTCCTGCGCCCCTACGGGGTCTTCGCCTGCATCGCGCCCTTCAACTTCCCCCTGGCGCTGTCCACGGGCATGTCCTCGGCGGCCCTCGTGGCGGGCAACGCGGTCGTCTACAAGCCGGCCACGGACGCCCCCTGGACGGGCATCGAGCTCTACAACATCTACCGCGACGCGGGCGTGCCCCCCGCGGTCTTCCAGTACGTGACCGGCCGCGGTAGCGAGATCGGCGACCACCTGGTGCTCCACCCGCGCATCGACGGCGTGGTCTTCACGGGCTCCAAGGACGTGGGGCTGCACATCTTCCACGGCCTGAGCCAGAAGTACGTCCGCCCCTGCCTCATGGAGCTCGGCGGGAAGAACCCGACCATCATCATGCCCACGGCCGACATGGAGGACGCCGTGGAGGGCGTGGCCCGATCGGCCTGGGGCCTCCAGAACCAGAAGTGCTCGGCTTGCTCCCGCGTCTACGTCCATAAGGACGTGGCCGACGAGTTCGTGAGCCGCCTCATCGAGCGCACCAAGGGCATCACCATCGGCGATCCCACCGAGCGCGACGGCTACTTCGGGCCGGTCATCCATGAGCGGTCCGTGCGCACTTACGAGCAGGCGGTGGCCCAGGCCAAGGAGGAAGGCGAGATCCTCTACGGGGGTGAGCGCCTCACCGAGGGTGCGCTGTCCAAGGGCCACTTCGTGGCGCCGTGCATCGCCAAGCTGCCGCTGGAGTCGGATCTCTTCATGCGGGAGCTGTTCGTGCCCTTCCTCGCCATCGGCGTGGTGGACAGCCTGGAGCAAGCCATCGCCGAGTCCAACCGCGCCGACTACGGCCTCACCGCCGGGATCTTCAGCGGCGACGAGGCGGAGATCGACTACTTCTTCGAGAACATCGAGAACGGCGTCCTCTACGTGAACAAGCCCACGGGCTCCACGACGGGGGCCTGGCCCGGCGCCCAGCCCTTCTGCGGCTGGAAGGGCTCGGGCGGCAGCGGCAAGGGCGGCTGCGGCCCCTACTACGTGGCCCAGTTCATGCGCGAGCAGAGCCGCACGGTCATCCGCAAGTAGCGCCCCTGCCCTCCCCCTCTCGGCGCGCCGCCCGGGCCTCCCCGGGCGGCGCGACCGTCTCACCTCCCCCTCCCCCACCCCACCGACCCCAGGAGTCACCGCCCATGACCGACGCCCGCCTCACCCCCCGCATCGTCGTCCCGCCCCCTGGCCCCAAGGCCCAGGCCATCATCGACCGCGACCTGGCCCACTCGTCCACGTCGTACATCAAGACGTATCCGCTCGTGGTCTCCCACGGGCACGGGACGATCCTGGAGGACGTGGACGGCAACCGATACCTGGACCTCATGGCGGGCATCGCCGTGAGCTCCACGGGCTACGCCCACCCCGAGGTCGTCGCGGCGGTCAAGGAGGCCTCGGAGAAGTTCTTCCACATCTGCGGGACGGACTTCTACTACGAGACCATGAGCGACCTGGTGAAGCGCCTGGCCGAGCTGGGCCCGGGCCCGGACCCCAAGCGCGTGTTCCTCACCAACTCGGGCACGGAGGCCATCGAGGGGGCCATCAAGCTGGTGCGCAACTCCACGCGACGCCACGGCCTCATCGCCTTCCAGGGTGCCTTCCACGGGCGCAGCTACGGGGCCATGAGCCTCACGAGCTCCAAGGCCAAGCAGCGCGCCACCTTCGGGCCCATGGTGCCGGGCGTCATCCACGTCCCCTACCCCGACCCCTACCGCCTGCTCACCGACGGCCGCCCGGCCCACGAGTTCGTCCTGTCCTACCTGCGCGACGACCTGTTCCACCGCCACGTGGGCCCCGAGGACATCGCCGCCATCTTCGTGGAGCCCATGCTGGGTGAGGGCGGCTACGTCATCCCCGACCGGGCCTTCCTCCAGGGGCTGCGCGAGCTGTGCGACGAGCACGGCATCCTCCTGGTCTTCGACGAGGTCCAGACGGGCGTGGGGCGCACCGGTCACATGTGGGCCGCCGACTACTATGGGGTAGCCCCCGACGTGCTGTGCACGGCCAAGGGGCTGGGGAGCGGCATGCCCATCGGCGCCATCATCGCCCGCGAGGAGATCATGCGCTGGCCCTCGGGCTCCCACGGGTCGACCTTCGGCGGCAACCCCGTGGCCTGCGCCGCGGCCCTCAAGACGTTGGACCTGGTGGAAGGCCAGTACATGGAGAACGCCCGCGTCCAGGGCCCCAAGCTCCTCGCCGGGCTCCAGGAGCTGGCCTCTAAGCACGAGGCCATCGGCGACGTGCGCGGTGTGGGCTTGTTCATCGGCGTGGAGCTGGTGGAGGACCGCGCCACCAAGAAGCCCGCTGGCGAGCTGGCCGAGGCCCTCATGCAGGCCGCCTTCCGTAAGGGCCTGCTGCTGCTCTCCTGCGGGGAGAGCGTCATCCGCGTGGCGCCGCCGCTGACCATCACGGCGGAGGAGGTGGACGAGGCCCTGCGCCTGTTCGACGAGGCGCTGACCGAGGTCACCGCCTGAGGCCACGACCCGGGGGCGCGCGCCGCCCTCGGGACGTAGCCCACGGCCCAGGCTCCTCCCCATATACCCATCCGACCCTCCCGAAGACGTGGATAGTGTAGATCTGGGTGGGCGCCGGGACCTGGAAACGACAGCAACAGCGAGTTCCATAGAGACT
>CAYZID010000255.1:0-8749 GCA_964478315.1 uncultured Myxococcales bacterium | reverse complement strand
CCCACACGCGGGATCCAAAGCCGAATCCCAGAGTAGGTGGCGGATCTGGGCGGGCGAGCGGGGAGGTCAGCGTGACGCTGGGGCGGGCGAGAGAGACGCCGTGCTGGACCTGGCGCGCATCAACCGTTGCCCCTGACACGGACTGTCGTTACGGTGGCCCGCCGAGAGGCGGAGACGAACCGCCTCGTCGCCACCGTGGGCCGCCACGAACGCTCCAGGGACACCGCTCGGACGCCATGCAGTACGTCCTCCAAGCCTCGATGATCACCGCCTTCGTGGGCGTGATGATGCTGGTCATCGAGTACGTCAACGTGCAGACGCGCGGCGCCAGCGAGCGGCTGCTGCGGGGCGGCTCGTGGCGCCAGCTCCTGCTGGGCTCCGCGCTGGGCGCCGCGCCCGGGTGCCTGGGCGCGTACATGGTCGTCACCCTCTACGCCCACGGGAACGTCTCCCTGGGCGCCGTCGTAGCCGCCATGATCGCCACCAGCGGCGACGAGTCCTTCGTCATGTTCGCCCAGTTCCCCGGCACGGCCTTGGCCCTGACGGTGGGCCTGGCGCTCCTGGGGGTCCTCGCCGGCTGGGCCACCGACCGCCTGGTCCCCGCGCCCGTGGCCGCCCGAGCCCTGGACGAGTGCCAACTCGAGCTGCACGACACGCCGAGCTGCCGCTGCTACCCCCGCGGCGAGGTCTTGCACCAGTGGCGCCGCCCGTCCCTGGCTCGCGTGGGCCTGACCCTTGGCCTGGCGGCCCTCCTGGTGGTCCTGGGCGTCGGCTGGATGGGCCCGCCCACGTGGGACTGGAAACGCGTGACCCTCATGCTGGTCATGACCATCGGCCTGTTCGTCGTCTCCACCGTGCCCGACCACTTCCTGCGCCATCACCTGTGGCGGCACGTGGTCGTCGAGCACGTCCCCCGCATCTTCGCCTGGACGCTGGGCGTCCTGGTGGCCATCGGCCTGCTGAGTCAGCACGTGGACCTCCACGCCTGGGTCCAAGGTAGCCCCTGGATCGTCCTGCTCCTGGCCGCCCTCGTGGGCATCATCCCCGAGTCCGGTCCCCACCTGGTCTTCGTCCTCCTCTACGCCCAGGGGACCCTGCCCTTGAGCGTCCTGGTCGCCAGCTCGGCGGTCCAGGACGGCCACGGGACGCTCCCCCTGCTCGCGCTGTCCAAGCGCTCGTTCTTCCTCGTCAAGCTCATCAACGTCGCCGTGGGTCTCGGGGTGGGCGCCCTCCTGCTCGCGGCCGGCTGGTGAACCGTGAGGCCTCCCATGTCCTCTGTGTCCTCTGTCTCCCCGTCCCCTGATGGCACCCTCGCAGCGCGCCAGCTCGGCGGGCTCACCTTGTCCAACCCCCTGGTCATGGCCCCCGTGAAGACGGGCCTCGGCGACCTCGACGGTACGGTGACCGCCCCCCTGGTGGCCTACTACGCCCGCCGCGCCCGCGGGGGCGCGGGTGGCCTCATCGTCGAGCCGCTCTTCGTGGACCCCGCCGGCAAGGAGCACCCCCGCCAGCTCGGCGCCCACGACGACGCCGTCGTCCCGGGCCTCCGCGCCCTCGTGGATGCCATCCACGCCGAAGGCTCCAAGGCCATCGCCCACCTCAACCACGCCGGGCGCGCCGCCAACCCCAAAGCCTCCAAGCGGCCCCCTGAGGCCCCCTCGGCCGTCCCCTGCCCCACTTCGGGCGCCACCCCGGAGGTCCTCACCCCCGCCCGCATCGAGGCCCTCGTCGACGCCTTCGGCGCCGCCGCCCGCCGCGCCCGCGAGGCCGGCTTCGACGCCATCGAGCTCCAGTTTGGGCTGGGCTACCTCGTGGCCCAGTTCCTCTCGCCGCGCACGAACCAGCGCCAGGACGCTTTCGGCGGCGATCTGGCGGGCCGCCGCACCTTCGGCCGCCGCGTCTTCGAGGCCGTGCGCCGGGCCGCCGGCCCCGACCTGCCCGTCCTCGCCCGCCTCTCGGCCACCGAGAAGACCCAAGGCGGGCTGGGCGTGGAGGACGCCCTGGACACCGCCCGCTGGCTCGTGGAGCTCGGCGCCGCTGGCCTCCACGTCGTCAGCGGCAGCGCCTGCGATGCCCCGCCCTGGTACTACCAGCACATGAGCCTTCCCCCGGCCGTCAACGCCGACCTCGCTCGCCGGATCAAGGCCGTCGTCGCCGTGCCCGTCATGGCCGCCGGCCGCCTGGGCGAGCCCAGCGCTCTCCGCGCCCTCCTCGACGACGGCGCCGTGGATCTGGTGGCCCTGGGCCGCGCCCTGGTCGCAGACCCCGACCTGCCCCACAAGATGCTGACCGCGCGCGACGAGGTGGTCGTCCAGTGCGGCGGCTGCCTCCAGGGCTGCCTCGCGGGGGTCAAGGCGGGCCGGGGCATCGGCTGCATCGTCAACCCCGAGGCCGGCCGCGAGCACATGGTGGCGCGCGACGACGCCTCGACCCCCGCGCGACCCAAGCGGGTCGTCGTCGTGGGGGGAGGGCCGGCGGGCCTCACGGCGGCCCGCGTGGCCGCCGAGCGCGGCCACGACGTGACCCTCTTCGAGCGACACCCCGAGCGCCTGGGCGGCCAGCTCGCCATGGCCCACCTGGCCCCCGGCAAGGCGGCCATGGAGCGCATGACCGACTCCTTCGTGCGCCACGCCCTGTCCGCGGGCGCCCGCGTGGAGCGCGGCGTGGAGGCCACGCCGGCCTCTGTGCGCGCCCTGCACCCCGACGCCGTCATCGTCGCCGTGGGCGCCGAGGCCGTCGTGCCGCCCGTGCCGGGGCTCCGGGAGCGAGCCGTGAGCGGGTTCGACGGCGTGGAGGCCCTGCTCCGGGGCGAGCGCCCGGCGGGCGCGCACGCGCTCGTCCTCGGCGGGGGCCTCATCGGCGTGGAGCTGGCCGAGAAGCTGGCCGAGGCGGGCGCCACCGTGACCATCGTGGAGCAACGTGACACCCTGGCCCACGATATGGAGATGATCACTCGCAAGCTCACCATGAGGCGCCTGGACGGCGCTCCCGTGGACGTGCGCCTGGGCGCGACGCTCACGCGCGTGGAGCCGGCCGGCGAAGACGCCGCGGGGCCCCTCTACGCCACCGTGCGGGGTGCCCAGGGCGAGGAGCGCCTGGGCCCCTTCGACACCCTCGTGGTGGCCGCGGGGACCAAGCCCCTGGCCGGCCCTTGGGAGGACGCCGAGGCGGCCCAGCGGACCGTCGGGGCGCCCGTCTACACGGTGGGCGACGCCCGCGAGCTGGGCCAAGTAGAGGGTGCCGTGCGCTCGGCGTGGGAGGTCGCCCGAACCCTGTGAGCGCCCCGCCGCGACCCGCGCCCCAGGAGCCCGCGACCCACGAAGACGGCCCGCGGGAGCCCCTCATGAGGCCGGTGAACTTCTGGGGCGCCGTGTGGCACGGGGCGGCCATCTCCATGGCCATGGCCGTGGCCGACATCAACGTCGTCATCCCCTCCCTGGTGGCTGACCTCACGGGTTCGGCCGTCTGGGTGGGGGGCCTGGCGGCGCTCATGGCGACCGCCTCCACCGTCCCGCAGATCTTCGTGGCGCGCTACGTGGAGCCCCTCCACCGCAAGCGCCCCGTCCTCCTCACGGCCATCCTCCTGCGAGCCCTCATGTGGCTGGGGTTGGGCAGCGTCACGTGGGCCGTGGGGGCCGATCAGCCGGGTGCCACGGCGGTGAGCTTGTTCGTGTTCCTGGGCGTCTTCGCCCTGGGCGGGGCGCTGGGGGGCGTCCCGTACACCGCCGTCATCGGCAAGATCATCCCCCTCCGCCACCGCGGCACCTTCTTCGCCACGCGCCAGGCCACGGGCAGCGTCCTGTCGCTCGCGGCCTCCGCCTTGGGTGGGGTGCTCCTAGCCGGCGCCTACCCGGACAACTACGCCGCCGTGTTCCTGGTCTCGGGGGGCCTGTTCCTCGTGAGCTCGCTCGGCATCTGGGCCATCCGGGAAGACCCCGACCCCGACCCGCCGCCCATGCGCCCCTGGGGGGCCTACTTCGCGTCGCTCCGCGAGCCCTTCCGGGCGCTGCGAGGGCTGGGCTTCGTCACCTGGGCCACGGGGTTCCACCTCCTGTCGTTGCCTTTCTATGCGGTGGCCCTCAAGCGCTCGCCCGACGCGCCGCCCTACGCCGTGAGCCTCCTGCTGGGCGCCATCGTCGCGGGCTCACTGCTGGGTAACCTCGCCTGGGGTCGGATCGTGAACCGCCTGGGTTCCAAGCCGATGATCGCCGCCTGCGCCGCCGTGGGGGCCGTCGCGCCCCTCGTGGCGCTTTCGTCCACGATCTTGGGGTGGCCAGCCCTCGTGGTCGCCACGGCGCTCGCTGGAGCCACGCGCTCGGGTCGCTCCGTGGGGTTCTCCTCGGGCGTGCTCGAGATCGCGCCCGCCCGACGCCGCCCCAGCTACCGCGCCAGCTACTCCCTCCTGAGCCTCCCGGCCTCCCTCATGCCGCTGGTGGGCGGCGTGCTGGCCGGGGCGACCTCCTACGCTACTCTGTTCGCCGTGACGGCCGGCCTCATGGCCGTCGTGTGGCTCCCCATCGCCTCCTGGGCGCGAAACGCCTCACGCACCGAAATGGCCGCGTGATCCTAGAGGGGCCGTGGGGATCGCACCCCCGCCTCGGATGCGGGTTGAAATGCCCGGCCCGATGGGGCATGACACCTGACGGGGAACGCCCCACGAGCACGCCAAGACCTCGCACGTACACCTCGCCGGCCTCGGGTCGCGCGGCGACGACGGCGGAGGCGAGGCGACGGACTCACTGCGTCAGCGCGACCGAACGGAGGGCACATGGTACAGAAGGCCGACGTCATCTGGTTCAATGGCGAGATGGTGCCCTGGGACGAGTGCAACGTGCACGTCTTGACGCACTCGCTGCACTACGGGCTGGGGGTGTTCGAGGGCATCCGCGCCTATCAGCTCGCCGACGGCCGCAGCGCCATCTTCCGGCTGCGCGAGCACATGGAGCGCTTCGTCAAGGGCGCGCGCATGATCACGCTGCCCCTGGACTACTCCGTGGACCAGCTCTGTGACGCGGCCATCGCCACGGTCCAGCGCAACAAGTTGCGCGCCTGCTACCTGCGCCCCATCGCCTTCGTGGGCTCCGGGGCCATGGGCGTCGCCGCCATGGAGAACCCCACGCACGTGGCCATCGCCACCTGGCCCTGGGGGGCCTACCTCGGGGAGGAGGGGCTCACCAAGGGCGTGCGGTTGCGCACCTCGTCCTTCGTCCGCCCCCACGTGAACAGCCAGCTCCACAAGGGCAAGGTCATCGGTCACTACGTGAACTCCATCCTCGCCAAGCGCGAGGCCCTCATGGACGGCTACGACGAGGCCCTGCTCCTGGACACCGAGGGCTACGTCTCCGAGTGCAGCGGCGAGAACCTCTTCGCCGTGCTCGACGGGACCCTCTACACGCCCCCCTTCGGCGGCTCGATCCTCGGCGGCATCACCCGCGACACCTTGCTGACCATCGCCCGCGAGCAGGGCCTGGAGATCCGCGAGGAGCGCATGACGCGCGACGTCCTCTATATCGCCGACGAGGTCTTCATGTGCGGCACGGCCGCCGAGGTGACCCCCGTGCGCGAGCTGGACCGCCGGCCGATCGGCGCCGGCAAGCCCGGCCCCGTGACCCTCCAGCTCCAGCAGGCCTACTACGACGTCGTCCAGGGCCGGGACATGCGCCATGAGGGCTGGTACACGCTGTACGAGGTGCCCGATCACTGAGGCGGGGCCCCATGCGGAGCCCGGTGCCTCGTTCGCCGCCCGCGCTCACTACGAAGCCCTGGTAGCCAAGGTGGACGCCTTCGCCGCGGCCGTCACCGCCCGCTACCCCCAGTCGTTCGCCTGTGCGCGCGGCTGCTCCACCTGTTGCCACCAGCACCTCAGCGTGCTGCCGGTGGAGTTCGCGCGCCTGACCGCGGCGGTGCGGGCCCTGGACGCGACCTCCCGAGAGGCGATCCGCGTGCGGCTGGAGCGAGGACGGGCCGATCCGCGCTGTCCCCTCCTGGATGATGAGGGTGCCTGCCGCACCTACGCCGCGCGGCCCCTCATCTGCCGGACCCACGGGCTTCCCATCCAACTGACCGAGCCCGCCGAGGCCGGCGCGCCCCAGGCCACGCCTCCCGTCTGGCGCGACGTTTGTCCCCTGAACTTCACCGGCTCACCGGGCCTCGCCGAGCTCCCGGCTGGCGATGTCCTGGACGTGGGCCGCCTCAACGCGACGCTGGTGCTCATCGACCGGCTCGCGGAGGGCGAGGGCCAGACCGGCGAGGGCCAGGCTGGCGACGCCCCGAGGCCGGCGGCGCCCCGGACTGCGGAGGGGCGCGTGGACCTCTTCGACGGGCTCGGGTGGGTCCTGGCAGACGCGAGATTGGCGGGAGATGCGTGAGGGATTAGCCTGCGGAGCGAGGGTCCTGCTCCATGGGGCGGGCCCGGGTTGGGAGATGACGGGGGCGAGGGGCCGGTGAGCGACCGAGAACGAGACCGAGGTGAGATCCCCAAGGGGATCGCCAAACGCTTTCGCAACCTGGACTTCGACGACGTACCGCGCCCCAGACCGCCCCGACCCAAGCAGCCCCAATCCAAGGCGACGGAAGCCAAGCCCCCGCGTGGGAAGGACGCGGCCCCCGCCTACGAGCCCGCCATCCCCGCACGCCCGTTCCCTCCAGGGCCCCGCCGTGACCCGCGCACGTGGGTGCCGGTGGAGCAGCGCATGCAGTTCGAGGACCCCACCCCTCCGCCACGACGGAGGGCCCCCGTGACGCCGAGCGCCGCCCCGACACCGGCCGCGCCGCCGCGCGGGGCGGCTTCGACGTCGGCGTCGCTGGCGGTCCGCGCCGGGGCCGGCCGCTCGCGCGTGGTCGTCGAGGAAGTCCGATGGACGGCGCGTCCCATGCCGACGTCGGGAGTGGGCGGCCAGGGTAGGGGGCGTCCCGCCGCACTTGGGAGAGGCCCCCGCGTCCCCCCCCTGGCACCCGGCGTGGCCTGGACCCCGGCGGAGCCCGACCCCGCCTACGCGCGTCCCGCCCGCGGGCCCCATCCCTCGTCCGCACGCCCGCCGGGCGCGACGACCCTCGACGCCGACGCGCCGCCCCCCCCGAGCCCCGGCACCGCCACACCAGCCCCGGGGGCGCCGGTCACCTTCGACGCGGACGCCGCGCGGGCCATCCGCCTCCTGGCCCACCGCGCGGGGGTGCTGGGCAGCGGGCTGCGCATCCTCCTCAGCGGCGGCCCCGTGAGCGGCCGCTCCGCGGCGTGGGACCTGGACTTCGCCTTCGAGGACGAGCCCGGGCCCGAGGACGTCGTCTTGGAGACCCAGGGGCTGCGCCTGTTCATCCACGAGGCCGCCGTGGAGCGCCTCCGCGGCCTCCACATCACGGCCAGCCAGGTGCCGGGCCTGGAGGGCTTCCGCTTCCTCCGGCGGCGCCGGTGAGCGGCCTGGGCCCGCTCATGGGCTTCATCTCCTGGGCCCCCGACCCCGTGCTGACCACGGTGGGTGGGTTTCCCGTGCGCTGGTATTCTCTGCTGTTCGCCGCCGGGACCGTGGCGAGCTACCTCCTGCTGGATTGGCTCACCCTGGCGGAGACGCCTCCCCCGGAGCGTCCGGCTGCCTCCCGCGAGGTGGCCTGGTGGATGCTGGGGATCGTCGCCGGCGCCCTCGTCGGCGCGCGGGCGGCGCACGTCCTGTTCTATGGAGACACGGCCGCCTACCTGGCCCACCCCGCGCGCATCTTCCAGCTCTGGGAGGGAGGCCTGGCGAGCCACGGCGGGGGCGTGGGGGTGATGCTCGTGACCTGGCTCTGGGCGCGCCGCCGGCGCGTACCCTTCCTGAAGATCTTCGATCGCGTGGTCTTCACGGGTGCCGTGATGGCCGTCGCCGTGCGCTTGGGCAACCTGTTCAACTCCGAGATCGTCGGCCGCCCCACCGACGTCCCGTGGGCCTTCGTCTTCGGGCGATACCACCCCCAAAGTCCCATCACGGCCGCCCCCGACTTCCCCCACGACCTCAGCCCCGAGGCCCTCGCCTATCTCCCAGCGCACATCCCGCGGCACCCCAGCCAGCTCTACGAGGCCGCCCTAGGCCTGGGGATCTTGCTCCTCCTCCTCGCCCTACGCGCCCGCTACCGCCGCGCGGGGATCCCGCGTCCCCTGGGCCTCCTCACGGGCCTCACGTTCGTCCTCTACTTCGGAGGCCGCATCGTGCTCGAAGGCTTCAAGGAGTTCACGGCGCTCGCCGACGGCTCGGGCTGGGGCCTGACCATGGGCCAGTGGCTCTCGGCCCCCTTCATGTTGGTCGGCTTCGTCGTCCTGTGGGCGTCGCTCACGGGGCGCTTCAGCAGCCCAGCCCTTTCCTTCAACCGCACCACGGAGAACGAACATGGCCGATGAGAACACGCCCAAGACGGTCCAGGTCGAGGTGGACATCCCCGACGAGCTGGCCATGGGCGCCTACTGCAACCTCGCGCGGGTGTCGCACACGGCCACGGAGTTCGTCCTCGACGGCGTCTTCCTCCCCCCCCAGTCCCGCAAGGCCAAGGTGCGCGCGCGGCTCATCCTGAGCCCCATCCACGCCAAATTCCTCCAGGCCGCGCTCGCCGCGAACATCAAGATGTACGAGGACAAGTTCGGGACCATCACGCCCCCCCCCACGGGCCCGGGCGGCGGGGGCACCATCCTCCACTGACGGGACACTCTTGGGACACTCTTGGGACACTCTTGGGACACCCTTGGGACACCCTTGGGACACCCTTGGGACACCCTTGGGACACC
>CAYZID010000254.1:0-8869 GCA_964478315.1 uncultured Myxococcales bacterium | reverse complement strand
GCCGCCCACACGCGGGATCCAAAGCCGAATCCCAGAGTAGGTGGCGGATCTGGGAGTCATCGCCCCGCCCGAGCGCTTGCCCGGAGAGCATTCTGCAGAAGCCGCACGTCGCCGGGGGAGAGGCGTGCAAATCCTGCACGAAGGACCGGGCACGCCCCCGAGAGTGCCTTTCTAACCCGTGGAGACGAAAGGGAACGTCTCCGGCGCGCGGCGTGGCACGCCCCTTGCTAGGACAGCAGGCCGTAGGTCGCGGGGGGCGCGGGATGCCCTCCGCCACAGCCCTCCCCACGGACACACGGAGGCGGCGACCGTGCTCAAGCACCTGGCGCTCAGCGACAACGGATTCCTGTTCGACACGCGGACGGGTCACACTTACAGCCTCAGCACGACGGGCACCTTCCTGCTGCGGCGGCTCATCGAGCACACCGAGGCGGCCCACGCCAGCGGCGACACCGCAGCGGCCGCTCCCGGCCCCGACGAGCTGGCCCGGGAGCTCGTGGCCCGCTTCGAGGTGGACGTGGACACGGCCCGCCGGGACGTGGAGCAGTTCCTGTTCCGCGTGCGGGACATGGGCCTCATCCCCAAGGCCGAGGGAGCGCGGTCGTGAGCGCGCGCCCGCTGACCGTCGCCGTGACGGGGATGAACGCCACGGACAACCCCGCGCCGGGGGTCCCCGTCATTCGCGCCATCCGCGCCGCCTGCCCGGACTGCCGGATCGTCGGGTTGGCCTACGACGTCCTGGACCCGGGCAACTTCATGGAGGGCGTGGCCGACCACGTCTACCTCATGCCCTACCCGTCCCAAGGGGCGGGGGTGCTGTTCGAGCGCCTCCAGGAGATCCACCGCCAGACCCCGCTGGACGTCATCCTGCCCACGTTGGACAGCGAGCTGGCGGCCTACATCAAGCTGCTGCCGCGCCTCGGGGAGTTGGGCATCCGCACCTTCCTGCCCACGGAGGACATGCTGCGCCTGCGCGCCAAGGACCGCCTGAACGCGCTGCGCGACGAGCGGGGCATCCCCACGCCCAAGGCCGTGACCATCACCGAGCCCGGGCAGATCTCCTCGCTGGACGACAAGCTGCGCTTCCCGGTCATGGTCAAGGGGCAGTTCTACGACGCCGCCCTCGCCGCCTCGCCCATGGAGGTCCACGCCCACTTCGAGCGCATTCGCGCGAAATGGGGTCTGCCCATCATCGTCCAGGAGTTCGTCTCGGGCGAGGAGTACGACGTCGTCGCCGTGGGCGACGGCGAGGGCGGGCTGGTGGGCTCGGTGGCCATGCGCAAGATGCAGCTCACCGACAAGGGCAAGGCCTGGGGCGGCATCACCATCGCCGACCCCGAGCTGGACGCCTTCGTGCGCGACGCGGTGGCCGCCATCGGTTGGCGCGGGCCGTGCGAGCTGGAGGTCATGCGGGCCGCGGCGCCCGCGGATGCGTCCGGTTCGGGCGCGGGCCCGCTCTACCTCATCGAGATCAACCCGCGCTTTCCGGCCTGGGTCTACTTGAGCGTGGGGGCCGGTCGAAACCTCCCCTGGGCCACCGTGCAGTTGGCGCTGGGGCAGGCCGTGCAGCCCATGGAGCCGGCGCCTGCGGGCGTCATGTTCCTGCGCCACTCCTTCGATCAGATCTGCTCCTTGGAAGACTATCAATCCCTGGTGACCCGCGGCGCCCTGCACCGCGAGGAGGTCGCGCCCGCATGAACCCCAACACGCCTTCGTCCTCTGGCCCCCGTCTGCCCTACGAGAAGCCCACCATCCAGCGGCACGGCAGCCACCTCGCCAACAAGTTCGGCCGCGCCCCCAGCCGCCGCAACCTGGACCGCATCGACGGCGTCGCCGTGCGCGACCTCATCGAGCGCTTCGGCAGCCCGGTGTTCGTCTTCAGCGAGCACGCCCTGCGCCGCCGCTACCGCGAAGCGCACCGCGCCTTCTCCCTGCGCTACCCCAAGGTGCAGTTCGCCTGGTCCTACAAGACCAACTACCTGGACGCCGTGTGCCGCATCCTCCACCAAGAGGGCGCCTGGGCCGAGGTGGTCAGCGAGATGGAATACGAGATGGCCCGCCGCCTGGGCATCCCCGGCGAGCACATCCTGTTCAACGGCCCCTACAAGCCCGTCCCGGCGCTGCGCCAGGCCGTGGAGGAGGGGGCTCACATCCATATCGACCACTACGAGGAGCTCTACGCCCTGGAGGGCATCGCCCGCGAGCTGGGGCGCGTGGTCCCCGTGTCCATCCGCGTGAACATGGACACCGGCATCCACCCCCGCTGGGACCGCTTCGGCTTCAACTACGACAACGGCGAGGCCCTGGACGCCATCCGCCGCATCATGTCCGGCGGCCACCTGGTCCTCGACGGCCTCCACGCCCACATCGGGACGTTCATCCTGGAACCCGCCGCCTACGGCCGCGCCGCCGAGAAGCTAGCCGACCTGGCGCTCACCACGCGCCGCGAGTACGGGGTGGCCGTGGAGCGCATCGACGTGGGCGGCGGCTTCGCCTCCCGCGCCACCCTCCACGCCCAGTACGCCCCGGGCGCGGACGCCTCGCCGCCCATCGACGACTACGCCGAGGCCGTCACCCGGGCCCTGCTCGGCGCCGGCTTCCCGCCCGACGAGCTGCCCACCCTCATGCTGGAGACGGGCCGCGCCATCGTGGACGAGGCGGGCTTCGCCCTCACCCGCGTCGTGGGCCACAAGCGCCTGGCGAACGGCACGCGCGCCATCATCGTCGACGCCGGCGTGAACGTCCTCTTTACCTCCTTCTGGTACCGCCACGACGTGCTGCCCGTCGTGGACCGCGGCGGAATGCTGGAGGAGACGGTCGTCTACGGCCCCCTGTGCATGAACATCGACGTCGTGCGCCCCTCGGTCATGCTCCCGCCGCTGGAGGCCGGTGACGCCCTCGTCATCCGGCCCGTGGGCGCCTACAACGTCACCCAGTCCATGTCCTTCATCCGCCTGAGGCCCCCGGTGGTCCTCCTGGGCGAGGACGGCTCCATCGACGTCATCCGCGAGGCCGAGACGCTCGATGACGTCAAGCGCGGCGAGCACCTGCCCGCGCGGTTGGCTCCGTAGGCTCCGGCCCCCTCCCTCGCCCCTCTCTCGCCCGCCGCCCGCCTGCCCCTTGCCCCTCCTCGTTCCTCCCGAGGGGCAGGTGGGCGGCCTCTTTCGGAGACGCCTTGACCGTTCGCGCCGAGACACCTGCCCCACCGGCGGTACCCAGGTCCACGGGCCGCCCCGCGTCTTGGGCCGCGCGCGTGGCCTCGCACGCCCGCGCGGCGCTCACGGCCTACGCCCAGGTCCTCTTTGCCGCCAACCCCCTGGCGGGCTTCTTCTTCCTCCTCGCCACCTTCGTCGCCGTTCCCGCCCACGGCGTCGCGGGCCTCGTGGGCCTCGTGTCGGCCCAGCTCTGGGCCTGGGCCCTCCGCCGCCCCGCCGCCCACCTGGCCGACGGCTTCTACGGCTTCAACGGCCTCCTGGTCGCCCTGGCCCTGGGCCTGTTCTTCCGCCCCTCGCCCACCTTCTACCTGTTGCTCGCCGTGGCCTCGCTGCTGACGGTCGTCGTGGGTGCCGCCCTGCGCAACGCCGCCGAGCGCCTGTTCACCCTGCCGGTCCTTTCGCTGCCCTTCGTCTTCGTGAGCTGGGTGGCGCTCCTCGCCGCCCGCCGCTTCTCGGCCATCGAGGTCGCCCTGGACCCCATCCTCACGCAGCACCTGGGCGAGGGGCTCGTGCAGCCCTGGGCCCCCGACTGGGTCGCCCTGTACCTCCGCTCGCTGGGCGCCGTCTTCTTCCAGCTCTCCACCGCCTCGGGCGCCCTGGTCCTCGCGGGGCTGCTCCTGGCCTCGCGCTGGGCGGCCATCCTCTCGCTCCTGGGCTTCGCCACCGGCGCCGCCGTCTACCTGTCCCTGGGCGGCCGCCCCAGCGACCTGGACGCCCACTTCGTGGCCTTCAACTTCCTGCTCCCGGCCATCGCCGTGGGCGGCGTCTTCGTCGTCCTGCGCCCGGCCTCCCTCGCGCTGGCCGCCGGCGCGGGCGCCCTGGCGGCCGTCGTCGCCGCCGCCCTGCTGGCCTTCCTCAACCCCTACGACCTGCCCGTGCTGGCGCTGCCCTTCATCACGACGACCCTCCTCGTCCTCTCGGCCCTTCAGACGGGCGTGCCCGGCGGCTCCCTGGCCCCCGGCGCCCTGGAGTTGGTCCGCGGCGTCCCCGCCACGCCCGAGGAGAACCTGCGCCGCGTGGTCTACCGCGCCCGTCGCTACCCCGACCCCGCCGTCCCCGCCTTCTTCCTGCCCGTGCTGGGGCAGTGGACCATCACCCAGGGCCCCAACGGCCCCCACACCCACCAGGGCCCCTGGGCCCACGCCTGGGACTTCGAGGTCCTCGACGAGGGCGGGAGCCCCCACCGCCCCCCGCGCGGCGAGACGCTGTCCCTGGAGGACTACTACGCCTACGGGGCCCCCGTGGTCGCTCCCGCCGACGGCAAGGTCGTGCGCGTGGTGAACCACCTGCCCGACACGCCGCTGGGGGAGGTGGACGTGGCGAACAACTGGGGGAACGCCATCGTCCTGTGGCACGCGGGCAACGTCTACACGGTGCTGGCCCACCTGCAGAAGGGCTCGGCGCTCGTGGCGCCCGGCCAGGCGGTCGTCCGCGGTCAGACCCTGGCGCGCGTGGGGAGCTCCGGGCGCTCACCCGTGCCCCACCTGCACCTCCAGGTCCAACGCAGCCCCGAGCTGGGCGCGCCCACCGTGCCCGCCGAGCTGCTCCACTACGTGCGCGCGTCGGCCTCCCAGGAGGGCGGCGCCGCCCGCTACGTGACCCACGGCTGCCCGGGTGAGGGGGACCGCGTGGCGGCCCTGCCCTTGGCGGCCCGCGTGCGCGCCACGTGGGGCCTGGAGCCCGGCCGCGCGCTGCGCTGGCGGGTGGAGCGGCACGCCGACACCGCGAGCGCCCGCGTGGTGGCGCCGCCGCCGGGCCGCGAGGAGGTGTGGGAGAGCCAGATCGACGCCCTGGGCGGGCGCCGCGTCGTGGCCCGGGTCGACGAGGTGGCGGCGGCGGACCGCGCGCTGGGCGAGGCGCCCTTCTACGCCGACGACCACTACGCGACCTTCTTGGACTACACGGGCCGCGCCGACACGGTGCTGGCGGCCTACTCGTTGGCCCTGGCGCGCCTCCCCTGGGCCGAGGACCCCAGCCTGCGCTGGGGCGACACGCCGGCGGTGACGGCGTGGATGTCCTGGCCCCGCCGGCTCGCCCACGACCTGCTGCTGCCCTTCCGCGTCACGGGCGCCGTGGCGACCACCTCGCGCGTGGCGGCCGCGGGGGGCGGCGCCCTGGTGGTGACGACCGAGCTGGAGGGCGCCCTGCCCACCATGCCCGACCGCCTGGAGGCCACCTTGGCCCCGCACGGCCCCGCCCAACTCCGCGCCTTCCGAGGCGACCGACCGCTCTGGACCGCCGAGGTGATCGCATGAACCGACGTCTTCGACCGAGCCTCCTCGCCGCGAGCGCCGCCCTGCTGCTCGCCGCGCCCGCTTCCGCAGGCGCGACCGCAACCGCGCCCGCTTCGGCGCCCGCTTCCGCAGGCGCGACCGCTTCCGCAGGCGCGACCGCTTCCGCTCCCACCGACTACACGTCCGTGATCTCCGCGGCCTGGGCGGCCCTCCAAGCCCAGGACTTCCCCCGCGCCGAGGCGCTGTACCTGCGCGCCACCCAGCTCCAGCCCACCAGCGAGGACGCCTGGCTGGGCCTCCAGCGCGCCCGCGTGGGCGCGGAGCGTTGGTCCGAGGCCGTGGAGGCCGGCCTGCGCGTCCTGGTCTTGGACCCGGACAACCGCTGGGCGCACCTGCGCTTGGGGTTGGCCTACTACATGCGCGGGGACTACCGGTCCGCGAGGCCACACTACGAGGCGGCGCTGAAAGCCGCTCCCTCCGACGCGGTGGCGCGCTTGGGACTCGGCCTGACGCTGGTCCAGCTCGGGGAGCTCGACGCCGGGCGGCGCGCGTGTCACCGCGCCGGGGAGGCCCTGGGCGCGGACGCGCGAGTCGCCGCGTGCCTGGAGTTGGCCGAAGCCAAGGCCGACGCGAGGCGCACGAAGGCACGGCTGGGGTTGGTGGGCGGCGGGTTCGGCTACGTGGGGTCCAGCGCGTTGGACAGCTACACGCTGGTCACGGCCACGGCCGGGGGGCGGTGGGCGTCGGGCTTCGAGCTCTGGGGCGGGGCCACGTTGGTGCAGGCGCAGGGCGCCGTCGACGCGACCACGTATGCGCAGACCGTCCTCGGCGCGGGGCTGGGCTGGCGGGGCACCCACGGGTGGTTTGGGTTCTCGGGGGCGGGCCTCACGGGGAACGCCGAGTCTCCCAAAGGTGGGCTCGTGATGCTGTCTGGGGGCTACTTGGACGGGTGGGGAGTCTCGCTGTCGGGCTCGGGGCTCACGCTGGGGGCGGGGCTCGTGTGGCAGGGTGATGCGGCGCTCCTGTGGGCGCCGTTCTCGTCGCTGACCTTCGCGCTCGGGGGACGGTTCATGGCCTCGCCGGGGACGCGCACGGTGGCGGTCGCGCTGGGCCCGGCGGGGCCCATGGAGCCTGGGAGCGGCGTGAGCTCTCCGAACCCAACGAGCGGCTCGGGGACGCGCTCCACGGAGACGGACCTCTCCGGCTCGTTGGGGGTCACGTGGTGGCCCACGCACCTCATCTCGGTGGATCTCTCGGGCTGGTATGGCGGCCGCCGATTCGCCGTGGAGGACCAGGGCCTCAGCGTCTGGTCCGCGGACGAGCATTATGTCGGGGGTTATCGCGCCGGCGTCACCCTGCACCTCAACCGCTATCTCACGGTGTCCGCCGCCTTCCGGCACAACCTCGGCGACGTCATCGGCGGCCGATCCGACGACTTCGCCGTCCTGGGGGGCACACTGGGCCTCTCGGCGGTGTTGTGACGGCCGCGATCGTCTCCCGCTCCCACACCGGTTGCCTGGATTCGCTCTCATCCTCAAGGAGTTCTGTCATGAAGACCCGCAAGGTGCAGCCCCCCGTCCGGCGCGTTGGTGGCCGCAAGCTGGCCCTGGCTTGGACGCTGACCGCAGCCCTGGGCCTGGCGACCTGGGCGCAGCCCGCGCGCGCCGGCGAGGCGTCCAAGATCCCAGCGCTGTTCGAGTCCTCGTTCGCCTATGAGGCGACGGGGGACTACGCGCGGGCGCTCAACGACACCTTGCAGGTGCTGCGGCAGGCCCCGGACCACTACCTGGGGAACCTTCGGGCGGGGTGGCTGTACTACCTCAAGGGGCGCTACGCGGACGCGGTGAAGCGGTACGAGAAGGCCCAGGCGCTGGCGCCCAAGGCCATCGAGCCCAAGCTCGGAGCCATGCTGCCCCTCATGGCGGCCAAGCGGTGGGGCGAGGCCGAGGCGCTGGGCAAGGCGGTGCTGGCGCGGGCTCCCCACAACTACACGGCGGGCAGCCGCCTGGCCTTCATCGCCTTCTCGCTGGGGCGCTACAAGGAGGCCGAGAGGCGCTACCGGGCCGTGCTGGAGGACTTCCCGAGCGACACGGAGATGACGCTGGGCCTGGCTTGGACCTACGTCCGCCAAGGCCGCACCGCCGAGGCCCGCGCGCTGTTCCAGCAGGTTCTGGAGGTCCACCGCAAGAACGTCAACGCCCAAGCGGGCCTGGACGCGCTCGGCAAGTAGCGCGGGCCCTCCCGAGCGCGCCGGGAGGCGACGCTATCGGCCCTTCTTGCCCTTCTTGGCCCGCTTGGCGGCCTTCTTGAGGTCGGCGTGGCGCACGAGGCGCACGCGGAGGGCGGCCGGGCCCTTGGTGCCCGCTGGCGGCTCGTCCACGACGATGAGCGGCAGATCGCCTTCGGCCGTGTAGAGGCCCCACAGCTCTCGGAGCGGGTAGGTCGCCAGGGGGCGCTCGGCGTCCCCTTGGTAGATGGTCAGCTCGGTCTCGTCGTGGCGCGTCTCCAGGCTGTAGCCTTCCGCGAAGGGCGTGTGCTTGCCCTCGTCGAAGTCCTGGGCGTAGACGCGCCGGGCCCAGCGTCCCTTGCGCAGCCTCTTGTTGATCTTCTTGAGCGCCTTGGGGCGCGCCACCCAGTCGTCGTCGTCCTGGGAGGCCTTGGGCCTTTGGGCGAAGGGGATGGTCGTGAGGGTGTCGCGCCGGCCGTCGTAGAACACGGCGACCCAGAGCGTGTCCGCTGCCGCCTTCTCGGGGCTCGTCTTTCCCGGTGGGCTCGCCGCGTCCGTGGCCGCGTCCGTGGTCGCCACGCAGAACACGGCGCGGTGACGTTTGTCATACAGGAAGCACGCGTCCGTCTCTCCGCGGCTGGTGAGGAGCTCCAGGTCCACACGCCCGCGCGCGGCCTCCTCGGCGAAGAACTCGTCCTCGCCCATGGCGTAGCCGGGCGCGGGGCCCAGGGTGAGGCCGGCCAACAGCCCGAGCGCCCCGACGAGCGCCACGGGCTCGCGTCGAGCGGCTCCCCCCCTCCGGGTCCAAGCGCGTCTCACCTTCCCGTTTCTTCCCATTCCATTCATCGGTTTCCTCATCATCGCGGTGACGCCCCCCAGCGCGGGCCCCCTCGGTGGACCACGGCGTCCGTGCCCTGGGAGGGGCCCCCCGTTGGGGCTCGCTCGGTTCAGCGTGGCTTCAGGACGCCCGTGCGGGCGGCCTTGCTCTTCTTGCCGTGCTTCTTGGCCAGGGATCGGATCTCCTCGAGGGACATCTTCTGGTAGGCGCTGGGCACGGCGTGGCTCGCGTATTCGTGCTCCTCGAAATCGACGATGGACGGGCGGCCGATCCCGAACACGGTGGCGCCCTTCTTGTCGTGATAGTTCCCATCCTGAAAAGGCGGACCGAGCCACGGCGAGTCGATGTGCGTGCC
>CAYZID010000253.1:0-8919 GCA_964478315.1 uncultured Myxococcales bacterium | reverse complement strand
GCGCGGCTCCCCTCGGGCGGGAGGGCGCCGGGCGGGCCCGAGAACCTCGACGCGCGTGGCGCCGCCGCCCGGGAGCTTCGCCGCGAGCTCCGATGGGCGCTCGGTGAGGAGGCGATCACGGTCGTCTCCCAGGCCGGCTCACCACCCCGGGTACGCCTGCCGCGGCTGATCGCCCTGGCGGCTCCCACGCCCCAGGCCGCCGTGGCCCTCCTCGCCGAAGCCCTGAACGCCCGGGACTACGCCGCCCTCCTCGCCTTGCTCCCCAAGGAGGAGGCCGCGCGCTGGTCCGAGGCCCGCCTGGCCGCCGTGCTGTCCGGCGAGCGGTGGACACACCTGGCCGCCGTCGCCCGGGCGCTCACGGATGGCGTCACCGTGACCCCCTCCGGCCCCGCCTCCGGGGCCGCCCAGGCTCGCACGGAGTCGGGGGAGATCACGGTGTCTCTGGTCCGCGAAGCAGGCGGATGGAAGGTCGCGGATCTGCGGCCCCACGAGGTCGTCCTCGGGGGCCCGTAGGCGTCCGCCACTCGCCTCCGCGCGGGGGCCCGCCCCGGCGTCGGGCCGGGCGCCGGGCTGCGGGCAGGAGCACTCCGCCAGGCTCATTGGGCCGGTGGCGTCCAGCGCTTGCGGCGCGTGACCCAGCCCAGGGCGGCCGCGACCAACACCCACCAGAGCGCCGCGCCCGGATCGAGCGGTTCGCCCGAGGAGCAGCTCCCACAGCCGCTCGCGGACGCCCCGCCGCCCAGGGTCACGACCCCGTCGGGGTCGATGTCGTCGCTGGGATCCAGCGGGTCCGTCCCCGCCGCCAGCTCGTCCCCGTCGCTCGCCCCTCCCCCATCCGTGTCGGCCAGCGTGGGGTCTGTCCCAAGCTCCGTGGCCTCCCGCCCGTCGGTGAGGCCATCCCCATCCGTGTCGGACTTGTTGGGGTCGGACTCGCCGCCGTCCACGACGCCGTCCGCGTTCGTGTCCTCGCCCGCCGCGCAGATCCCCTCGACGGCCGTGGGACCGTCGCACAGCCCGTCGCCGTCTGTGTCCGCCGAGAGGGGGTCCGTGGGATCGTCGTCGCCCGTCTCCACGTCGTTGGGGACGCCGTCGCCATCCGCGTCGGAGTCACAAGCGTCGCCCGCCCCGTCTCCGTCCACGTCCGCCTGGTCGGAGTTCGCCACGCCCACGCAGTTGTCCGCGTCGTCGAGGACCTGGTCGCCGTCCGCGTCCGTGTCGCAGGCGTCGCCGAAGCCGTCGCCGTCCAGGTCCGCCTGGTCGGGGTTCGCGACGTTCGTGCAGTTGTCATCGCAGCCCGTCGTCGCGCCCCCGGCGCAGGGCCCGTCGGCCACCACGCCGCTGCCGTCGCCGTCGTCCAGCACGCCGTCCCCGTCGCTGTCCAGCGCGTCCGGCGTGCACACACTGGGCTCGCCCTCGCAGCTCCACCCGTCCTCCACCTCGCAGGCGTCCGAGCACCCGTCGCCCGCGTCCCCGTTGCCGTCGTCACACCCCTCGTGGCCGGCGACCACGATCCCGTCGCCGCACAGGGGAGCGCAGGCGCTGGGGCCGCCGTCGCAGCCCCACCCGTCCTCCACCTGGCAGGTGTCCGAGCACCCGTCACCCGCCTCCGCGTTGCCGTCGTCGCACGCCTCGCTGCCCGCGACCACCCCGTCGCCGCAGCCCGCCGTGCAGACGCTCGGGGTGCCGTCGCAGCTCCAGCCGTCCTCCACCTGGCACGTGGACGAGCAACCGTCGTCGTTCGCCGTACCACCGTCGTCGCAGGTCTCCGCGCCCACGGCCACCTGGCCGTCTCCGCAGACCGCCTCGCAGGCAGTGGGCTCGGCGTCGTCGCAAGACCACCCGGCCTCGGGCTGGCACTCGCTAGAGCACCCGTCGCCGTCCTCCAGGCCGCCGTCGTCGCAGCCCTCATCCCCCACGACCAGCCCGTCGCCGCAGGTCGCCACGCACTGCCCGTCCGTGCACACGAAGCCCGCCTCGTCCTTGCAGGACGCCGAGCAGCCGTCGTCGCTCACCTTGCCACCGTCGTCGCACTCCTCGCTCCCGGCCACGACGCCATCACCGCACTGGGTCAGGCAGGTGCTCGGCTCGCCCTGGCAGTACCAGCCGGGCTCCACGGCACACCCGGCGCAGCCGTCCCCGGCCTCCTGGTCCCCGTCGTCGCAGGCCTCGCTGGGGTCCAGCACGCCGTCCCCGCACGTGGCGCTGCACACCGTCATCTCGCCCGGCGCGCCGCCGCAGGCCCAGCCTTCCTCCACGTGGCACGTGGCCGAGCACCCGTCGCCGTCCTCGTTGTTGCCGTCGTCGCAGGCCTCGGGGCCGGGCGCGTAGAGGCCATCTCCGCAGCTCGTGGCGCAGGCGCTCGTCTCGCCAGGCCCCCCGGCGCAGTCGTAGCCAGGCTCCACGTGGCAGCCCGCCGAGCACCCGTCGCCGTCCACGCCGTTGCCGTCGTCGCAGGCCTCGCTCGTGGGCTCCCAGAGCCCGTCTCCGCACGCTGCGGCGCACACGCTCGTGCCCCCAGCCGGCTTCGTGCACGCGTAGCCCGGCTCCACCAGGCACGCCGCCGAGCAGCCGTCGCCGTCCACGCCGTTGCCGTCGTCGCAGGCCTCGCTCCCCGGCTCCAGCATGCCGTCTCCGCAGCCGGCCGCGCACACGGTGAGCCCACCGGCCGGGCCCGTGCAGCTAAACCCGTCCTCCACCTCGCAGGCGGACGAGCAGCCGTCGCCGCTCACGCCGTTGCCGTCGTCGCAGGCCTCGGCGGGCGGCGCCAGCGCCCCGTCGCCGCAGGTGCTCTGGCAAGCCTCGCCGGGCTGGCACGTCCACCCGGGCTCCTGCTGGCAGGTGGCCGAGCAGCCGTCACCCCCGGTCGTGTTGCCGTCGTCGCAGCTCTCCGCCGTGGCTCCCACCAGCCCGTCGCCGCACGTCGTGGTGCACTCGCTCAGGGCGCCCGGGGTGTCCGTGCAGCTCCAGCCGCTCTCGACCTCGCAGGTGGCCGAGCAGCCGTCGCCGTCCGTCGTGTTGTGGTCGTCGCAGCCCTCCACCCCGAGCGCCACCTTGCCGTCGCCGCAGGTGGCTGTGCAGGAGGAGGCCGCGTTGGGGGGCACCACACAGTTCCAGCCCGGCTCCAGCGTGCAGCTCGCCGAGCAGCCATCGTGGTCGGCCGTGTTGCCGTCGTCGCAGGCCTCCACCCCGGCGACCTGGCCGTCGCCGCACCCGGTGCTGCACGTGCTCGCCTGGCCCGGCTCGGCCACGCACTGATAGCCCGCCTCCACCGTGCAGTCCGCCGCGCAGCCGTCCCCGCCCTGGGTGTCCCCGTCGTCGCACTCCTCGGCCCCGGGGGCCCAGGCGCCATCGCCGCACGTCGCCTGGCACGCGCTCGCGGCGCCCGGCGTCCCCGTGCAGCTCCAGCCGGGCTCGATCGTGCAGTCGGCCGCGCAGCCGTCCCCGTCCAGGGTGTCTCCGTCATCGCAGGCCTCCGCGCCCACCGCCAGGGCGCCGTCACCGCAGGTGGCCTCGCACGTGCTCGTAGCCAGGGGGACGTCGGTGCAGGCGTACCCGGGCTCCACGGTGCAGTCCGCCGCGCAGCCGTCGCCGTCCGCCGTGCCTCCGTCGTCGCACGCCTCCGTCTGCTCCAGCACGCCGTTGCCGCAGGCGTGGAGGTCCACCGTCGCCGGGTCCGTGACCGCCTCGCCGTCGAAGGTCTCGAGCTGGCAGCCCAGCCACTGGTAGGTCCACCGAGGCTGGATCGTCACCGCCGACGGGGCATGGATGGCATCCACGCGCAGGTCGAAGGTCACCTGCTGGGCCGCGCCCACGGCGATGTCATCGAGCGCTACGCCGCTCACGAGGGCCGCGCCCGAGGTTACCGCCCCGCCGGGCGGGTCGACCCCATTCACCAGGAAGGATCCCGGGACGTAGGTGACGCCCGCCGGGAGCGGGTCGGTGAGCTTGAAGCTCACGCTCACCGCGTTCGCCTCGCCCTGGTTCGTGATGTCCACGGTCACCTGGATGATGTCCCCCACCGTGGCGAGCGTCGTGCTGGTCATGAGCGCTCCTGCCGGGTCGAAGGAGGGCTCCGAGACGGGGATCTCGAGCCCCAGCACGGTCACCGCGTAGAAGTCCCCCGTGCTCGTCCCACGCACCCAGGCCTCGTGTTGGTCGTTGGAGAGGCGATCGCTCAGGCTGAGACCCGTGATGTCCCACCCCTGACGCCCGCCGGACACGTTGGTCCCCGGGGTGTGGTTGGCGTCTCCCGCGGTGCCCGTGGTGTCCAGGAAGCCGAACTCGTCGTTCACCTGGGAGGCGAAGAAGTTGTTGACCGGGTTGTTGAAGGCCGACACCCGCGCCGCGTCCGGGGTGAGCCCGGCCTCGGTCTCGGCGAACCGCAGCTCGTCGCCCTCGCGATTGGCGTCGCCCTCCAGGGCGCTCACGAAGAGCCAGCCGTTCACGTCTCCAGCCACGGGCGTGCAGAAACCCGACACCGTCGCCGTGGCCTCCGCCGCGGGGGTCGTGTCCGTGATGAACTGGTCCCCCAAGAACACCGTGAGGTTCCGCGTGGAGAAGTAGGGGTTGCGGTAGGCCACGATGAGCGTCCAGCCCGCCGCGTCGTAAACCTGGCTCGTGTCCGCCGTGGCCGGCACGCCGCCGACGATGTAGGTGCCCGCGCCCGCGGACGCCACGATGTTCGTGACGTCGGCGCTCCGGTAGTAGTAGCCGGCCGCGCCCACGCTGTCGGTCGCCGTCGTGGCCGTGGCGGGATCGGGCGTGATCTGGTGGCTCCCGTCGCTCGTGTACAGCGTCACCGGCGTGTCCACGAGGTCGGCTACGTAGTCGCCCACGACGTCGTAGCCGTCCGTGCTCCCACCCCACACCAGCTCCGCGTAGAGGACCTCGCTCTCCGGGGGCAGGTAGAGCGTCGCCGCCGACGTCGCCAGGTACCAGTCGTCCGTGGTCCCCACCGCCCAGTCGCCGTTCGTTTGGGTCCCGGTGGCGTCCAGGAAGGTCCCGATGGAGTCGTCCGTTCCGGGCTTGGGCGCCGTCGCGGAGTCGCCGTCCCAGGCGCCGCTGCGCCCGAGCGTGTTCCCCGTGATCGTGATCGCCCCCTGCACCGTCGTGTTGAAGCGGTTCTTGAACCCCGCGCGGGCCTGGGGGACGGCGAGGGGCGAGAGCAACGTGGCGGCGAGCAGCGTCGCGGTGGCGACGCGCGCGCACGGGGCGAATCGGAACAGCATGGGGGCTCTCCTCACTGGCTCCCACCCTGCGCAGGCTCGGAGCTCGACGGAGCGGGAGCCGGCCTGACCGAGTGGGCGGTGTGGCGCTGGAAGGCGCGGTACATAGCACCGTCTCGCCGGGAACCCTATGGAAAACTTGACAGTGAAGGCAAGGTGGGCGGGTGCGCCGCGCCGCCGTCAGCGCGGCTCGGGCCCGGGGGCCGGGTGGACCACGGGGTCTCCGAAGATCGCCAGCCGATTCAGCCGCTCCAGGTACGAGCCGCGCGAGCTCCCCCCGCCCACCGCGAGGTCCGTGATCACCACCCGGTCGAGGCGTCGCACACGATCACCGGCCTCCACCTCACCGCGGGCCGGCCCGCACGACGGGAGGTAGATCTCGCTGATGGCGGACAGCGCGTAGTGGTGTGCCCCCTGGCGCCCCAGCAGGAGGAAGACGTGCCCGGGCATGGTCGCCAGTACCACGCCGCGGGCCAGGGCTGCGTCCAGGGCCCGGCGCCGCGCCGGGAGGTCGAGGTCCGCGAGCTCCACGGTCCGCGTGCCCTCCAAGCCCTGCTCGGCGGAGTGGCGGCCCAGGCGCACCCCGAAGGGCGCGAAGACGTCCAGCGTGAGGCGCGAGCAGTCCAGCCCCCCCGCGCGCTCGCCCCAGCCGTAGGGCTCTCCCAGGAGGGACAGCGCCAGCTCGTAGACCCCACGCCGCGTGAAGGGCAGGGGGCCCAAGGCGAGCCCGCTTCCGAGCCCCAGCCGCCGCGCGCGGAGCCCCGCGTCGGTGGGCACGAGCACGCGTGCGACCTCGCCCGGCCCCGGGGCCACCCCTTCGGCCAGCGGCAGGGAGGCTCCCATGCGCAGCACGAGACCTCCGGGGAGGGTCACACGGGGCCGGGTGACGAAGACCCGCGGCCGGCTGTCTCGGTAGCGGCGCGCTTCGGCCACGCGGAGGGGGGGCGTGGCGACGGGCCGGTGGAGCCAGCCCACCGAGTGTCCGGCGTGGACATACCACCAGCGGGCGTCCGGCGTGCGCCCCAGCACCCGCGCGAGCGTCGCCGCCCGGACCCGCCCGCACTGGTTGCGGTCGAAGGCGAGGTCCCGCGCGGGCGTGTAGAGGCCCGCCTTCGAAGGCACGCAGCGGAGGTCCGCGTCGCGGACGAGGACGCGCAGCTCGTCCGCCGGCAGCGCCCCGGCCGCCGTGGCGAGGGCGGCCTCCAGGGCCCCTGGGCGCCCCTCCACGTAGACGCCGCGGCGCACGCGGTCCCGGAGCCACGCCCGCCGCTCGGCGCGCTCGGCGGCCACCCGCCCGGGCGACGCGAGCGCGGGGGACGTGACGTCCTGGGCGGCGGCGGGGCGGGCCGCCGCGTTCGCGCGGTTGAGGGCGTCGATCTCCGCGCTCGTGAGCAGCGGCCGCGCGCCGCTCGGCCCGGCGACCTCCGGGCGGTCGAGCCACCAGCTCGCCGTGGCGCGCGGACCCGCCTCCGCGCCGTGTGGAGGGGGGCAGGGCGGACTCTCGGGCGCCGGCGCGCAGGCGAGGGCAGAGAGCGCGGTGACCAGCGCGGTGACCAGCGCGGTGACCGGCGCAGTGACCAGGGGCTTCCGGGAGCAGGCGGGGCCGTGGGAGCCGGCGCCCCCTGGAAGGGCTCCGGGTCGCGCGTGGGGACGGGTTGGGGCGGTCACGGCAGGGACTCCGGGGGGCGAGCGCGAGGACGACGCGACGAGCACGTCACCGAGAGCGTACCAAATCCCCTCAGAGCCCGTCTGCGAGGAGCTCGGCGGCGCGCGTCGCCAAGGCCATGATCGTGACCTGGGGGTTCACGCCGAGGCTCGAAGGCACCGAGGAGCCGTCCACGACGTGGAGGTGGTGGGTCCCGAAGACCTCGTGGGTGGGGCTCACGGCGCCCCGGGCGTCGTCGGCCGCCAGGCGCGCCGTGCCCAGGGGGTGGTAGGCCGTGAGCCCGAAGGCGTGGGCCGGGGGCAGGGCGGTCGCCAGGCGCCGGGCGTCCTCGCGGGTCGCGACGACCGTGTGGCCGCGCACGGGCGGGTAGACCTCGCGCGCGCCCGCCGCCTGGAAGAGGGCCACCAGCACGCGCATGCCGCGCCGCAGACGCTGGACGTCGGCGCGCCGCAGTCGGTACGTGATGAGCGGTCGCCCGCCCGGGCCCGGGCGCACCGCCCCCTCGCCCGCGTCCTTCACCATGAAGCCGAAGGCGGCCAGGTGTGGGTAGGACTCCATGACCTCCATGAGCTTGGGCCCCATGAGCTCCAGGCTCAGGCCCGTGATGGACGGGGGGAGGGTGGCGCCCTCGAAGTAGATGCCCTCGGGCGCGAGCTCGTGGACTCCGTAGCCCTGGGGGACGGAGCGCGCGGGGTCGATGACCTCCTCGAAGCGGGCGTGGCAGTGGGTCGCGGGGTGAATCGTCAGGTGGCGGCCCAGGTGCCCGCGCGGGTCTCGGACGCCGCTCCGCGCGAGGAGCAGGGGGGTCCAGAGGGTCCCGGCCGACACGACCACGCGGCGGGCCCGCACGGTGAGGTCCACGGGCTTCCCCGCGGCACGCCGGACGCGGGCGACGACGCCCACCGCCGTGTCGCCGCGCAGGAGCACACGCTCCACCTGGGCGCCTGTGACCAGCAGGGCTCCGGCCTTGAGGGCGGCTGGGATGTAGCTCACGTTCGTGGAGCGTTTGGCGTCCGTGGGGCAGCCGAAGACGCACTCGCCCTGGGCGTCGCAGTCCGGAGCGTTGCGCGGCAAGGGCCCGTGGGCCATCCCCAGGGCGTCGGCGCCGCGCGCCACGACGCGGGCCGTGGCGCCCAGCCAGCGTGGGGCGTTGGGGGCCACTCCCAGGCGCTCCTCCACGCGCTCGAAGAAGGGGGCCAAGCCGTCGGGCCCCAGGTCTCTCAGGCCCAGCTCGCGCGCCCAGCGGTCGAGGACCGCGTCGGGCGTGCGGAAGCAGGTCCCGGAGTTGATGGTCGTCGTCCCGCCCACCGTGCGGCCCACCGGGATGGGGATCATGGCGTTGCCCAGCGCCGTGGTCCGCGCCAAGGGGTGGTACATCTCCGCCGTGCGCTCCACGGGGCGTTTGTGCGTGAAGTCTCCCCGGTCGAAGTAGCGCCCGGCCTCGAGCATCACCACCGTGAGGCCGCGGCGAGCGAGCTCGAAGGCCACCACGGCTCCCCCCGCGCCCGAGCCCACGACGACGACGTCCGCCTCCAGCGTGTCCAGTCCGTCCAGGGAGTCTCCGTCGAAGACCTGTTGGGCCCGCACCCGGTCCCGTTCCACGCGGGCCACGCGGGCGGGCGCGGGGGGGGCGTCGAGCCCCAGCGCCGCGCGCACGGTGGGGGCGTCGAAGTGGGCGCCCTTGAGCGGCGCGAGCCCATAGCGAACCAGCATGGGCAGAGGGTAGGGGAGGGACTCGACCCACCGGAGCACGTCGAGGATGCGGTGGCCGCGCTGGCGCGCGAGGCCCCGCCCCGTGCGGACGCGGCACAGCCCATCGAGGGCGTGGATGGCCCCGGCGAAGGCCAGCTCGGTGTCTCGGCCCTGGGACGCCAGGTAGGCGCGGGTGCGCTCCACGCTGTCGCCGTCGAAGCCCGGGAGGGTGGCGCTGGGGGGCATCGCGGCGGCGCCCAGCGCGCCTACCAAGCGGGCGGGGAAACGGTATGCAGAGGGGCGGGGGAGCGGGGGGGCGGGGCAGCGGGGCGGGCG
>CAYZID010000252.1:0-8976 GCA_964478315.1 uncultured Myxococcales bacterium | reverse complement strand
GGTCGATCACAAGTTGCGATCCCTGTCCAGCACTATCAGAACTCGATCGCCCTGGTAGCAGCGCTACTTCAAGTGGTTGCGGGGACGCGCATGGTGCGTGCAGCGGCCGTCGCGGCGACGGGAGGCTTTTCAGGATGGGAACTAGCAAAACACGATTTGGTGCGCCGCGCCCTTCGCCCCCCCCGCGCGGCTCCGACGGTTCCCGCCCTGAAGAGGTGGTTCGAGGCTGCCCGAAACGCACGCGGCCAACGCTTGGGGACGCCTTGGGGTCCCTCGAACCCTTGGGTTCCTTGAGAGAGGCATATCTCGGGGCTCGTTGGCCTCATGAGACGACCCCTGAACGAGCCCCGAGGCGAGCCCGAGCGCTGCAAACTTCGGAAGGGCGGTGTCTTGGGGTTCGCTGAACGCACTGCGCTCGCCTGGACGGCCCCTCCGGGCACGCCAAACCGATGCGTCGCTTCGATCGGGGGTGCGTGGAGGTCCGCTGGGACGTTGGACGAGCGCCCAAGAGACCTCGAAGCAGGCCCCTCGAAGACTTCGCTTCGATCGGGGGTACGTCGAGGCTTCCCGAACAACGAGGCCCAGCGCGAGCGGGTCCCCGTGAGCAGGGTGTGCCGCCGTCGCCCGAACCCGAAGGGCTGGCCCGGTCCGTGTGAGACGTCCGAGGGGAGGCGCCCAACCGGGCGCCTCCCCTCGGGAGCCGGGTTCGTCGCGGGTGCGGGCCTAGACCCGCCGGCGCCGCGTGATGGCCAGCATCAGGAGCAGGCCCAGGGCCGCGCCCAAGGGGGCTGGGGCGTCCGAGCCCGAGCCCGAGCAGCCGCCGCCCGAGCTGCCGCCCACGGCCCCTCCGCCCGAGGGCGTGAAGGGCGTCCCCGAGCCGCAGCCCTCGTCCACCTCGCCCGAGCAGTTGTCGTCCACGCCGTTGCCGCAGATCTCCGCCGCACCCGGGTGCATGGCCGCGTTGAAGTCGCTGCAGTCCACCGTGGCGCAGTAGCCGTCACCGTCCTGGTCCACGCACCCCTCGCAGCCCTCGTCCGCCGTCCCGTCGCAGCTCTGGTCCTTGCCGTCGCCGCAAGCCTCCACCGCCCCCGGGTAGGTGGCCGCGTCGTTGTCGTCACAGTCGCCCGCCTCCACGCACACGCCGTCGCCGTCGGCGTCCGTGCACGGCGGCTGGGTGCTGCAGCCCTCGTCCTTCTGCCCGTCGCAGTCGTTGTCCACGCCGTCGTCACAGACCTCCGCGGCCGCCGGGTTCACCTGGGCGTCCGCGTCGTCGCAGTCCACCGTGGCGCAGTACCCGTCGCCGTCTTGGTCCAGGCAACCGGCGCAGTCCTCGTCGGTCTGCCCGTCGCAGTCGTTGTCCTTCTGGTCGCCACAGGCCTCCGTGGCCCCCGGGTAGGTCGCCGCGCTCGCGTCGTCGCAGTCCCCCTCCTCGGGGCAGAAGCCGTCGCCGTCGGCGTCCGTGCACGGCGGCCCGCCGCAGCCCTCGTCCACGGTCCCGTCGCAGTTGTTGTCCTTGCCGTCGCCGCAGACCTCGTCGACGCCGGGCTTCACCGCCGCGTCCCCGTCGTTGCAGTCGCCCTGGTCCGCGCACACGCCGTCGCCGTCGGCGTCCGTGCAGGACGCGGCCTCGCACACGCCCACGCTCGTGCCGTCCAGCACCGGGTCGCTGCACATCTCACCCGGCTTGCAGTGGGGGTCCGCCGTGCAGGCGCGCTGGCAGGTCGTCGCGCCGCCGTCCGGGCCCGTGCAGATCATCCCGTCGGCGCACGCGAGCTGCGTGTTCGAGTCCGCGCACGTGGCGCCCTCCGTGAGCCCCTGGGAGGGGTAGCAGTCCGTCGCCCCCGTGAGCGTCGGGAAGCAACCCTCCCCGGCGGGGCAGTCCCCGCCCTTCATGCTGCAGTTCGCCGGCGGGAAGCACGCGTCGATCTCGGCGCCGCAGTTGTCGTAGGCGCACTGGGTGCGGGCGTCGCCCGTGAGGTCGGCGCAGTTCGCCGAGATGCAGTTGCCGATGGCGTCCACCTGGTCGTGGGCCACCACCGTGCCCGTGTCGTAGCAGTCGCTGAAGCACTGGTCGTCCGTGTCCGCGCAGCCGCCGAAGCAGTCGTAGACCTCCTCGCACGTGGCGTTGCCGTAGGTCGGCGGCAGGCAGACGTCGATCTCGTTGGCGCAGTTCGTCGTGGCGCACGTCTGGAAGTCCGCGGCGTTGGCGCACTTGTCGTCGAAGCAGCCGATCATCGCGTTCAGCTCGCTCTGGGCCTCCGCCGTGCCGTTCTGGTAGCAGTCGCTCTGGCACTGGTTGTCGTTCTGCGGGCAGCTCACCATGCAGTTGTAGGTCTCCTTGCAGCTCGCCGGGCCCGTGCCCACGGGCAAGCAGGTGGAGATCTCATCCCCGCAGTTCGTGCTCACGCACTGCTGCCAGGCGTTCTCGTCGCTCGCGTCGGGGCAGCTCTGGGCGAAGCACTGCTGCATGGCGTCGAGCTGGGCCTTCCCCTCGTCCGTCCCCTGGTTGTAGCAGTCGGTCTGGCAGCCCGTGTCCGTGTTCGCGCAGTTGCCCATGCAGGTGTAGATGTCCTCGCAGCTCAGCGTCTGGCAGACCGTGTTGTCGCAGGTCCCGTCCGCCTGGCAGGCGCCGTCACACGAGCACATGCTGGGGGTGTCCAGGCAGCTCGGCGGCGGTGCGCCGATGACCTGGTTGATCCACGAGGCGTAGGCGTCCACGCGCGTGGCCTGATACTGGCCCTTGCACACGTCGCACCCCGGGTCGTAGTTGGGGTCGCACGTCCCGGCCACCGTGGAGTTCACGCCCACGATGCGCCAGCCGTCCGCGAACTGCACGAAGGACGGCCCGCCCGAGTCCCCGAAGCAGGTCCCCGACTGCCCGTCGCTGTACTGGGTCATGATCGTCGTGTCGTAGATCCACGCGATGGGCAGCGTCGTCGACCGCTTGATCCCCGAGCCCTGCTGGTAGACGCCGTCGGTGACCCCGAAGCCCACGAAGAAGGCGTTGTCGTCCAGCCCCGAGCCGGGGTAGGCCGTGTTGATGGGGTAGGTGGGCACCCCCGTCACCGGCTGGGCCAGGTGCACCAGCGCGATGTCGTTCAGCACGTTCGTGGGGTCGTATTGGGGGTGGGGCACGAAGCTGTCCACCGGGTAGAGCTGCCCCGACGCCGGCCCGCTGTAGCTCGCCGGGTTCGCGTCCGTGCCCACATAGAAATAGGTGGAGCTGGGCGTGGGCGTGAACCCGTCGTTTTCGTTCACGCAGTGACCCGCGGTGAGCACCCACTGGGGCGCGATGAGCGCCGCCGTGCAGAAGGAGCCCTGGTAGCCGTACCCGGGCATGGAGAACGTGAGCGCTCCTACGCCCTCCCACCCGTACTCCAGCGAGCCGTTGACGATGGCCGCCTGGTGCTGGCTGTAGGAGTGCGGGGACGCCGTCGGGGGGCCCTCCGCACAAGCCGAAGCCCAGAGCACCGAGGTGCCCGCCAGCGCGGTGAGCAGGGTGGAACGCAGTCGCTTCATGGGAACCTCCATCGCCAAGAGCGGGCGCAGCCTAGCGCCGGAGTGGTTCGAACCCCAAACCGTTCGGTTTCGAAAACCGAAACCCGTGGGGCGAAGACGCCCACGTTGGGGCCGTCCCGGCGCTCGGTCCGCGGGTCGCATCCCCAGTCCCAGAGGGCCCGGAGCGCCTCACGCGTACCCGGCGCCACGGTGGGCACCCGCGCCCCCTATGCCGTGCGGAACAGCTCGATCTGGTTGCGCTCGGGCAAGCTCCGGGGGCCCACCACGCAGCGGTCGTGCCCCTCGGGGACGCTGCACGCGCACACCGGCACCTCCACGCCCAGGGGCCCCGCCACCGCCTGCAGTCGCTCCAGCCGCGCGCGCCGCACCGACTCCCCCAGGCGCCGCCGGCCGCTCCGCCCCGCCCCGCCTGCCGCGAGCCAGCCGCTCAGGGCGCGCGCCTTGGCCCGCGACACCTCGCGCGACACCTGCGCCACCAAGCCCGGCGCGTCCTCCACCCACAAGGGCGCGACGGTGCGCACGCCCCGGGCGGCCGCGGCCCGCACCATCTTCCGCAGGTCCCGCTCCGCGTCGTTCACGAGCGGGACGATGGGCCCCACGCGCAGCGCCACGTCGGCCCCCGCCGCCGCCACCGCCCCCAAGAGCCCCATGCGCGCCGCTGGCTCCGCCACCCCTCGCTCCCAAACCTGGCGAAGCGCCGCGTCGCTGGAGAACATCCCCACCTCCACGCGCACGAGCCCCGGATAGCGCCGCGCCAGCGTCACCAGGCCGTCGGCGTGGGGGAGCCCACCGCGGGTCATGACCGTCACCCCGATCCCCCGCGTCAGGAGCAGCCCCATGACCTGCAGGGCCACGGGCCCGAGATCGTGCGCGGCGTTGGGCGTGAAGGGGTCCGCCGTGGGGCTCAGGAGCACCCACTTGGGGCGGTGCGTGCGTGGGCCGTCCAGCTCCAGCGGCAGCAGCCGCGGCGCCTCCGCCACGGGGAACTCCGGGCGCCGCCCCTGGGCGCGATAGGGGCACAAGGCCATGGCGCCCGTCCCCCGGTGGTCGAGCTCCACCGTCCACACCGTCCCCGCGCACCGATGCCGGCGGGCGTGCAGCAGGGGCTGCGAGGGCGGGCGCGATGGTGAACGTCCTTTCATACTGAACAATCGTATAGACCGTGCCACTCGAGTCAACCTCCAAGCGGTATGTTTTCTTTCCGCTTTGACCTCTATGTGGCACCCGGGCCGGCGCATGCGACATCGCCGCTGACGCTCCGCCGCGGCGTGGTCTATGCTGGCCCGGCGCACGGCCCCGGCGGCGCCTCCCCGAAGACGGCTGGAACCTCGTGAAAGAAAAGCATATCCGTATCCGCATCGCCCAGTGCCTCGCCTTGGCCGAGGCCTCCAACTGCCCGCGCCGCAAGTTCGGGGCGCTGCTCCTCGATCCCGACCGGAACGTCGTCCTCATGGACGGCTACAACGGTGGGCCCCGCGGCGGCGGGGATCTCTGCGGTGGGGAGGTCTGTCTCCGTGACGAGCTCCACATCGCCTCGGGCACGCGCGTGGAGATCGGTTGCATGCACGCGGAGATGAACGTCATCTGCAACGCCGCGGCCAACGGCGTGGCGACCCGGGGGGCGTGGCTCATCGTCAACGGCGAGCCCTGCCTCATGTGCTCCAAGCTCATCCACCACGCGGGGATCACGAAGGTCTTGGTGGTGGATGGGGGCTTCTCGGGCGAGAACGGCGTGAGCTACCTCCAGCAGCACGGCATCGAGGTCCAGCGCCACGACGGCCCCAAGGATCCGCGCCACCCCACGGCCTCCTGAGCGCTTCCCCGAGGGCGGTCCGCGCTTCGCCGCCCCGCCCGGCGTCCCCCGTCCGGTGGGCCGAATCCGCCGCGTCCGGTACGATGTCGTGCCGCCGAGGAACCTTTTTCGCCCTTGAGGCGTCCAAGGCTCCGTCGGCGGTCCACACACCGCGCCCACACAGCCCTCGGGAGAAGCCCATGACCACGCACGACCGCGGTCCGTCGCCGCTGTACGCCGTCTCCTCGCCCGCCGCTGGGCTCGCCCGCCGGGGGCTCCTCCGACGCCTCCCCCTGGCGCTCGCGATGGGGCTCGCCGCCTTGATGACCGCCTCCGCCGCGCGCGCCGAGGCCTCGGGGAGCCCGGGGGAGGTCAAGCTCCCCCTGGCCCAGTACGAGACCTTGCTCCGCCACGCTCAGCGCGGCGACGGGCCCAAGGCCGCCTGGTCGGCGGGGCAGGTGAACGTCGAGCTGCCCGGCGCCCATGGGCACTACGTCGACGTAAACGTCTCGGCGCGCGTGACCTTGGTGGGGGAGGGGCCGGCGGAGATCCCCCTGTTGCCCGCCGACGCCATCCTCAGCGAGATCACCGTGGACGGCTCCGCGGCGGCGCTGGTCCGGCGCGACGGCTTCCAGCTCATCGCCCACACGGGCTCGCGCCGCCAGCTCGACGTGGAGGTGCGTTACCGCGCGCCCGTCCAGGTGAGCGCCGCCGGGGGCGCCTACTCGGTCATCCCGCTCCCGCCCCTCCCGTCGGCGTCGTATGCGGTGGACGGTTCCAGCACCGGCCAGGAGGTGGACGTCTGGCCCGGCACGGGCGAGCCCGGTGAGACCGTCAGCGGGGAGCTGCCCGCCACGCTGGCCATGGTCGTCCGCTGGGGGGCCGGGCTGCGGGGCTACACCTTGCGCCGGGCCGGCTACACCGTCGCGCCCGACGCCTCGGGGGACGGCGTGGACATCACCCTGTCGCTGGACGTCCTCGTGACCGCCGCGCGGGCCGCCGTGCCCGTCGTGAGCACGGACGTGGCCCTGCTCGATGCCACCGAGGGGGCCAAGCCTCTCACGACCCGCGTGTCCGACGACTGGCAGGAGGTCCTCCTCACCGGCAAGGGGCGCCACGCGATCGAGGTCCGCTTTCGGCAGGCCATCGACCGCACGCAGGGCCAGCCCCAGGTGACGCTCGCGCTGGCTGGGGCTCCCATGACCCGCGTTCGGGCCACCGTGCCCGGCAAGCGCGCCATCCAGTTCGAGCCCCCGGTCCCCGCCGTGACCACCCACGAGGGCGCCGGGGCCGCCAGCGCCGAGGACGCCGACGCCGGGCACACCACCGCCGTGGCCGACCTGCCGCCCATCGACGAGCTCACGCTGCGCTGGACGGAGGCCCTGTCCAAGCCCGAGGACGCCACGAAGATCAACGCCGAGACCTACCAGCTCGTGCACGTGGACGAGGGGGTCCTGCGGTCCACGGTCCACATCCGCTACGACATCATCCGCGGCAAGACGAAGCAGCTCGCCGTGGCCCTCCCCGAGGGGGCCGTGCTCTACAAGGTGTCGGGTGACCAGGTGGAGAAGTGGCCGGTCTACCCGGCCACCGACGACGCGCCGCGGCAGGCGCGGATCATGCTCAGCCAGGAGCGCGAGGGGGCCTACGAGCTCACGTTGGAGCTCCAGGTCGCCCTCACCGCCAAGCGCGGCGAGGATACGGGCCCCTTGAGCCTGCCCATCGTCAAGCCGCTCGACCCCGAGTTCCAGACGGGCGTCGTCGCCCTGTTCGACGGCGACAAGGTGGGCTTCGGGCCCGCCGATGCGCCGGCGCCCTACATCAAGGGGGGCGAGAACGACCTCCCCGTGGACATCCGTCAGGCTCTCACCGACAAGCCCGGCCAGGTCTTTCGCCACACGGGCGCGCCCGGCCCCGTGCGCGCCCCCATCGTGGAGGCGAAGGCCCGCGAGGTCCGCTTCGACGCGCGCGTCCACACCCTCTACGTGCTCAAAGAGGGAGTCCTCGTGGGCAACGCTTCGCTCCTCGTGGAGATCAAGAGCGGCCGCCGGGACCTCTTGCGCGTGACCTTGCCCAAGGCCGTGAAGCCGCTCACGTGGAACGCCCCCAGCCTCGCCAAGCACCCCGAGGCCGTGACGCCGGCGGCGGGGGATGGCGCGCCCGCCCACGGGGACGCGGACCTGACGACCTATGAGATCAAGTTCACCCAGGCGCTGGAGGGGGCCATTCAGATCGACCTGGAGTTCGAGGAGCTCCTCGACAAGAAGCTCAGCGAGCTGCGCTTGCCGGCCGTGGGCGTCGTGGGCGCCGACGTCGAGGAGGGGGCCTTTGGCATCGTCGCCGACAGCGGCATCGAGGTCACCCCGGGCGAGGCCGTGGATCTGCGCCGCGTGGACAACCACGAGCTCCCCAAGGCCGTGCGCCTCCGCAGCGACCGCGAGATCCTCCTGGGCTATCGCTACGCCCGCGCCCCCTGGAGCCTCACCCTGGGCATCAAGCGCCACGAGGTCGTCGAGACCCTCAAGGCCCTGGCCACCCACGCTTGGCTGGAGACCATCGTCTTCACCGACGGCCACATGAAGACGGCCGCCACCTACGACATCCTCAACGACCGCCAACAGTACCTGCGCCTCACCATGCCCGCCCACTACACGCTCTTGCAGGTCTTCGCGGGTGGCGCCCCCCTCAAGGCGAACCGTGACGGCGACGCCCTCACGATCCCGCTGCCCAAGGGGCAGGAGACGACCGTCACCGTCGTCTTCGAGGTCGCCCGCGACGCCGGCGACGACGGGCAGGCCGAGCCCCTGGGCGCGTTCGGCTCCGTGGAGCTCATCGCCCCTCGCGCCGATCTCCGCACGAGCGACGTCCAGTGGCTCGTCCGAACGCCTCGCGAGCTGGCGCTCTTCGGCACGGACACCGAGCTCCGCGAGCTCTCCCCGGACTTCTACCGCCCCCCCTCCGACCTCGCGGACGAGGTGTCCGTCCTCATCCGGCTGCCCGACGAGGCCGAGTACCGCGCCGAGCTCTTCACCGCCGAGGAGCTCCGCCCCGAGCAGCCTCCCGCCCGCGTGGCCCTGTCCTACGCCGCCACCAGCGGCAACTGGGCCGGCGCCCTCGTGGGGCTCTTGGGCCTGTTCCTGCTGGCGCTGGTCATCCGCCGCCGCGCCGCCGGGCGCACGCTGGGGCTGGGCGGCTGGCTCATGGCCGCCCTGGGCCTCGCCGCCGTGGCCCTGAAGTCCATGGCCTGGGGGCTCGACGGCACCGAGAGCGCGATCGGGCTTCTGGTCCTGGTGGGCGTCGCCTACGCCACGCGTCGCGCCTCCGCCCGGAGCCGCGGGCGCCTGTTGGGCGGCGATGAGCCTCACGACCTCCCCGGAGACACCCCGTGAACCTCCCCCTCCGCGGATGGGTCGTCTTGGGCGGCCTCGCGGTGAGCGCCGTCCTCGCCTATGCCCTCCTGGCGGGCGGGCTGGGGCGGGCGCCCGCCCTGTCCGGCCGCGCCTCGGAGGCGCCGACCTTCGCCCGGCGCAGCGCCGCGGCTCCGCGGGGGCGAGTCTCCCACGATGAGACCGAGAAGGCCGAGGAGGCAAAGGCGCTCGAGAAGACGCGAGCACGCGCCGACAAGGTGGCGGACCTCGTCCTCAACCCCGATCCGCCACCTGCTC
>CAYZID010000251.1:0-8981 GCA_964478315.1 uncultured Myxococcales bacterium | reverse complement strand
GATCCGCCGCCTGCTCTGCGGACCGAGGCGCAGGAGGCCGCGTTTGGGCAAGGAGGCAAACGGCCGGGCGCGGAGGCGTGACCCCGTCACGTCGAGCACCCGGACGCGCAGCCCGACGCCGGCCACACGCGGGATCCAAGGCCGAATCCCGGAGTAGGCGGCGGGTCTGGGCCAAGGTCAGCGAGGGTCCGGTCAACGAGAAGCGGGACCCAGCGTGGCTCGCACGGCCTCCTCGATGGCCCGCTCCAAGGCGGACGCGCCGGGCGCGGCAGCGGTGGACCCGGGCGGCCGCTCCGCCCGCGGCTGTCCGTGCCCCTCCCCCGGGGCTGGTTCGCCCGGCGGCACGCGCCGTCCCGGAGCGAGACAAGCGGGCGGCAAGTCCACCCGGCCTTGGTCCAGTTCTCTCAGCGCCGCCGGCGGCCCGCCGTAGCGCCGCAGCCCCGCGTCGCGCAGGCGCACGGCCTCCGCGGCGTCCAGCTCGGCCAAGGCCCCCAGGTCGTACGCCGCCTTCGTGATCTTCGCCAGGTGCTCCAGCGTCTCCATGCGGCTGAAGGCTTCCAACAGCGAGCCCCCGAGGGTCACGGCCCCGTGTCGCTCCAGCAGCATGGCGTCGTGCCGCGCCGCCGCCTCACCCACCTGCCGGGCCAGCGCCGCCGTCCCGGTCGTGCGGTAGGAGAGCGTCGGGATGGCGGCCAGGGTGAGCACGACCTCCGGCAGCACGCACCGCTCCAAGCTCACGCCGGCCAACGTGAGCGCCACGGCCACCGGCGGGTGGGCGTGAAGGACGGCCTCCACGTCCGGGCGCGCGGCGTAGCACGCGAGGTGCATGCCCATCTCCGACGTGGGCGCGCCGCGCCCGCGGACCACCCGCCCTCGCGCGTCGACGACCAGGAGGTCGGCATCCTCCAACAGCCCCTTGTGACACCCGGTCCGCGTGCAGAGGAACAGCCCGTCGCGCAGACGCACCGAGAGGTTGCCATCCAAGGCCACGAGCAGCCCGGCCTCGTAGGTCAGGCGACCGAACCGCAGCAGCTCCTGCCGAAGCGTCCGCTCCGAGGCCCGGGCGGGTCCACGTCCCCCAGCCCCCCCCATCACGCCCCACCCGCCGTGGCCGCGACCCAGGGGAGCCGCTCTCGGGCGTCCCACCGCTCAGCGCGGAGAGCGCGGCCCACCGCAGCGGCCAACGCCGCCGCTTCCACGCGCTGGGCCCCGGGCCACAGCAGGGCCTCTAGCCGCAGCCACAGCGCACGCTCCTCGGGCCCCAGGGTGGCGATCTCCTCGCGCGTGTACGGCGCGTCGCGGCGCGCGAGCCGGCGCGCCTTCCACGCCGCCCGCACGCGGAGCGCGAGCGCCCCCAGGAGGGCCCGCAGCTCCTCCCGCGCGCCCACGACCGGCCTCCCCGCCTCCCGCCGCGCCGCCCGCCGTCCCGCCTCCCACACGGCGGACGCCGCCAGCCCCGGTCGGTAGAGCTCCGCGGTGGCGGCCACGGCCCAGGCGTCGACGTCACGCAGACAGCCCTCAAGCGCGTCTACGCGGGCGGGTCGCAGGGCATAACGCTGAGCCCCGCGCCGAACGACCGCCCCCTGGCCGTCGCTATCGAGCCGGAAGCCGGCTCCCACGAGGTGCGCGCCCCGCGCCCCGGGGCTCAAGGGCGTCGCCCCCAACGCGGCCAGCCAGCGTGGGGCCGCCACGACCCGCTCGTAAGCGCCAAGGTGGGGCTCCCAGATGGCTCGCAGGGCCTGGACGACCTGGCGCCCCGAGCGGGGACGCCCGCCCAACGCCACCCGGCACCCGTTCACGCGCAGGCCCGCGGCGCGGCAGACCTCGCGCGCCGCCCGCGCCTCCTCCTCCTCGCCGCGAAAGACGCCCAGCAGCAGGGTGTGGAGAGGCTGGTGGCGATCCACGGGGCCGCGCTTGCGAGCCGCCCACCGCAGAGCCCCCACGTGGATCCACGGCGTGGGCTGCGGCGGCGCCCACCCGCGGGCGGCAGCCAGGCACGCCAGCACGCCATCCACGACCTCCGGCGAGAGCCGCCGCAGGAGGGGCCGGGGCTGGGGAAGGGCGGGGTCGGGGAGGGGCGCGGACACGGCGGAGGATGTTGCGCGCCCTGCCAGGGTGACGCAAGCCCGGTGCGACCGAGGGTGCGCACCGGGACGCGGGGTGCGCGGCCGCGTCTCCCACTCTGCAACGTCGTGGGCAACAAGTTCGCGGGGTTGTGCACTGGCCCGCGCCTTGCTTCTGGACGCCGCGCGTTCCCGAGGGCCGGGCGTCGATTCGAATCGAATGGCACAAGGCGGTATCATGGCCGCTCCGGTCGCTTGGTAGTTCCCATCCTGAAAAGGCGGACCGAGCCACGGCGAGTCGATGTGCGTGCCAGGTGCGTTCACGCAACCCGCCGGAGTAGCAGCGCTACTTCAAGTGGTTGCGGGGACGCGCATGGTGCGTGCAGCGGCCGTCGCGGCGACGGGAGGCTTTTCAGGATGGGAACTTGGTAGAGAGGGGCCTCACAGACAAGACCGCCGGTCGCGGTGTCGCTGGGGGCTGGGGCGATGAGATGACGGTGTCACGGAGGACAGGGCGATGAGAGGGCAACACCCACGCGCGTTCGAGCGGCTCCTTTCCAGTGGACGGAGGGCTCCCTCGGGTTGGCCGCGTTCCCTGGTGACGGCGCTCGCCGTCGTCGCGTGGGCCGCCACCGCTGGTTGTGCAGCGGACGGGTGGGACGACGGGTGGGACGACGGGGGCTGGGCCGTGCCAAGCGCCGCGACCTCCGGGGGCGAGGGCGCGTTGGGGGGGGGAGAGGCGACGGAGGCTCCCCTGGGCCAGCCGACGGGCGCGAGCCCCGACGCGATCATCGAGTCCCCCACGGGGACGACGCTGCTGCCGGCCCTGGACGGGCCAGGCTATCGCGTGGTGGACGAGGTCTGTGGAGCCCCCCAAGAGGACGGCTACGCGGCGCGCTTCCACACGGCCATGTTCCGAGATCTGGAGCTCCAGGGCACACGCGGGTACGCGGTGGACGGCTCGCACCTGTGGGTCTTCGACCTCACGGACCCCGCGACGCCCGAGCGGCTGTCGCTCCAGGCGCTCCAGGGGCACCCGGTGGCCTCGCACGTCGCCGCGGGGAGGCTGTGGGTTGCCTCCGTGGACGGGGGGCTGGTGGGCTACGCCCTGGCCCAAGACGGCCTCGTGGACACCCAGGACGCGGTGCGCGTCCCGGTGGGCCAGCGCGCCATGGACGTCACGGGCTGGGGCTCCACGCTGTACGTCGCCGCGGGCGACGCGGGGCTGGCCGTGGTGGCCCTGGGGCCCGGCCCGGGGCTCACGCAGCGCCCCCGCGTCCAGTGGCTCCCAGCGGCGCCCTACGCGGCGTCGGTGTCGGTGTCCGCGCGCGGTGAGCAGCTCGTCGTGGCCTCTTGCGAGCGCGTGTGGAGCTACCGCCTCCTGCCCCACGGCGGGCTGAGCCTGGCGGGCACCTTCGCCGTCCCCTTCGGGGCGGCCAAGCAGGTCACCGCTGACGGCGACCGCCTGTTCGTGAGCGCCGGGCGCGCGCTCCAGGTCTTCCGCCTCGTGGACCAAGACCCGCGCTACCTGGGCTACTACGCCGAGGACCTCCCGGGGTTCTACGTAAACCAGGCGCTGGTGCGGGGGCAGACCCTCTACCTGGCGGCCGGTGATGAGTCGGTCCGGGCGTTGGACGTGAACGAGCTGCCGTTGGATGGTGGCGAGCCCGTCACGTGGACGGAGCCCAGCGGTACGCTGGACGAGGCCATGGCCGTGGACCTCGACGAGATCACCACGCAGACGGTGCCGCGGGATCCCGTGGCGCTCGCCCTCGGAGACGGCTACCTCTACGCCCTGGGCAACTTCCGCTACCTGGGCGAGCGCCGGGTGGAGGTCTTCGATGTCCACGCCCAAGGGTGGATGCAGCCGGCTGGGCGGTACGTCCAGCCCAACGACGGCCTCGCGTTGAGCCCGCTGGGCGACGACCTCGTCGTCCACCGCAGCGATGGGCGCCAACAGCTCGTGCGGGTGGGCGGTGAGCCTCACGTCGCCGGAGCGTTCGAGTTCCCAGCCCCCCTCACGGGCACGGCGAGCGCGGGGGCGTCCCTCTACCTCTATGGCCCTGGTGCGCTGGCGCGGGTCACGCCGGGCGGCGCGAGCGCGCCCGAGGAGGTTCACGTGCAGGCGGTGCCCACGCCCGCCCTGGGGCTGGAGCCCACCAGCGCCGCCGTGGGCGCGGACGGGACCCTCTGGCTGAGCGACGACGTCTCCCAAGGGATCGCCGGGCTGGACCCCGCGGACGGGACCGTCCTGTCGGTGACCCACGCCGACGACGGCTTCTTGGGGGACGCCGCGCTCCTGGACACGGGCGCCCAGCTCGTGGCCTACGACCGCGTCTTGGGCGAGATCCGCCTGTTCGACCACGCGGCCTTCGGCGGCGGCGCGCACCTCGCCGAACGCGCCCGCTTCCCCGTGGGGTTGTGCGAGGCCTATGAGGCCGCCGACTTCTATTCGGGGGCCGCGGACATCCGCGCCCGCCTGCTCTCGGGCGAGGGCGGCGTGGCCCTCCTGTGCCCGCGCACGCCCCAGGGCGACGCGGCGCTCCTGTGGCTCGACCTGGAAGGGCGAGGGGTCCGCGAGCGCGTGACGCTGCCCACGGCCCGGTTCACGAGCGCCACCCTCCACGGCGACGCCCTGCTCGTCACGACCTTCGACAACCCCAGCTACCGCTCCGCCGTGGCGGTCCTGGACAGCCACACGGGCGCCACGCGGGCCACGACCCAGTTCACGGGCCGCGCCAACGCCCTCCGGGAGCTGGGCGACCGCGTCTTCGTCGTGGACGGTGACGCGGGGCTGCGCGTCTTCGACGCCGCCCTGCGCCCCACCCTGCCAGCGCCTCTCACGTACTGAGCGTCGTGCCGTCCCCGCTCCCGTCACCGTCCGGGCGGCGCGGGCGGCCCGGCGCCCGGGCGCTCGGGCTGGCGGCGGCGGCCCTGGCGCTGGGCCTCGGCGCGCTCGCCGCCTGCGACACGCCGGCCTCTACCTTCGCGCCCACCCGCTTCGCCCAGGCGCCGCGGCTGTGGGCCCTGGTCAACGTCTCGGCGGGGCAGACCGCCTTCACCCAAGACGCCCTGGAGATCCGCGGGATGGACTGGACGCGCGCCGACACCCTCGACGCCGGCGCCTCATTCGAGGACCTCCCGTGGCTGTCGCTCCTCGCGGGCCCCGAGCGCGCACCCGTCCCCTTCGAGCTCACCCTCGTGGACCGCGCCCGCGGCCGCTTCCGGCTGCGCCCCGAGGGCGGGTTCGCGCCGCAGACGACCTACGTCCTGGCCTTCCCCACCTGCGACATGCAGCCGCACATCGACTGCCCTCCGCCGACGCCCTTCTCCACGACCTCGGCGCCACGGGTCCTGGGCCTCTGGCGCGTGGAGAGCACGCTGTTCTGCGTCTTCAGCGAGGCCATGGACCCCGCCTCCCTCCGGCTCGGCCACGGCTCCGTGGACCTGCGCCTCCAGGGGGGCTCCTCCGTGGTCGCCACCCACAACCTGAACAGCTACACCTGGGACACCCAGGGCCGCGTCTTCCGCCTGGGGCCCTTGCCCGACGACGCCGCGGCCCTCATCCTGGGGGCCACGGTGCGCGCCGCCGCCGGCACGCCGCTGGACACGGACGGCGACGGCGTCCCCGAGACGCCCCCGCGGAGCGCGGTCATCCCCTTCTACCCAGCGGGCCTCCCCGAGTGTTTCACGCGCGAAGACCGCCCGGAACCCTGTCTCAGCCGCGAGGCCGCCACCGTGGTCACGGCGCAGTTCGAAGTCCGAGCCGGACAGGTCCCGGACGAGCCGTGAGCCGCAGCGGGGGGACAGGCCCGATGCGGATCCTGGGCGGCGCCGTGGGCGCGGGCTGGCGTGTCCTGTCCGCGCTCGCGCCCGCGGTCGCCACGCTGGCCGCGCTGGGCGGCGGGCTCGCTGCCACGCCACTCACCGGCTGTGGGAGGCAGCCCATCTGCGTCCCGGACTGCATGGGCCGGGTGTGCGGCGATGACGGCTGTGGGGGCTCCTGCGGCGCGTGCGAGGCGGGCGAGCTCTGCGCGGGCGGCCAGTGCCTGTGCGTGCCGGACTGCGCCGGACGGTGGTGTGGCGACGACGGCTGCGGAGGCTCCTGCGGGGTGTGCCCCGCCTTCACGGCCTGTGAGCAGGGCGCGTGCGTGTGCGCCCCGAGTTGCCTGAGCGACGACGGGATGTTCACCCGTTCTTGCGGCGATGACGGCTGCGGCGGCTCCTGCGGGTCGTGTGCGGAGGGCACGCGCTGCGTGGACGGCGTCTGCTGCGCCCCCGACTGCTTCGGGCGCCAGTGCGGGGACGACGGCTGCGGGGGCTCTTGCGGCGCGTGCGCCCCCGGCACGACCTGCGTGGGCGGCGCGTGCGCCTGCGTGCCGAGCTGCGAGACCGAGGCCGGCACCAAGGAGTGCGGCGACGACGGGTGCGGGGGCTCTTGCGGCGCGTGCGGCCCCGGGGAGCGCTGCCTGGACGGTGCCTGCTGCGCGCCGAACTGCGCGGGACGCTGGTGCGGCGACGACGGCTGCGGGGGGAGCTGCGGGGCCTGCCGGGACGGCGTGGAGGAGTGCGTGACGGGCCCAGGCCCGGTCGCGGCCACCTGCTCGGTCGTGGACGCGCAGTGCGACGCCCTGGCGAGCCCGGGGAGCGCCGCCGACCAGTGCGCCGACGACGAGGACTGCGCCAGCGGCGAGCGCTGCGTGTCCGTGTGCGGCGTCCGCCAGTGCACGTGCACCGCCCAGGCAGACTGCAGCGCCCCCGCCTCGGTGTGCCACCCCGCCGTCTGGCCCGGCTACGCCAGCATCGAGGGGCCGAGCGTGTGGACGTGCACGCCCCCCTGCGACCCCCTGGCGGACGCCCCGGACGCGCCCTGCCCCACCGGCGCCCACTGCCAGCCCATGTACGTCTGGCTCGATGGCGCCGCCCCGGGGACCACCAACGTGGACCTCCGCGACGTCTGCGCCCAACCGCTGCGCATGGACTGCCTGAGCTGCGGGGACGCCAGCGACTGCGTGCTCGCCGCCTACGAGTGCATGCGCAGCGGCGACACCGTGTTGGGCTCGTGCCTGCGCCCCTGCGACCCGGGCTGCCCAGAGGGGACGCAGTGCTCCATGGACTGGGTGGCAGAGATCGAGGCCTGCTATCCACCGAGCGCCCCGTGCGGCCCGCACTGAGGCTCTCCCCGCGGCGAGCAGCTACGGAGACACGGCGGGCTCGGCACCACCCGGTCCCGCCCCCTGCGGCGCCGGTCCCGAAACGCCGGGCACTACCCGAGTCTTCTCCCAGCGGTAGAGCTCCTCGCCGCGAGCGTCCTTGAACACCACCCGCATCCGTGTGGGCGTGAGGTCCAGGACGGCGTAGCCAGGCTGGGACGAGCCAAACAGCTCGCCCGGACCGCAGGCGGGCGGGCAGCTCGCGCGCCCACGGGCCAGCGCCGCCGAGCCGCTGGTGAGGGCGGGCACGCCGTCATAGACCCCGAACTGAAGCAGGTGCGCGTGGCCGTTCACCCACAGATCGGGCCGCACGCCGGCGCGCTTGAGCCAGGGCCTCACGTAATCCTGGTGCTCCTTGTCTCGGTAGGTCTTGAAGGTGTGATGCCCGAAGGCCACGCGCCAGCCCGTTGCGCCACGGAACGCCTGCGCCAGCGCTTTCCCCTGGGCGTCCGTGGGGTTCACCGTGTCCGTGAAGGCCAGCTTGGCGACGCCGTAGTCCGCCGTGTAGAAGGCACCCGGGAAGACCAGCTCATCGCGCTCGGCGGCGTAGGCCACGAGGCACGCCTCCTCGGGGGAGGCCGCCCGCCCGTGGCGAACGTCGTGATTCCCCACGACCAGGTAGGTGGGCGCCCCGAGGCCCCCGATGGTCGCGGCCACGTGGCGGTCCAGCAGCGCCCGCGCCTCCTGGGTCAGCGCCCCCGAGGGGCAGGCCGGCGCCCGAGGGTGGACGATGTCACCCAGGACGACCACGGCGTCCTTGGGCTCGCGGATGAGCGCCGGACGCAGACGCTCGAGGTCGGGCGTGAGCTCGCCCGCGTCCCCGATGAGCACGAGCCGCAGGTGGTCGGTGGGGCGCGGCGCTGGCGCCGCGTCGCGGTGGGCCGGGGTCACCGGTCCCTGCGCGCGACACCCCAGGGGCGCAACCAGCGCACCTACGAGCAGCGTACCCGCGACGAGAGCGGGGACCCGGGTGGAGCCAGGGCGACACGACGATCGAGGCAGCGTCTTCATGGCGGCGGAGGATAGGGGTACGCGGCCCCGATTGCACGCCCGCACCGGACGGAATCGCCACAGCGGAGGCAGGGCTCTCCCCAGCACCGTCCGGGACGCGGGCTCGGCGCTGGCCGGCCTCACGGTGTCCGGGCCCCCAAGGCGGCGCAGGTCCGCGAACCCCGAGGTCCAGCGCAGTAGCCCAAGGGAGGGCTCAGAAGCCGTCGTCCATGGACATGCGGATGCGCCGGCGGCGGGCCTCGGCGGCGGTCATGGCGCCCACGCCCGCCTGGCCGCGGTGCATCCCCGAGAAGCCGCGCGACTCGGCCCAGTCGTGGCTGTCCAGGTCGTCCCGGTCCGCGCGCAGGGCGTCGTAGTGCGTGCGGCTGAGCCCGGCTGGCGTGTAGCGCGTCTCCTGATCGCTGGCGTTCATGCGGCCACGGTTCAGCGTCGCCTGGTCCGCGAGCGCCCGAGCGAGGCTCGCTTCGCTGGACCCGGTGGCGAACGGGGCCACCCGCACGGTCTTGTCGCTCATGTCAGTCCTCCGGCGTGCGCGCCGCGGGGCCCCGCGGCGGCGGCGGCAGTCTAGTGGGCAACCCGTGTGTTGCCAACGAGGAAAGCCCTGCCCAGATCCGCCACCTGCTCTGTGGACCGAGGCGCAGGAGGCCGCGCTTGGGCAAGGAGGCAAGCGGCTGGGCGCGGAGGCGTGGCCGCG
>CAYZID010000250.1:0-8986 GCA_964478315.1 uncultured Myxococcales bacterium | reverse complement strand
CCTTGGGACACCCTTGGGACACCCTTGGGACACCCTTGGGACACCCTTGGGACACCCGCCGCACGCGGCCCCCTCGCACCCCAGGGAAACCACATTACAAACCACCCCTTTAGGAGCATCGAGCGCCATGGCACGGCGCTTGCGAACGGCCCTTCTGCCGCGGCATTCGGGCGACGTTGCCCGGGCCGGGTGGAGGCGTCATGGCTGCGAAGGGGCAAGGGCGACGAGGGGCGAGAGGGAGACGGGGGACGCGCGCCGGGTGCCGCACAGGGGCCGAAGGCGGTGGGACCAGGGCGAGGCTCCGGCCTCCCGCCGAAGGAGGGGCGGCGCCTTGGTGGCTCGCGGTGGTCGTCGTCTTCCCAGCCTGGGTGTTCTTCACGTCATTGTGTGGTGTTGGGTGCGCGAGCGCGGGGACACGCATGGAGCGTCGATGTTTGGACGAGGCGTCGTGGGTGGACCGCGTGGAGGGCGGGTGGGCCGTGGTCGTGGCGCCCGGCGGTGAGGAGCGACCCACGCGACGCCGGGCGTGGAGCCCCCCACTGGCGCCGGGAATGGCGTTGCTCCATGGGGCGAGGGTCCCGGAGTGCGAGCAGTGGCTGCGCGCGCGTGTGCGGGCCACGCAGCGGCGACTGTGGGGAGGTGAGCTGCCATCGGTTCACGCATCTCTGAAGCCGCCGGAGCCCAACGAGGGAGCGTTGACCGGACGTGGCATGCGGCGAGAGCGGGCGGGCGCACGACGGAGTGGAGGGCTCGTGGTCGCGGGGGGAGCGGCTGGGCCCGGGGTTCGGCTCGCGCGCACACCGGCGGTTGTGACCACCGAGGAGCACCGAGCGGGTGATGGTGCTAAGATGGTGCCACGACGCTCAGGGCGTCGCGGAAGTCCGTTGTGGGGCTCCCTGGCCCTCCTCCGCCCGACGTGGGCGCGGTGGCGATTCGCGCGGCCGTGGCTCCATCGGGGAGACTCGAAGGGGGGGACGCGTGGGCTCCCCGGTTGCCTCTCTCAGCCTTTGACTAGGAGCACATCATGCCTCGCCTTCTGTCCCGTTGGACCCTCGCGCTCGCCGCCCTGTTCGCGGTCAGCGCGCTCACGCTGACGTCTCCGCCTGTGCTGGCGCATGGGGGGGCGGCCCTCCAGGCGGCGAAGAAGGCGACGCCCGCGGCCCCCAAGAAGAAGGGGGACAAGGGGCTCTTGGAGCTCAACACGGCGACCGTGGACCAGCTCGTGGAGTTGCCTGGGATCGGGGAGAAGACGGCGGCGAAGATCGTCGCCTATGCGAAGTCCACGGGCTTCCGCAGCGTCGAGGATCTCCTGGAGGTCAAGGGCATCGGCGAGAAGAAGCTCGCGAAGCTCCGGCCCCTCGTCCGGGTGGACAAGACCAAGATCCCCAAGGGGAAGCATAAGAGCGGCAAGTGACACGCGGTGCCGAATCGGTCGCGGGCTGTGCCCGAGGCCGGGCGTGGCCAGCGCGGGCCGGACGCGTATTCTTTTCCGACTGCGACAGCCGGAGAGGCGCTTGGGGAGCGCGCGGTGGGGGGGCGCGAGCGAGCGGTCTGCGCGCTCCTGGGGCGGGGCGCTCTCGCGGGCGAGGCCTGGCGGTGTCCTCCCTTGGCTTCGCGGCCACACTCCTCGTCCTGGGCGGCTGCCCGGCGGGGGCTGGCCAGCTCCGGCCCGGCGGGGACGCCGTAGAGGGCCCGGCCGGGCCGTCGCAGGGCCCGGGGGCGACGGTCGTCGGGGGGGGCGCAGAGCGCCACGGGCCCGGAGCGTCCCCCTCGGCAGGCCAGCCGGCTGAAGGGACGGGGCGGGTCGCTGAGGCGCTCCTGGGGCCCGAGCGGCTCCGCGTGATCTTCGTGGACGTGGGGCAGGGGGACTCCATCATCCTGCACACGGCGTCGGGAAAGACGGTGCTGGTGGACGCGGGGACCAAGAAAGGAAGCCGCGCGGTGCGCCGGGAGCTGCGAGCCTTGGGGGTGGACCACCTGGACCTCGTCATGATGACCCACGCGCACAACGACCACATGGGTGGGATGGTCTCCACGCTGACGGCGTTCCCGCCGCGCCTGTTCTTGGACCCCGGCTATCACGCCACGTCGGCCGGCTACCAGCGGCTGCTGGAGTTCTTGGTGGCCCACGAGATCCCCACGAAGCTGGCCCGGCGGGGACGCCGCATCGACCTCGGGGATGGCGTCCTCCTCACCCTCCTGGAGCCCGAGGATCCGCTGCTGCGCGGTACGCGGAGCGACGCCAACTCCAACTCGATCATCGCCCGAGTGACGGTGGGAGCCTTCAGCATGCTCCTCACCGGAGACGCCGAGGAGCCCAGCGAGAACCGCCTCCTCGCGGGGGGAGGCGAGCTGCGCTGCCACGTCCTGAAGGTCGCTCACCACGGGGGGCGGTACTCCACCAAGAGCCGCTTCCTCAACCTCATCCGACCGGAGATCGCCGTCATCTCGGTGGGCGCGCGCAACCGCTACGGGCACCCGACCGAGGAGACCTTGGGGAGGCTGGAGCGACACCACGTGCGCGTCTATCGGACGGATCTGTACGGGACGATCACCTTGCGCACGGATGGCCGCGTGTGGACCATCGAGACGGAGCGCGAGCCCGAAGCCACGCCGGTGGGATGGCGCGCCCGACGGCCCGCGCGGGGCGGATCCAGCGAGCCGGCCCCCACGGGGACGTGGCTGGTCGTCGTCGCGCGCGAGGCGGGCTCTCTCGCCGTTCGCGGGTGCGTGATGTCGCCGGAAGTCGAGGCGCGGCGGGCCGCATAGCGCCGCGACCGTGAGGTCGACTCCGCGCCCCCCCTCCGTGGGAGCTGGTGCCAGGGTCGGGAGCGAAAGCGGGCGCGGGAGCAAGAGCGGGAGCGGAAGCGGAAGCGGGAGCGGAAGCGCAAGCGGGAGCGGGAGCGGGAGCGGGAGCGGAGACGGGAGCGGGAGCGGAAGCGCAAGCGCAAGCGGAGCGGAAGCGGAAGCGGAAGCGGAGACGGGAGCGGAAGCGGAAGCGGAAGCGCAAGCGGGAGCGGGAGCGGGAGCGGAGTCGGAAGCGCAAGCGGGAGCGGGAGCGGAAGCGGAGACGGGAGCGGAAGTGGGAGGCGGGGGAGCCATGGGTTCCGGACACGATGAGGAGAACGTGGGGATGAGCATGGAGGAGGGAGAGGGGCCGCCGCGGTCGACGCTCGCGTTCGTGGATCGCCTGGAAGGAGCTTGGGCGGTCCTCACGCTGGGAGCCTCGGACCAACCCGCCCAGCGAGAGCCGGCGGAGGACCCAGGCCGGATCGCCTCCTCGGCGCCCTTCGACGTCCCCCGCGAGCTCCTGCCCCCAGGCACGCGGGAGGGAGACGCCCTGTGGCTGCGGGTGTCACGCGATCCCGAGCGAACGCGCCAGGCCCAAGGGCGGACGCAGGCCCTCCAGGCCCACCTCCTCGCCGACGACGACGGCGGGGACATCTCGCTGTGACCAGGGCGGGTGCCTGGGACCGAGCGCGCGCCGCGGCGCGCTCCCGCTCCCCTCAGCGGCGCCGGCCGCTGGCCCGCACCCTCGCCAGAAGCTCCCGAAGCTCCCGAGACCGACCGGATGGACCGGACGTCTCAGACGCGTAGCGCGAGCGCTCGAAGGCCCTCGTCAGCGCAGTGACCTCGGCCGAGGCGGGGTGCCCGTGGGCCTCCACGCGCGCGGCCAACTCGGAGGGCGTCTCCGCGGCCCCGCGCGGGAAACCTTCCCGCTTCAAGGTCCGCAGGAGCACCAGATACACCTCCTCCGTCTCGCCTCGCCGGCGGCCCGCGCCGCGCCGCGCGCGCTGCCCGGCGACCCAGCGCGCGATCGCCGGGCCCCAGCCTCGTCGAAGGGCCACGAGCGCGAGCACGGGCAGCGCGATCCAGAGCCACGTGGAGGGGCGGCTCAGCAGGGCCTTGAGCCACGCCCCCCAGTCGACGTCCTCGCCGTCACCCAGCGCCCCGCCCCCGGCGCCGCTGGGCAGGGCCTCCCGCAGCGACCGCAAGAGGCCGGAGAAAAAGGCGATTTGCTTTTCGAGGTCGTACTCGACGACCCACTTGTACCAGCTCAGCTTCAGGCTATCGAGCCACGCCCGCAGCGTGTCCAGTACGCCGTCCCCGACCCCCACGAGGGCGCCGGCGGGTGGCGTGGGGTCGTAGGTGGCCCAGCCGTGGCCGGGGAAGAAGACCTCCACCCACGAGTGAGCGTCCGCCTGCCGAAACGCATAGAAGTGGCCGAAGCGGTTGTACGCGCCACCGTAGAACCCGTTGGCCGGGCGCGCCGGGATGCCCAGCGTGCGCAGCATGACCACCATGGCGGTGGCGAAGAACTCGCAGTGCCCCGCCTTGATCCCGAACAGGAAGTCGGCCAGCGGATCACGGGGATCCTGTCCCCCCTCCGTGGAATACCGGTAGCGTCGACGCAGAGCCACCTCCAAGGCTCTGGCCTTGGCAGCGCGTCCTTGGGCGCCGCGGGTGAGCTCCCGGGCCAGCGCCGGGATGCGGGGGTCCAACGACTCGGGGAGCTGGAGGTAGAGGTCGCGGATGAACTGCGGCGTCGAGGCGTCCGCCCCAAGCCCCCGCGGGGCAGCGAGGTCGACCGGGGGAGGGCCGGCTGGCACGGACACGACGCGGTAGCGGAACGCGGTGTCAGCGCGGCCCGCGCGCGAGAGATCCCCCGAGATGTCCCGGCGCAGCTCCGTCCGGTCGCGCTTGAGACGGTCCAGCATGGGGTTGGGGATGGACACCTCCCACACCCGCGGCTGCCCGAACAGATAGCGGCGTCCCCCAGCCCCGGTCGCCAGAGGCTCCAAGTAGATGTCTTGCACCAACGCCTCGCCCCGGGCCAGGTGGGCCGAGCGCGCCGCGGCGCCCTGGAGGGCGGTCCACTCCCCGTCTCCGGTCTGGGGCAGGTCGAAGGTGCGCCGCGTCCGCTTCTCCCACACGTGCCCGTCGTAGTGGTCGAAGGAGATGCCCCGCATCCGCAGAACGCGCCCCCCGTTGAGGGGCTCCTGAGGGAGCTCCACGCGCAGGACGACCTCCAGATTGTCCCGGATGGTCCCGAAGTGGCCGAGCTCGATCCGGTTGGAGAACCCGCTCACGGCCTGGCCTCGGCGCCCCTGGCCGAAGAAGAAGCCCACCCCTAGCCGAGGGAAGAAGAAGAAGAACACGGCGCTCGCCGCGAAGACCGCCAGGGCCAAGAGGCTCACCCCGGCGAGGAAGCGCGCCGTGACGATACCGCGCGCCCGCCAGGCGGCGCTGCCACCGCCCTCCCCCGTGGCCTCGCGGTCCTCGGCGATCGCCTCTAGCTCTCGCTGGAGGTGGAGCAGGACGAGCGCCCAGGTGAGCACGACGACGTACCCGAGAAACATCCCCAGGAAGCTGAAGGACGGGTTCACGACGGCGCCGGCGATGACCGTGATGAACGTGAGACCCACGAGCTGGAAGACCTCCCGAGAGCCGCGCGCCTGAAAGAGCCGGGTGACGACCATGACGAGCGAGAAATAGATGGCGGCGAGGAGCCAGTTGCCCGTCGCGAAGCCCATGACTCCGAGCCCCAAGAAGGCCACGACGGTCGCTGCGGTCCAGGCCCGCGCGCGCCCGGCCTGGCGCTGGCGAGGCACTCGGGACCACCAGCTCGCCGCCACGGCCGCGTAGGTCGCGACGACCACGGGCGTGGCGACCTCCCCCGAGAACAGCAGCGGCGCCAACCCCAGCACGACCAGGAGGTAGGTGACGACCTTGTGGGTCCCGTCGAGGCTCACGCCCCCTCCCCCGCCGCCGTGGAGCGCCGCGCGTCCTCGGCGCCCACCAGCGCCTCCCCCGCGCCCCTCCGCCGAACCGAATCGCTCCCGTCTCCGGCGGCTTCTACGAGGACCAGGCGGTCCGCCGAGACCTCTGCGCCGACCTCGACCTGGTCGGTGGTCAGCACGGCGACGCGCTCGGGGCGACGCCTGGGCCCGGCGTGAGACAGGGCCCCACCCGCCCCTACCCCGCTGGAGGCCGCGCGAGCCAAGAGAGGCACGCCCACCAAGGACCCCGCCACCCGCCGCACGGGCAAGCGCGCCAGGTGCTCGAAGACGCCCACGAGGGCGCTCTCACCCAGCGCCGGGGCGAGGACGCCCTCGGTGGTCCAGATCCCCACGGCGAAGCCCTCGTCCGCGTACCGAGCGCACAGGGCCGCGGCTCGGTCGATGGCCGCCTCGAGCCGCTCACGGGCTCCGTCCGCGTCCGTAGTGACGTTGGGCACACATACCCAGGCGTCTCGAGTCGCCGGCCGCTCGTGCTCGCGCACCACGAGGTTCTCGCGGCGCGCCGAGACCTTCCAGGCGATGCTCCGCGCGTCGTCTCCGGGCCGCATGTCTCGGAGCCCATGGAACTCGTCCCCCGCGCCCACGCCCCCCAGCCGCTCGTCCAGCCCCTCGCCGCGCGGTGCCGCCCCCTGGCTCCCTCCCTCCGCGGCGGCCGGGAGCACGAGGTACCGTGCAGGGACGGGGAGGAGACGACTCTTCTCGAAGAACCCGAACGGGAAGCGCGTGGACACCCGCAGCCCGGCCGAGGGGAGCGCCCCCCGGCGCCCAGCCTCCACCCGCAGGAAGACCTCGGTCTCTCCCCCCGGCGGCAGGTGCAGCACGTAGGCTCGCCGCTGGGACGTGCCCGCCCGCACCCAGTCGCGCGGAAAGAGCTCGCGGATGTCTACGCCAAACGCTGGCAGGCGACGCTTGTCGTTGCGAACCCGGAGCCCCACGAGGGCCGCACCGCCCACGAAGAGGTGGGGCGGCGCCACGCGCTCGACGACCACGCCTCGAAGGTTCGCCTCGCTCAAAATACCGCTGACCATGATCGCCGACAGCGTGAGCCCGAAGACGAGGTAGAGCAGGTTGTTTCCGCTGTTGATCGCGGCGAAGCCCATGCCGAAGGACAGCCCCACGAGCCAGCGCCCCTCCCGGGTGAAGCGCAGCCGGCGAGGGAGCACCCGTCCCAACCGCCGCAGGCGACGGGGCGCCAAGCGCGCGGGGCGGGGCGCGGCGACCGAGGAGGGGGCGCTCAGAGGGGCACCGGCGTGGTCTCGAGGAGCTCGCCGAGGACCTGCTCGGCCTCCCGACGGCGCTCCGCCGGCCCGTCCCGGAGGGCGCGCACCTGGACACGGTGGCCGCAGACCGGGATGAACAGCTCCTTGACGTCGTCGGGCAGGACGTGCGCCCGCCCGGCCACGAGCGCCCGCGCCTGGGCTGCGCGGTACAGGGCGATGGCTCCGCGCGGGGAGACGCCTAGGGACAGGTAGCCGCTGGCGCGGGTCCCCGCCACGAGCCCCTGAAGATAGTCCAGCACGGGCTCAGACACGTGGACCGCGCCCACGAGCCCCTGAAGCCGGGCCACCGCGGCGGCGTCCATGACGGGCTGCACCTCGGGCACGAGGTCCCGGAAGCCCGCGGTGCGGATGATCTCACGCTCGACGTCCGCCTCGGGGTAGCCGATCGTCACGCGGAGCAAGAAGCGGTCGAGCTGGGACTCGGGCAGCGGGTAGGTCCCCGCGAACTCCAGCGGGTTCTGGGTGGCGAGCACCATGAAGGGGCGAGGCAGCGGGTGAGTGGTGTTGTCCACCGTCACCTGCCCCTCGTTCATGGCCTCCAGCAAGGCGCTCTGGGAGCGCGGGGTCGTGCGGTTGATCTCGTCGGCGAGGACCAGGTTCGCGAAGATGGGCCCGGGCTTGAACTCGAACGCCGCGCGATCCCGGTGGAAGATCTCCACGCCCACGATATCGGCGGGCAGGAGATCGCTCGTGAACTGAATGCGCTGGAAGGTGCACCCCAGGGCCCGCGCCACGGTCCGCGCCAGCGTGGTCTTGCCCACGCCCGGGACGTCCTCGAAGAGCACGTGCCCCCCAGCGAGCAGGGCCACGACCGTGTGCTCCACGGCCCTCCGCTTGCCGCGAAAGAGGACCTCGATCGCGTCCATGAGCGAGCCGAGCCGCTCCGCCTCCTCCGCCACGCGCGCCATGTCTTCGCTCAAGCCACACCCTCCTGTCGTCCTGCCCACCTCGCGCCAAGGTCACGCGGGGCTCAACGCCCTACACCGACCGCGCCCTCCGTCTGGGGGACGACCCGGTTGGACAGCCGGCCGAGCCCCTCCACCTCCACCTCCACGATGTCCCCGGGGGCGAGCGGCCCCACGCCCGCGGGCGTCCCGGTGGCCAGCACGTCGTATGGCTCCAGCGTCATGACGCGGCTCACGAAGGCGACGAGCTCGGCGACGCCGAAGATCATCTGGGACAGATGGCCGCGCTGGCGCTCCTCGCCGTTCACGCGCGCCGTGACAGCCTGGTCTCGGGGCGTAAAGCTGGTATCCACCCAAGGTCCCAGGGGACCGAAGGTGTCGAAGCCCTTGCCGCGCGTGAAGTGCCCATCACGGCGCTGGAGATCCCGCGCCGTGACGTCGTTGAAGACCGAGTACCCCAAGATGTACCGGTCCGCGTCGCCCACGGACACGTGCCGCGCGCGCCGGCCGATGACGACGGCGAGCTCGGCCTCGTGATGGACGAGCTCGCTCTCGCCCGTGGGATAGACGATGGCCCCCCCGTGCCCCACCAGACAGCTAGGAGGCTTGAGGAACAGGAGCGGCACCTCCGGCACCTCGTTGGCGAGCTCGGCGGCGTGGTCGCGGTAGTTGCGCCCCACGGCGACGATCTTGCTGGGGCTCACGGGGGGCGCCAGGGGACCCAGCTCGGCCCACGCGCGGAGCGGCCCCGCGGGAGCCGCCGAGGCCCCCGCGCGCTCGGCGCGCAGGGGGTCTTCGAGGAGGGGAGCCACACGCTCACCCTCCACCCGCCCCCATTGGAGCTCGCCCGCATCGCCTACGAATCGCACGTACCGCGCCATGCCCCGACTTTAGGTGGGGCGCTGGGGCTGGTAAAGGTTCCACTCCAACGCGCAGGTGGCGCGCCCCCGCGCCGAGCCCGCCCCACGGGAGCCCCCATGCCCACCAAGCCGCCCCATCC
>CAYZID010000249.1:0-9014 GCA_964478315.1 uncultured Myxococcales bacterium | reverse complement strand
TTCTCCCTCCCGACGCCCGCATACGCGCTCCTCCGGAGTCTCGTGGGCTCGGAGACGTTTATAAGGGCCCGCCTCCGCACCCGCACCCGCACCCGCGGCCGCCACCGAGCCCGCTCCCGCGCCCGCACCCGCTTCCGAGCCCGCGCCCGCACCCGCGGCCGCCACCGCGCCCGAGCCCGAGCCCGCGCCCGCACCCGCACCCGCGCCCGCCACCGCGCCCGAGCCCGAGCCCGCGCCCGAGCTCGCCTCCGGGACCGCCGCGCCCGCCTCCGCGGGCCCGTCGGCCCTCACGCTCGACGACTACGAACAGTTCGTGCAGGCCGTGCGGGCCACTTCGCCGTCGGTGGCGGCGGCCCTGGAGCGGGCCACCGTCCTGGGGATGCGCGGGGGCCGCGTGCGCTTGGGCTTCGTGCGGGGGAGCGTCAGCGTGGGGCAGGCCAGGGCCAAGGCCGAGCAGGTCAGCGAGCTCTTGGCCGCGCACTTCCCAGCCCTGGACGGGGTGGTCATCGAGGAGGTGGACGAGGTGCCCGACTCCCCGCGCCATCGTCGTGAGGAGCGGGAGGCCGCGGCGCTGGAGGCGCGGCGCGAGGGCCTCCTCCGCCACCCCATCGTCCGCGAGCTGGAGCGGCGCTTCGACGGGCGCGTGGTGTCCGTGGAGCCAAGCCGCGACGGAGCCTGACACCGCCGCCGCTCGGGCCGGCTGGGGCCCGCGTGTCGTGAGAGGGCGGCGTGACGCCGCCGGGAGGATGACATGGACCTAGACAAGCTCCTGGGTGAGCTCAAGAACATGGACCTGGGCGCCCTCATGGGCCAGGCCCAGCAGGTGCAGTCCCAGGTGACCGAGGCCCAAGAGCGGGCCGCTCGGCGCGAGGTGGTGGGGGAGGCCGGCGGCGGCATCGTCAAGGTCACCGCCAATGGCCGCCAGGAGATCCTCCGCGTGGACATCGACCCCATCGCCGTGGACCCCCGGGACAAGGAGATGCTCGAAGACCTCCTCGTAGCCGCGACCAACGTGGCGCTCCACAAGGCCAAGCAGGTCATGGCCGAGGAGCTGGGGCCGCTCGCGGGCATGATGCAAGCCGGCGGCGTGGACCTCTAGGTGGGCGCTCGCCACATCCCGCCGGCTCTGGACAAGCTCACGCACCTGCTGGCGCGCCTGCCGGGCATCGGCGAGCGCACCGCGGCGCGGCTCAGCCTCTTCGTCGTCAGCCAACCGGAGTCTTACGCCCAAGGGCTGGCGGCCGCGCTGGGCGACGTCGTGGAGCACGTCTCCCTGTGCCCCCACTGCCACATGCTGGCCGAGCACGGCGAGCCCTGCGCCCTGTGCCGCGACCCCGCCCGGGGCCAAGGGCTCCTGTGCGTCGTGGAGACCGTCCAAGATCTCCTCGCCTTCGAGCGCGCCGGGGCCTACGACGGACGCTACCACGTCCTCCACGGCGCCCTGGCCCCCCTGCGCGGCGTGGGGCCCCAGCAGCTCAAGCTCGACAACCTCGAAGAGCGCATCGCCCAGGAGGGCGTGCGCGAGGTCATCCTCGCCACGAGCACCGACGTGGAGGGCGAGGCCACGGCCCTCTACCTCGCCCGACGCCTCCAGCCCACGGGCGTGGAGATCTCTCGCATCGCCACGGGCGTCCCCATGGGCGGCGACCTCGAGTACATCGACCGCGGCACCCTGGGCCGCGCCCTCCAGGGGCGCCGGATCATGGAGTTGGACGACGCTTGAGCGCGCGGCCGCCGCCGTCCCCACCGCTCACAACAGCGAGGTCTGCTCGCTCCCACCCGGACCAGGCGTGCCGCCCAGGGCGCGCCCCAGGTGCTCGTAGGCCTTGCGGGTGGCTACGCGTCCCCGGGCTGTGCGCTGGAGGAAGCCCTCCTGGATGAGGTAGGGCTCGTAGACGTCCTCCAGGGTGTCGCGCTCCTCGCTCAGAGCGGCCGCCATGGTCTCCACCCCCACGGGGCCCCCGGAGAACTTGTCGATGACCGTCTCCAAGTAGCGGCGGTCCATGAGGTCCAGCCCGTGGGCGTCCACGCGCAGACGCCCCAGGGCGTGCTCGGCGATGGCCCCGTCGATGCGCCCCTCGCCGTCCACCTCGGCGAAGTCGCGCACGCGCCGGAGCAGCCGGTTGGCGATGCGCGGCGTACCCCGCGAGCGCCGGGCGATGCCCACCGCCCCCTCGGGGTCGATGGGGATGCCCAAGAGGCGGGCCGAGCGCGTGACGATGCGCGTGAGGGACGGCACGTCGTAGTACTCCAGTCGGTTGATGATCCCAAAACGGTCCCGGAGCGGCGAGGTCAGCAGCCCCGTGCGCGTGGTGGCGCCGATGAGGGTGAAGGGCGGCAGGGCGATCTTCATGTTCCGGGCGTAGGACCCCTCGCCGATGATGAGGTCGAACTGGAAGTCCTCCATGGCGGGGTAGAGGTTCTCCTCCACGGCGGGGTTGAGCCGGTGGATCTCGTCGATGAACAGGACGTCGCCGTGGCTGAGGTTCGTGAGGATGCCGGCGAGATCCCCCTTGCGCTCGATGGCCGGACCGCTGGTGACGACGATCTGGGCGTCCATCTCCGCGGCGATGATGTGGGCGAGGGTCGTCTTGCCGAGGCCCGGCGGGCCGAAGAACAGCAGGTGGTCCATGGCCTCGCCCCGCTGGCGCGCGGCGCGCACGAAGACGCGGAGGTTGGCCACGAGGTCCTCCTGCCCCACGTAGTCGTCGAAGGTGCGCGGGCGCAGCGAGCCGTCGTAGGTGGCGTCGTCCTCGCGGACGTTGGGGCTGATGGGGCGGGCGTCGTCGGTTGGCATGGCGGCTGGTCGTTGGATGAGGGGCGTGAGCCGGCGAAGGAGGGCCGGGGGGGAGAGGCCCGGCTGCGCGGGGCGCCGCCGGCACGTGACGGGGGCCGCGCGCTACCGGCAGGGTCTCACGGCTTGCGCAGCTCGCGAAGAGCCGCGCGCAGCAGCGCATCGAAGACGGGCGGCGGGGCGGGCGGCGGGGGGGTCGACGCCTGGAGGGCCTCGACCACGGCGTCCACCTCCTTGGGGCGGTACTGGAGATTGGCGAGGGCGCTGCGGAGGTCCGCCCACACCCGCCCTTCGAGCGCGCGGGCGGGCGCGGGGGCCGCGTCCCCATCGCTGGGTGCGCCGAGCCCGGGGATCTTGTCCAGCTTCCCACGGAGCTCCACCGCCAGGCGCTCGGCCAGGCGCTTGCCCACACCGTGGGCCTTGCGGATGCGGGCCACGTCGCCCGTCTCCACCGCCGCCACGAGCTCCCCCGGCGGCAGCGTGGACAAGATGGCCAGGGCCACCTTGGGGCCCACGCCGCTCACCGTGATGAGGACCTCAAAGACGCGCAGCGCCACCGGGTCCTCGAAGCCGAAGAGCAGCAGGGCGTCCTCGCGGACGACCGTGTGGACGTGGAGCTCCACCTCGTCGCCCAAGGGGGCCTGGGCGACGACGCCCGCGGGCACCTGGACGAGGTAGCCCACGCCACCCACGTCGAGCACGACGAAGCCGCCCTCGCGCCGGTCGCGCAGGCGCCCACGGAGCCAGGCGATCACCGCTGCCCCCCCGCGCGCGGGACCCGCCGGGGCGTGGGACCCGCGGGCTGCGTCAGGGCGGCACCCATGCCCAGCCCATGCGCGTGGCAGATGGCGGCGGCCAGGGCGTCCCCGGCGTCCGCGGGGGGGACGGCGTCCAGCCCCAGGATGAGGCGCACCATGTGCGAGACCTGGTGCTTGTCGGCGCGGCCCGAGCCCACGACGGCGCTCTTGATCTGCCCCGGCGTGTACTCGTGGACACGGAGGCCGTGACGCAAGGCGGCGACCATGATGACCCCACGGGTATGCCCCAGCTTGAGGGCCGATTGGGCGTTCTTGGAGACGAAGACGCGCTCCAGCGACAGGTCCGTGGGGCGGTGCTCGGCGAGCACGACATCCAGGGCCTCGTGGATCTCGTAGAGGCGCTCCCACAGCGGCGCCTTGGGCGAGGTGCGCACCTCGCCGTGGGCCACGTAGCGCGGGCGCGTCTGCACCACGTCCACGACGCCCCAGCCGGTGATGCGCGTGCCGGGGTCCACGCCCAGGACGCGCGTCGCCTGGACGGCGCCCACGCCGGGGCTCAGTCCGCCTCGGCGAGGGCGGCGGCGACCTCGTCGGTGATGTCGAAGTTCCCGTAGACGTTCTGGACGTCGTCGCTCTCCTCCAGGGCGTCCACCAGGCGCAAGACCTTGGCCGCCTTGTCCGCGGAGGTGAGCTCGACCATCGTCGACGGCACCTGGGTGAGCACGGCCTCGCCCACCTTCACACCCGCCTTCTCCAGCGCCGACTCCACGGCGTAGAGGTCCTCGCGGGCGGTCATGACGACCCACTCCTCGCCGCCGTCCTCGACGTCGTCGGCGCCGGCCTCCACGGCCGCCTCGAACAGCGTGTCGAAGTCGATGCTGTCTCGGGGCACGGTGATCTTGCCCTTGGACTCGAACATCCACGCCACCGAGCCCGGCTCACCCATCTTGCCGCCGCGCTTGTTGAAGATGGAGCGCACCTCGGAGACCGTGCGGTTCGTGTTGTCGGTGACGCACTCGACGAGCAAGGCCACGCCCTCGGGGCCGTAGCCCTCGTAGCTGATCTCCTCGTAGCTCACGCCCTCCAGCTCGCCCGTGCCCTTCTTGATGGCGCGCTCGATGTTGTCGCCGGGCATGTTGGCGCCGCGGGCCGCCTGGATGGCCAGGCGCAGGCGCGGGTTGCCCCCAGGGTCGCCGCCGCCCATGCGCGCGGCGACGGTGATCTCCTTGATGAGGCGCGTGAAGATCTTGGCGCGCTTGGCGTCCTTGGCCCCCTTCTTGTGCTTGATCGTGCTCCACTTGTTGTGGCCCGACATGGGTTCCCCCCGCTGCGGTCAGTCGTTCGGCGGGCGCGCTCGCGTGGCTCGCCCCGGCGGAGGCACGGAACCACACCCGCACGCTGGCGACAAGGGGCGATTCCTTCCCCCCATCCCACCCAGCGGGCGCCTCGCCCTTCGCCCTCAAGGTAGCAGCGGCGCCGAACCTAGAGTAGAACCCCAGGGTTCTGACCGTGCGGACGACGGGCTGCCCGCACACGCGCCCTCCACGCCGTGGCACCCCGACCGACGCCTACGCCCGGAGGCCCCATGCTCACCGAACACATCAGCGCCTTCTTCGAGAAGCTGGGCGCCGAGTGGGTCCTGTGGCTCCTGCTGACCCTCAGCGTGCTGTCGCTGGGGGTCATCTTCGAGCGGTTCCTGTTCTTCCGCCGCAACGCTGTGGACCAGGACGCCCTCAACGACCGGCTCCTCAGGGCCCTCCGCGCGGGCGGCGAGCCCGAGGCCCGCAAGGTCGCCCAGGGCGTCCCGGGGATGGTGGGCGGCGTCCTCCAGGCGGCCCTGGACGCCTACCACGACGGCGTGGCCGCCGTGGAGGAGGTCATCGCGGCCGCCATCACGCGCGAGCGCAGCCGCTACGACCGCTTCCTGTCCATCCTGGGCACGCTGGGGAACAACGCGCCGTTCATCGGGCTGTTCGGCACGGTCATCGGGATCATCAACGCCTTCGGGAAGCTCGCCGGCGCCCTGGAGGGGAGCCAGCGCACCCAGGAGGTCATGGCGAGCATCTCCGAGGCCCTCGTGGCCACCGCCGTGGGGCTGGCCGTGGCCATCCCGGCGGTCATCGCCTACAACGCTTACAAGACGCAGATCCGCCGCATCGCCGCGAACACCGAGTGGCTGGCGCGCAACATGCTCGCCTACCTCAAGGCGGACGTGCGCCAGGGCGAGCCCCCCTGCCCCGAGCCAGCGCAGCCCGCGCCGGCGGAGGAGGGCTAGCCATGGCAGGCGGGGCGAACCTCGGCGGCGACGAGGACGAGGGGATCACGGGGATCAACGTCGTGCCCCTGGTGGACATCATGATGGTGCTGCTCGTCATCTTCATGGTCACCACCGAGTTCGTGCAGAACGAGCTCAGAAACCGCGTGCCGCCCAACGTCCCCGTGGAGCTGCCCAAGGCGTCCACGGCCGAGGACACGAACCCCTCCCTGCTGTCGCTGGTCGTGAACGTCCAGGGCGAGCTGTTCCTCAACGGGAAGGAGGCGACCCTCGACGACGTCAAGGACTACGTGCTCAAGCTCCAGAATCAGGGGAAGAAGCTGGAGGCCCTCGTGGCCGCCGACAAGCGCCTGACCTACGGCGACGTCGTGGGCGTCATCGACGCCCTGCGCCGCCTGGGCGTGCCCGACGTGGCCATCAACACGAAGAAGCAGGAGATCGAGTAGGTGTCCGCGGGGGCTCGGCATGGACCTCTCCAAGCATAGCCTGCTGGCGCTGGGCGCCGCGCTCGCCGTCCACGGCGCCGGGATCGTGGGGATGTGGCTGAGCTACTCTCCGCTCAAGCCCGTGCTGGAGTGCGTGGAGCCCCTCCCGGACGGCAGCACCCTGGCGCGCTTCTCCTACTTCAACGCCACCGATGAGCCCCTCTCCCTGCCCGTGGGCCCCGACAACGCCTTCTCCCCCGGCGATCCCGACCGCGGCCAACCCCGGGTGTTCCTGCCGGGACGCGTGGGCGCCGACGACAAGCACACCATCCGCGTCCTCGTGCGGCCCCGAGAGGTCCTCACCTGGCACCTGGACGGCCGCGAGGTCGTGGCGTGGCGCTTCTCCCGACGCTGCGAGGACGCCCGCACCCAGCGCGCCTTCCCCGAGCCCAAGCCCGTGGAGAAGATCGAAATCGAGCCGCCGCCTCCCAAGCCCGAACCCAAGCCCGAACCCAAGCCCGAACCCAAGCCCGAACCCAAGCCCGAACCGGAGGCCAAGCCCGAACCCGCCCCCAAGCCCAAGCCCAAGCCCAAGCGAGGGAGGAAGCGCCGCCGCGGCCAGCCCAAGCCCAAGCCCAAGCCCAAGCCCAAGCCCAAGGCCCAGGAGGCCCCCAAGCCTGCGGAGCCCGCGCCCCTGGTGCTGGAGAACGTCAACCTCACGGGCACCGTGGCCGTACAGAAGGGAGACCAGGACCTCTACGGGGACCCGTCCGTGGCTGCAACCGAGAGCAACACCCGCGTGGACGACGACGGCGCACCCGACGGCGTGGAGGGCGGGACGGGGTCGAGCCCGGCGGCGCCCCCCAAGCCCCCCAAGATCACGAGCCCCCGCATCCGCAAGGCCGTCCAGGGACGCTATCCCGACGAGGCCCCGCGCCTGGGGCGCGTCGTGAAGGTGCGTCTGTCGCTGCTCGTGGGCGAGGACGGGCGCGTGAAGAAGGTCCGCGTGGTCAAGGGTGCCGGCAAGGTCTTCGACGACGCCGCCCGGCGCGTGGCCCGGCGCCTGCTGTTCTACCCTGGGAAGCGCGACGGCGTGCCCATCGCCCTCTCCGTACCCTGGACGGTCGAGTTCTACCCGGACGAGTAGGGCGATGGGCCGCTACGAGCTCAGCGTGTGGGCGGTCGCGCTTCGGCGGCGGGGACGGTGACCGTCCAGCGCCGCTCCGCCCCGTCCCAGCCGTAGGTGGCGCCGCGCACGACGAGCACGTCGGCCCCCAGGAGGACGTCCTCCACGCGCCCCACGGGCGCCTCGGCGTCTCCGCTCGCCGGGGCTCGCGCTGCTCCCTTGACGTCACACGGGGGCGGCGCCGCCCAGCGGCGCAACACGCGAGCGCGGCGCCCGTCGGGCGCCACCAACGTGAGCTCCACGGCGCGGGGGCGCCGCGCCAACAGGATCCGAGCACGGTCCAAGGGGGCCCCGAGGGCCACCAGCGGGACCCACAGCCGCTCGTGCTCCTCGCCCTCCCCCCCACCCACGACGTCCACGGCACGCCGGGACACCAGGCTCTTGGCGGGGAGGAACCCGCGCTCCAGCAGCTCGCCCACGCGCCGCCAGGCGCGGCGGGTCGTCTCGAAGCTCGCCGCAGCCCGGCGATCGTCTTGGGTTTTCGAGCCCCCCGCCTCGTCCGCCGCGCGGCACACGAGCCCCAGCAGCTCGCGCTGGTCGTCTCCTGGCTCCGCACCCGCACGAGCCGCGCTCGGGGTCGCCGGGAGGCGCCGCTTGACCAAGAACACCCGCTGGCAGGCCTCGTCCCGGGGAGCGGCGAGCGCCTCCAGCCACGCGACGTCGGTGGCGCTGGTGTCTTCGGACGCGCTCCCCGGGACCCGCTGGGTGAGGGGCACGCGCGGCGGCCCCTGGCGGCATGTGGCGCGGCTCGCGCCCTGGGGGCTCTCGGCGGGATCGGCCCACGCGGCGCAGGCCTGGGCGCGGCGCCCCAGGGCCTTGGCCGGGATGGGGGCCCCGGCGCCGAAGGGCTGGAGGCCGGCCTCCAGAGGGGCCGGGACCACGCGGGTTGGAATCGTCTTGGGCGGGCGCCAGCGGGAGGCTCCGGTGAGGCTTCGGACGAGCGCCGCCCGGGCCGTGTCGGGCACCGGGCGGCCCAGGGCCCGGGCGCGGGCGGCCAGCGCGAGCAGCCAGGCCGTCTGGGTGCGCCCTTGGAAGACGCTGAGCCCGCGCACCGTCTCCGCCTCCCAGGCGCGCGCCGTGGCCGCCTCGGGGAGCGCCAAGGCGACGGTCTGGGCGGCGAGCTCGGCCACGGCGTGGGGGTCGTCGGTGTCCACGCGAGCGAGGGTCTTGAGGGCGGTGGGGAGATCTCCCGCGTCGAGGGCCCGTTGGGCCGCGCGCGCCGCCTCGTCTGGACCCCGACGCCTGGGCCGCCACCGGCGCGCGGCGCGCCGCGCGGCCTGGCGCCTCGCGGGGGTCTGGAGGCTGGCGATGAGGGCCTGCACGCCGGCGTCGTCCCCCACCGCCGCGAGGGCGCGCACGGCGTCCACGGCGGGATCGCTGGGGGCCACGGGAGAGGGGTCCTTGTCGGTGGGGGCGGGGCCTCGGACGCAGCCCTGGGCGAACTCCTGCGCGGCCACGCGGGCGGTGAGCAGGGCGAGGTCTCGCCACCCGGCCGCCGTCGACGCCCGCGCCACATCGCCCAGGCGGCGCACGGCGGCGGCCCGGGCCGTGGGCGTTCCCGCGTCCTCCGCCTCCC
>CAYZID010000248.1:0-9081 GCA_964478315.1 uncultured Myxococcales bacterium | reverse complement strand
CACCGCCAGACGGCCCCCATCCCAGCCCCAGGCCGCGCCCCCCCGAAATCGTTGCCGCCGGGCATTGGTATGACTCTAAGGGGGGGTAAGGGGTTGAGAGTATTGGGGGGCGGGCATTGCTCTGGGCTGGGCTCATGGGTTGGAACGATTGCGGTAGGGGTGGGCTTGGGGGCGAGCGTGGGGCGGGGATCAGGGATCCAGCATCCCCGCCGCCCGACGCAGGGCTACGGCCTCGTGCGTCACCCAGCGTCGCACGAGGTCCGCCGCGTCTGGGGCTCGCTCCAACACACGGGCGCCACGATGCGGGCCGTCCCCCGCCAACACACCCACCGCCGCCACCAGATCGTCACACCCCACCCCAGCCACGCGGTTCGCCGTGCGCACGGCCGCCTCCCGCCACGCCTCCACGTCCACCGGCGGACCAGCCGCGTACCGCTCCGCCGCTGCCTCCAACGCGCGCCGCTGCCGCCTCCCAAGTTGCCTCTCCAACGCCCGCGCCCGCTCGTCCAAGAACGACTCGTTCGCGACACCCACCCCAAACCCGGGCACCGCCACGCGCGTGGCCACCGCCAGGACGACCTGCACCTCCCGCGATGAAAGCCGCCACAAGAGCTGCTCACCCCGCGCCACCAGCGCCAACGCGCGCCCCACCGCGAAAGCCTGCCCCCCCTCGTCGAGCCGAAGCACCGCCGGCGGGATGAGCAACGACACCGGCTCGGTCAGCGCCAAGGCAACATCCCTGCTCCCCCCCCCATCCACCGCCACGTAGGCCTGCACATCACGCGCGCCCAACGCCACGGCAGCACGACGCACGACCCCATCCAGAGGCGAGCCCCTGGACACCGGCTGGAGTTGCCCCGCCGGGAGCCGCAGCAAGTGCGAGGGGAGCACGGCGTCCAACGCCTGAGAGGCCAGCGCGAGGACCTCGCCCGCCACACGCTGAGGGCCGTGCTCGGCGCTCAGGTTTGAGACCTCAGCGGGCCCCAAGGCCCCCGCGGGCACACGGAACGGACGCGGGGGCGCGCTCGCCCGCAGCGCCGCCTCGCGCTCCCCAGCGGCACCCAACACCTCCAACACGTCTCCCGTGAGCCGCGCGGCCCGAACCAATCCCGCGCGCTCAAAGGTGGCGCTCAGCGCCCGCCAAGCCTCTGCCGACACCGGCTCCGCACGAACGTACTCCCGCAGCTCATCCAGCGCCTCCTCGACCCGCCCCGCCCGCTCCAACTCCTCGGCCAAGGCCACGCGGAGGCTCGCCGAGTCCCCCGCCGCGGCGAGCCCCCGCTGAAGCAGCATCTGCGCCTCCGCCGGGCGCCGCAGACGACGCGACAAGGTCCGCGCCAAGGCGATATATCCCGCAGGGTCCGGCTCCCCACGCTCCTCGCGAGCCTGGAGGTAGTTCCCCACGGCCGTCGCGTAGTCCGCCCAGCCGCCTACCTCGTCCAGCACCGCCATGGCCGCCGGCGTCTCCACCGCCGCCGGCCCAGCCACCACCGCCCCCTCCAGGATGGCCTCCCGGGCCATCTCCAGGGCCCCCGCCTCCGTCTCCACAGACGCCAACGCGCTCCACGCCGCCGCCTGCTCGGCCGGCTCCACACCCGCCGCCACGGCCTGCCGAGCCACCTCCCGGGCCTCGGAGATCCTGCCAGCCATAGCCAACCGCCGCGCGTGCTCCGCCTGACACACGACGTCGTCCGGCGCCAGCCGCGCCGCGGCCGCGGCGTGCGTGAGCGCCTCCTCGGGCCGATCCAAGGCATCCCCCAGAACCTCCGCCAGCGCCATGTGCAAGCGCACGGAGATCCGCCCGTTCCCCGCCCCCGGGCCCTCCAAGTGCTCACGCAGCAGCTCGGCGGCAGCCCGCGGATCCCCGTGCGCCGCCTCCACACGCGCCAGGTCCAGCGCCGCCTCCACCCCCTCGGGCGCCGCCGTGAGCGCCCGTCGCAGAGCCCGCCGGGTGGCCGTGAGCTCATCGGGCCGCCGAGGATCGTGGTGCGCCGCAACCCGCCGCCACAGCGCCGCCGCCCGCGCCGGCGAGGCGGCCTCCGCTGCCCGCGCCAGCACCGCCATGAGCCGCCCCCGTGCGCCCATCTCCCGCGCCGCCGCGTCCAGATCCGCCGCCGCCCCCTCGTGGTCCGGACACACCTCCAACGCCCGCTCCAGGGTCTCCATGGCCCCCTCGCGGTCCCCAAGCTCCCGCTGCTCCAACCGGGCCGCCCGCACGAGCGCGTCCGCGGCGTCCATCCCAGTGTCCAACGCGTCAGCCAAGCGATGATAGGCCTCGACCTGCGCCTCCAAGTCGTCCCGCGCCGCCGCCACCCGCGCGAGCCCCAGCGCCGCCGCCACCCGCGCAGGCTCCTGTCGCACCGCGGCCCGATAAGCCGCCAGCGCATCGGGGCTCCCAGCCGCCTCCAGCAGCTCCGCCCGCCGGGTGGCGTCCACGACGTGACACGCCCCCGGCCCGGCCTCCGCTCCGCCGACGCCGCCCTCGCCCTCCCCATCGACCTGGGCCACCGCCAAGAGCGCCTCCCCGTCTCCCGCGGCGAGCGCGGCCTGGGCCACGCGCGCAGTGAGCCCAGCGTCCCCAGGGCGCAGCGCCGCCGCTGCCCGCAGCAGGGAGACGCGCTCGGCGGGAGCCTCGGCGAGCGCCGCCAGGGCCACCAGCGCGGCCGCGCGGCTCTCGTCGTCCTCGAACATCGCCGCCTGGCGCTCCAACACCCGCGCCAACAACTCTCGGTCTCCCGCGGCCCGGGCGTGTCGCTCCAGTGCCAACAGGGCCGGGACATCGCCCGGCCGCCGGGCCAGCGTCTCCTCGAAGCAGCGCGTGGCCTCCAATGGCTCTCCCAGCCGATCACGCCAGATCTCGCCCGCCCGGAACAACGCGTTCCCCGCCCGCCGATCGTCGTCGATGCGCGCGGCGAACCGCTCCAGCCGCCGGGCCAGCTCCTCCCACTCGCCGGTCTCGGTAAGAAGCCGCAAGAGCCCATCCAACGCGGGCTCGTAACCCGGGGCCAGCTCCAACGCGGCCTCGAACTGGACGCGCGCGGCGGCGGGGTCCTCCAGGTGGTCCAACAGAATCTCACCCAACGTCGTGCGCAGGCGCGCCAACTCCCGGGGGCTCCGCGCGACCTCCCCCTCGCGCAACGCCAACTCCAAGACATCCCGCAGCGCAGCCCACTGCCCCCGCTGCCGCAGCTCGGTAATGAGCACCGTCAACGCCGGCCCCCCCGCCGGGTCTAGCTCCAACGCCCTACGGTAGCAGCCGAGAGCCTCCGTGACGCGCCCCAAGCGCTCCCGGAAGATCTCGCCCATCCGCAGCAACAGCGACACCGCTTGGGGCCCCTGGGGTGTGACCTCCAGCTCGCGGCGGTGCATCTCCACGAGCTCCTCCCACCGCCCCAACCGATAGTACACGCGGCCCAGCGACATCAGCGCAGGCTTGTGCCGCGGGTCGGCCTCGAGGGCCTGCCGGAAGCTCTTGATAGCCGCGGCCTCGTCGCCCAAGTGCTCGGCGTAGACCTCCCCGACCCGGTGCAAGAGCGCCGCGGCGTGTCCCGGCCTGTCCGAGAGGCGCGCCTCCTCCCGGAGCGCCTCCACCAGCTCCTCGTAGCGCCCGGCCCGCTCAGCCGCCCGCTGCCACCCGTGGAGCGCCCCCAGGTCACCGGGCGCCAACCGCAAGATGCGCTGGAACGTGTGGCTCGCCTCCACGTGGTCGTCCAAGCGATCCTCGTGGATACGAGCGATCTCGAACAAGAACGCGATCTTCACGTCGCGCTCCGGGGCGTCCTCGATGCGCTGCTCGAACAGCGCCAACCGCGCCCGGGGGCGATCGAGCTGCCGGTAAAGTCGGTCCAGCGCCTTGACGCTCACCGGGTGGCCAGGAACCTGCGTGAGCGCCCGATGGTAGGTCTCGATCGCGTCCTCCACCCGCCCCAACCGCTGCTCCAGCAGCTCCGCGGCGCGCGCCAGGGCGGCGGCGCGGCGCGGCGCGTCCTCCACGGCGCCCGCCTCGCCCAGGTGCACGTCCAACAGCCGCCCCCACTCCCCGTGTGCGGCGTACAGGGAGCCCAGCGCCTGGAGCACCGGCGCGTAGGCGGGGTCCAGCGCCCGCGCCTCCTCGAAGGTGCGAGCGGCAGCCCCGGGAGCGCCCAGGGGCCCCTGGAGGAGTTGCCCCATCCGGTGGAGGAGCCCCAGGCGCTCACGCCGCTCGACCTTGGCGTCCAGCAGGCGCCGCAAGGTCTCCACCTCGCGCGCCGCGTCCCCGGCCGCCGCGTAGGCGCCAGCGAGCGTCTCCAGCACGACCTCCCGCACGTCGGCGTCCGCCTCCTGCACGGCGGCCTCCAGGACCTCCGCCGCGCGGCCCGGGTCCCCCAGCCGCTCCAGCCACAAGCGCGCCATGGCGAGCCTCGCCGCGACGCGCTCGGACGCCGCACCGCCACCCTCTTCCCCCCCGGCGAGCGCGTCGCCACCGCCCCCCTCAGCACCCTGGGCCAGCCGCAGCCGCACCCGCTCGGCCTCGACGAGGGCCCGCCAGTCACGGTCCGCCCACCGCAGCCGGCGGAGCGCGTCCACGACGCCGGTCGTCTCGGGGTCGGCGTCCGCCGCCGCCTCGTACAAGGCGGCGACCTCGGCCGGTGAGGCACCGGCGCGGTCGGCGAGGCGCCCTCGGGCCGCCAGGAGCGCGGCCTGCACGGGATGCCCAGGGGCCAAGGCGCGGGCCACGCGCTCGTAGAGGCGGCCGAGCCCCGCCACGTCGTCCAGGGCCCAAAGCACGCCCTCACACTCCCGCGCCGCTTCGCGGTCCTGAGGACACAGGGTCAGCGCCTCCTCCAGGGCCTCGCGGGCGCCTTGGAGGTCGCCCAGCTCGTCCCGGAGCAGCCGCGCGCGGGCCACGAGGTGCCGCGCCTTCCCAGCAGGGGACGGGGTGAGCCGCACGGCCAGCGCGAGGTGCTCCAGGCAGACCTCGGCGGGCTGGTCGGGCGTGCGGGTGCGCAGGAGCCCCTCGACGTCCGCGAGTTGGGGGTCACTGGACGCGGCGAGAGCGCGCGCGTAGTGGGCGCGGGCCGACACGCGGTCCCCGAGAGGGTGCTCGCACAGGCGGGCGATCTCGCGGTGCAAGCGTGCGGCGAGGTCGTCCGTGGGCGCCGGGGAGGCGGCCAGGCGGCGCTCGCAGGCGCGCACGGCGGCCAGGGCTTGGGACACGCCAGGCGCCTCGGACAGCGAGGGCGGGGGCGGCGGCACGGCGGGGAGGAGGCCGTCGTCGGGGGGGGCCGCGGAGACCTGGGCGAGGGCGGCACGGCCGCGCTTGGGTACGGGGGCCGGTCGAGGCCGCGGGGCGCCACTCCGAGAGCTGGTCGCCCTGCTCCGGGAGCTGCTCGCCCCGCTCCGAGGGCTGGGCGACGGCCGCCGCGAGGACGGGATGGGGGACGCGCTGGGCTTGGCGCGGGGCTTGCGAGCGGGTGGTTTGCGGGACGCGCTCTTGGCGGGGCGCTTGGCCGCGGCGCCGGGCCGCGCGGGGGCCTTCTTGCGACCTCCGTCTCCGTCTCCCTGGCTCAAGCGCCCCTCCGGGTGCCCCACACCGTCTTGGTGTTCACGAAGGCCCGGATGCCGGGCAGCCCAAGCTCGCGCCCGTAGCCCGAACGCTTGACGCCACCGAAGGGCAGGCGCGGGTCACTCTTGACGATGCCGTTGATGGCTACGTGGCCCGTCTCGATGCGCGGAGCCAGCGCGAGCCCTCGCTCCAAGGTGGTGTAGAGGCTGGCCCCCAGGCCGAAGTCGCTATCGTTGGCGAGGGCGATGGCGTGCTCGGCGTCGTCGGCGCGCGTGACCACGGCCACGGGGCCGAAGGTCTCCTCGCGGAAGGCGGTCATCTCGGCGGTCACGCCCGTGAGGATCGTCGGCGGGAAGAAGGCGCCGGGCCCGTCATAGGGGGGCACGGCCAGCGCCTCGGGCCCCCCCAGCTCTACGGTGGCCCCCTGCTCGATGGTCCGCTCCACCTGGCGGAGGAGGTCCCGAACGAAGGCCGGGGCAGCGAGCGGTCCTACGTCGGTGGTCTCCTGGGTGGGGTCGCCCACGCGGAGGGCAGCCATCTTCTCTTTGAGCTTCGCGACGAAGGCGTCGTGGACGGGGGCCTCGACGACGAAGCGCTTGTCGGCGATACAGCTCTGACCGCCGTTCAACATGCGCCCCGTGAGCGCCCCGGCGGCGGCCTGGTCCAGATCGGCGTCGGCCAGCACGATGCAGGGGTCGGCGCCACCCAACTCCAGGAGGCTCGGCTTGATGGTGTCCCCGGCCACGCGGGCCACGGCGCGCCCGGCGGGCTCGGAGCCGGTGAGGGTCACGGCGGCCACGCGGCGATCGCGGATCACGCCCTCGACCTTGGACGAACCGATGAGGAGCGTCTGAAACACCCCCTCGGGGTAGCCGGCCTCGCGGCACAGGGCCTCGATGGCCAGAGCGCTCCCCGGGACGTTCGAGGCGTGCTTGAGGAGGCCCACGTTGCCGGCGCTGAGGGTGGGAGCCAGAAAGCGGAACACCTGCCAGTACGGGAAGTTCCAGGGCATGACGGCCAACACCGGCCCCAGAGGATCGTAGCGGACCAGGCTCTGGACGGCGTCCGTCTCCACGGGCTCGGGCTCCAGGAACCGCGCCGCGTGCTCCGCGTAGTAGTCGCACACCCACGCGCACTTGAGCGCCTCGGCACGCGCCTCGCGGATGGGCTTGCCCATCTCGGCGGTCATGCGCGCCGCGTGCTCGTCCACTTGGGCGCGCAGGAGTTCGGCGAGACGCCGGAGGGGCTCGACGCGCTGGGACACCGGGCGCTCCCGCCAGGCGGCGAAGGCCTCGACGGCCCGAGCAAGGCGGGCCTCGACGTCCGCGGCGTCGTGCTCCTCGTAGGTGGCCAGCTCCTGGCCCGTGGCTGGGTTCACAGCGCGCATCGTCATGACGGTTGACCTCCGGGCGGGCCCGCCGCGGCGGGCGCGATGGCGAGGGGGGCCCGGCGGGACCCCACGTCCCGCAGCTTCGCGGGCGCGAACGAGGAGGTCAACCATCCCAGGGGCACGCCGCGGCGTCATCGTTCTTGGGGCCACGAGGCCGGGGCTGCTACAGTCCGCGAGATGAACGCAGCACCCCCGACGTCTCCCGCCTCCCGCCTCCTCCCCCACCTGCTCGTGGCCCTCGTCTTGACGTTCCCCCTCGCCGGGCTGGCCCCCGGCTGCGGCAACGTCTTCGGTTCGCCCGGGGACGGCCAGGTTCTGCCGAGCGCAGACACGGGAGGCGACGCGCCCACGGACGCCATCGACGTCGGAGACGCCGGGCTGGACGGGTCCACGCCCGCGGACGCGCGCGACGGTGACGCGACGGCGGAGGACGCGCCCGCGCCCGACCTGCCACCGAGCGAGCTCCGCCTCTCCGTGGGCACGTGGAACGTCCGGCGCTTCTTCGACACGCGCTGCGACACGGGGCTCTGCGGCCCGGGCGACTATGAGGAGCAGCTCTCCACCACCGAGTTCAACGACCGGGCCGACGAGATCGTCCAGGCCCTCCAACGCGTGGACGCAGATGTCGTAGTCCTCCAAGAGCTGGAGACGCAAGCGTGCCTCGACGCCCTCCAGCAGCGCTTGGGGACCCGCTACCCGGTCGCCGTCTTCGGGGAATCGGGCTACGAGGGCTCCGTGGACGTGGCCCTCCTGGGGATCGGCGAGCTCCTGGACGTGAAGCGCCACCGGGACATCTTCATTCCCATGCCGACGGGGGGCACGACCCAGTTCTCGCGGGAGTTCCTAGAGGTCCACCTGGACGTGAACGGCTGGCGCGTCATCGTCTTCGCGGCCCACTTCAAATCCAAGGCGAACGACGAGCCCGCGCGGCGGCTGGCGGAAGCCCAGGCCGCCCAGAAGATCGTCGCCAAGGTGGCGGGTCAGTACCCCTACGCGCTCGTCGTGCTGGGCGGCGACCTCAACGATGTGCCGGGTTCCCCGCCTTTGAACGCACTGGAAGACGGAGGGCTGCTGGCGCGGGTGGACGCCGAGCTGCCGGCCTCCAGCGCCTGGACGTATAGCTACGGCGGGCAGAAGACCCTCATCGACCACCTGTACGTCTCCACGCAGACGCTGGGCGAGCCCGTGGCGGGCAGCGCCGTGGTCCTCCGCGATAGCTGGGGTTCGCTGGACGGCTCGGACCACGCCGCGCTCCGGGCGCGCTTCCGCCTCGCGGCCCCGTGAGCCGCGGGCGCGGGCACGGCGCGGCGCGCGCCACCGTCGCCGCGGTGCTGTGGGCCGCCCTGGCCTGGGCGCAAGCCCCGGGGGCAAACGCCGCGGGGCCTCGCTGGCTGTGCGAGAGCCTGGACGCCCAGGGCGCCCTGGTCCACGACGCGTGCGGCCCTTGTTACCTGAGCAACGCGCCGCGCTGGGCGCCGCCCCAGGCGGGGTTCGTCGTGGACGGGGGCGAGGTGCCGCCCGGCGTCACCGAGGCGAGCTGGCGCGCGGCGGCCGCCGACGCCCTGGCTGCGTGGACGGGCGTGCCGGGGGGCGCGCTGGTCTTCCAGGACTCTGAGTGGGACGGCGACGCGCCGCCGCGGGCATTCGGGGCCGTCGATGAGGTCCACGAGCTATTCTGGATCGCGGACGCCGACACCTGGGCCCAAGAGACGCTCACGGGCAAGGGGACGCTGGCGCTGAGCGCCGTGCGCTACACGTGCGGCGAGCCGCGGCACATCTTCGACGCCGACACGGCGCTCAACGGTGCGGCGCTGGGCACCGCCAGCGGGAGCGCCCAGGGCGGGGAGCAGGCGGCGGAGACGTACTGGGCGCCCTCTTGCGACGGGCAGGCGGGGTGTCGGTCCGTGCGGCACGTCATCGCCCACGAGTTGGGCCACGCGGCCGGGCTCGGGCACCCGTGTGTGGACTGCCGCACGTCCATCATGCTGGCGGTGACGCTAGAGGACTTCCAGCCCGAGACGCCGCTCCCGGCGGACGAGGAGGCGCTGGCGACCCTGTACCCGCCCCCCGGCCAGCCCGACCCGGGCCCCGACGAGGGGCCAGAGGTCGTGGGGGAGGCCCTGAGCGAGTCGGGTCAGGACGGGGG
>CAYZID010000247.1:0-9104 GCA_964478315.1 uncultured Myxococcales bacterium | reverse complement strand
CCCCACCGCCGCCGACACGACGCCCGCCCGAGCCGGAGGCTGCGGGGGTGAACAGCGCACCGCATCCGCATCCGCATCCGCCCCCGCATCCGCCCCCGCATCCGCGCCCGTCTGCCCGGGGTGGCCTTGCGGAGCGGGGGCGCGCGGGGAAGACTGCCCCCATGACCAACGACCTCCCTCTGCCGACCCCCATGTGCCACCGCAGCGCGGGCGTCCTGCTGCACCCCACCTCCCTCCCCAGCCGCTACGGCGTCGGGGACCTGGGCGCCGGTGCGCGCGCCTTCGTGGACTGGCTCGTGCTCGCCCGTCTGAACACGTGGCAGATCTTGCCCCTCGTGCCCCCCGGCGCCTTCTGGAGCCCCTACGCCTCCTACTCGTCCCTGGCGTGCAACCCCTGGCTCTTGGACCCCGTCGCGCTGGCGGAGGAAGGGCTCTTGGACCCGCCCGACCTCGACGTCCCCGATCTTCCCCTGGATTGGGCGGACTTCGAGCTCGTGGAGGCCCTCAAGGGCCCCCTCATCCACAAGGCCGCCCGCCGCCTCGCCACCTCCCCCCACCACCCCCTCCACGACGAGCTGGAGGCCTTCCGCGCCGCCGAGCCCTGGGTCGACGACACCGCGCTGTTCGTCGCCCTCAAGGACTCCCACAACGGCGCCCCATGGTGGGAGTGGCCCGCCACCGAGCGGGACCGCGATCCCGCCGCCCTCGCCGTGGCGCGTCGCCATCTCGCCCCCGCCATCGACCAGCACGCCGCCACCTTCTTCCTCGCCGACCGGCAGTGGGCCGCCGTGCGCGTCTACGCCAACGAGCGCGGCGTGCGCATCCTCGGAGACGTCCCCATCTACGTCTCGCGCGACAGCGTGGACGTCTGGGCGAACCGCGAGCAGTTCCGCCTGGACGCGGCCGGCCGCCCCCTGGCCGTGGCCGGCGTCCCGCCGGACTACTTCAGCGAGACGGGCCAGCTCTGGGGCAACCCCCTGTACGACTGGGAGCGCATGGCCCAGGACCACCACGCTTGGTGGGTGGCGCGGATGCGGCGCACCCTGCGCCAGGTGGACTTCGCGCGCATCGACCACTTCCGGGGCTTCTCCGCCTACTGGGAGGTCCCCCCCGACGCCCCCGACGCCCGCCCCGGCCGCTGGGTCCCGGGCCCCGGGCGCGCCCTGTTCGACGACCTGCGCGCCGCCCTGGGCCCCAATCTGCCCATCATCGCCGAGGATCTCGGCGAGATCGACGCCTCCGTCGTGGCCCTTCGCGAGGAGGTCGGCCTGCCGGGGATGCTCGTCCTGCAGTTCGCCTTCGGCGGCGACGCCGACCACCCCTTCCTCCCCCACAACCACCCCAAGCGGGGCGTCATCTACACCGGTACCCACGACAACGACACCACGCGCGGCTTCTGGCGCACCGCCCCCGACCACGTGAAGGACCACATCCGCCGCTACCTCGCCGTGGACGGGCACAACGCCACGTGGGACCTCATCCGGGCGGCCTTCCGTTCGCCCGCGTGCCTGGCCGTCATCCCCATGCAGGACGTGCTGGACCTGGACAGCGGCGCGCGCATGAACACGCCGGGCGTGGGCAGCGGCAACTGGCGCTGGCGCGTGCGGGCGGACGCCTTCAACGCCGGCGTCGCCGCGCGCGTGCGCGGCCTGGCCGAGCTCTACGGGCGCGCGGCGAAACCCCCCGAGCGCGCCTCATGAGGCCGCCCAGGGCGGCTCCTCAGGCGGCCAGCACGGTCCGCTCGGCCAGCCACCACAGCCCGGCGGCTGCGATGAGCGCCGAGGCCGGATAGACCACCCACCGGCGGTGCCAGGGCTTGCGCGACAGCCAGAGCAACAGCGGGAAGATCGCCGCTACCACCGCGATTTGTCCCGCCTCCACGCCCAGGTTGAAGGCCACGAGGGCCCCGGCCAGCTCTCCGGGGGGCAGCTCCAGGTCGCCCAGGAACGACGCGAACCCAAAGCCGTGGATGAGGCCGAACACGAAGGTGAGCGCCCACCGCCAGCGGCCCTCGCGGATCCAGAAGTTCTCCACCGCCACGAACACGATCGTCGCCGCGATGCCCGCCTCCACCACGCGACTGTCCAATGCGACGACGTGGAGCGCGGCTAGGGCCAGCGTCAGCGAGTGGGCCACCGTGAAGGACGTGACGATCCCCAGGAGGTAGCGGAAGCGCCCCCCGATGGCGAGCAGCGCCAGCAGGAACGCCAGGTGATCCCACCCGCTCCAGATGTGGTGCACCCCGGCGATGAACAGCTCGCCGAAGCCCATGCGCCCGCCGCCCTCGTCCGTGCGCCCGGTCACGGTCGCCCGGGGGGGGGCCTGGGGCGGGCGCCGGGACGGTCCGCGCCTCCTCTCTCTCGCCCGCGGGGCGGGCCCCGGACAAGAGCGCCGGTGGGACATCCCAGGCCGGCGTGGCGTGAGAGAACGAGCGCAGGGTCATGCGACCGCCGACATCCACGCGCGCGATGTGCTTGTGGTCGGAGGGCAGGGCGTTCACGTAGCCCAGCTCTACGCGGAGGGCCGCGATGGGCGCCCGACACGCCCAGCGGTAGCCCATGACCAGCATGTCGCCACCCTTGCGCGTCTCGATGGCCCCCTCCGTGCGCGCGCAGGCCCCGCCGTCCGACACGAGGGTGATGCCCCGCCCGAACGCGGCCTGGATGGCCGCCTGGTGGGCGGGCCACCACGCGGCGCGGGCCTGGGCCCCCGTGGGCGGCTGGAGACCCGCTACGGGCGGGACGGCGAGGGAGTCGATGGCGAGCTCCAGAGTGACCGCCCCGGCGGCGGGGTCGATGACCCAGCGCCCCTTGCTGAACGACAGGCGGTGCGCCTGGGCGGGAGGCTGGGGGGTGGCGAGGGCCACCAGCGCCGCGGCGGCGGCGAGGAGCGATCGTGCGACGGGGAGAGCGGAAGCCTTCATGGCGGGAACCTTACACCCGAACGGCACCTGGCTCGGTCCGCCCTTGTGAATCCATCGTCTACCCGGCGGCGGGGTCGTAGTCCACGCCCACCGGGCAGTGATCCGAGCCTTGGACCTCGGGCCAGATGAAGGCGTCGCGCACGTGGGGGGCGGCGCCCGGCGAGGCCAGCACGTAGTCGATGCGCCAGCCCACGTTCCGGGCGCGCACGCCGAAGCGCTGGCTCCACCAGGTGTAGGCGCCCTCCTGCCTGGGGTGCCGCTGGCGGAACGTGTCCACCCAGCCCGCCTTCATCCAGCGGGTCATCTCGCGGCGCTCCGAGGCCAGAAACCCGCTCGTCTTGGCGTTCTGCTTGGGGCGGGCCAGGTCGATGGAGCGGTGCGCCGTGTTGAAGTCGCCCAGGACCAGCACGGGCTCTCCCGCGGCGCGCCAGGGCTCGAGCACGTCGAACAGGCGCCGGTAGAACGCGAGCTTGTACGGGACGCGGCTGTTGTCGTTGCCGCGCCCGTTGGGCAACGGCTTGCCGTTGCCGTTGGGGAAGTACACGTTCGCCACCCACAGACGCCCGAAGCGGGCGAGCTGCACGCGCCCCTCGTCGTCGAAGCGAGGCTCCCCCAAGGATGTCCGGATCTCGTCGGGGGCCTTGCGGCTGTAGAGGGCCACGCCGCTGTAGCCCCGCCGCACGCCCGAAACCAGGTGGAACTCCCAGCCGGGCGGGGGCGCCTCCTTGGCGGTGAGCTGGTCGGCGTGGACGCGGGCCTCCTGCACGGCCACCACGTCGGCGTCCTGCCGGGCGAGCCAGTCCCCGAACCCCTTGCGGTAGGCGGCGCGGAGGCCGTTGACGTTCCAGGAGACGATGCGCATGGGCTGCCTCTGTCGAGTTGGGGGGGCTCCGCGTCGCGAGAGCTTGGAGCGGGCGGCCGCCGTTCTTACGGCAAGCCCGGGGTGAGGGGAAGATGGCGGCCCGCTTCTGCGCCGCCCAGATCCACCACCTACTCTGGGATTTGGCTTTGGATCCCGCGTGTGGGCGGCGTCGAGCTGCACGTCTGGGTGCTCGACGTGACGCGGCCACGCCTCCGCGCCCAGCCGCTTGTCTCCTTGCCCAAACGCGGCCTCCTGCGCCTCGGTCCGCAGAGCAGGTGGCGGATCTGGGCGCCGCTGCCGCGGTTGCGCGCCTCGGCGGCGGGGCAGACGAACTCCTGATTGACGGCCGAGGCGGGTGTCGATAGGTCGGTGCGGGAGGCAACGAATGCGACGCTCACGTCGACCCCACCGAGACCCCGGCAGCCAGCTCCCCCGCTTCGGGACGGGACTCCTCAACGACCGCCTCCGCGCGGCCCTGGCGCGTGGCAAGGCTGGCGGGGACGTCGCCCCGGGTGATCCAGACGCCGGCCCCTGGGCCTTGCCCGGCGGGGTCCGGCTCACCCAGCTCAGCCACGGTTCGGGCTGCGGCTGCAAGCTCTCGCCCACCGAGCTCAGCGCCGTGCTCCGCGAGGCGTTCCCCGACCCCGGCCCGGCGGCCGGGCCGCGGATGACCCAGGCCCCAGGGCTCCTCATCGGCAACGAGACGCGCGACGACGCCGCGGTCCTGGACCTCGCCGCGGCGTCCTCGGGGCCCGGCGCGACCGGCGGCCCCCTCCTCGTGGCGACGACCGACTTCTTCACGCCCATCGTGGATGACCCCTATCAGTACGGCCGCGTGGCGGCGGCCAACGCCCTGTCCGACGTCTGGGCCATGGGCGGCCGTCCGGTGCTGGCGCTGGCGATCCTCGGGTGGCCCGCCGAGGAGCTGGACCCGGCCCTGGCGGCGCCCATCGTTCGGGGCGGCCGCGACGTCTGCCGCGAGGCGGGCGTCCCCCTGGCAGGCGGGCACAGCATCGACGCCCGTGAGCCCTTCTTCGGCCTCGCCGTCAACGGCCTCGTGGAGCCCGCGCGGCTCCGCACGAACGCGGGCGGCCGAGAGGGGGATCTCCTCTACCTCACCAAGCCCCTGGGCACGGGCCTGCTCACCACCGCCGAGAAGTACGGCTCCCTGCGGCCCCAGGATCGCGGCCTCGCGGCGCGCATCATGGGGCGGCTCAACGACGTGGGCTACGCCCTGGCGGGGCTCGACGGTGTCCACGCCATGACCGACGTCACGGGGTTCGGCTTGCTGGGGCACCTGCTGGAATTGGCCCAGGCCGCGGAGCTCGGCGCGGAGCTCCACTGGGGGGCCCTCGTCCTGCCCACGGACCTCCGCCGCTACGTGGCGGCGGGCGCGCTCGCCAAGGGCCTCAAGAACAACTGGCGGAGCTACGGCGGCCAGGTGACCCCTCTCCAGGAGCCGGTGCGGTCGATCCTCTGCGATCCCCAGACCGGGGGCGGCCTCCTCGTGGCCGTGGACCCCAAGGCCGCCTCGGCCGTGGAGGACACCCTCCGGGCCGCGAACCTCCAGGCCCACGCCCAGCCCATCGGGTGCCTCGTGGCGCCCGGTGAGGGCCCCCGCGTGCGCGTCCTCAACCACGCGTCCGAGCCCCCGCTCCCCACGTTCTTCGGGTTGGACGCGGCCGAGAGGAACCGCGCGGCGGCCCAGGCGCGGGGGGACGGGGCAGGGGAGGGCACCGCCACGGCCGGAGCCCCCAGCGACGCTCCCACGGCGCCCGCGGGCGCCTCGCTGCCGGCCTTCCAAGCGTCCTGCGCGCCGCCAACCCCCAGCGAAGCGAGCCCCCGCGAGCTGTGGAAGATGACGCGGGCCTTCCTCGGAGATCTCGTCCGCTACCGCAAGGACGTGAGGCGCCACGCGCGCTGGATCGAGCGGTTCGCCGCGCGCAAGGGCTACAGCGTCAACCCCCACTGGATGATGAACGCCAACCTGCGCCTGTGGCTCGTGGAGTCCGAGCAGGCCTTTGGGCAGCGCTATTGCCCCTGTTTCGAGCCCAGCGACGACGACCGGCTGAACAAGGCGCTGGTGTGCCCGTGCAAGTTCATCGACCAGGACATCGCGGACAAGGGCACCTGCCACTGCACGCTCTTCGGCGCGCCGGATCTCGACGACGCGGGGTGGCGCGAGGCCGAAGCGCGGCTCATGCGCGAGTACCGCGTGGAGCTCAAGACGCGAGGCGAGCTCGTGGACACCACGGGGATCCCCACCGATCCGCATCGCGGCCTCAAGGTCCCGGACGCCTACCACCTGGCCAAGCGGGCGCTGCTCCTGCGGGGAGCCCCCGTGTCCCTCCTCGTGGAGCGCGACTTCGAGGCGCGGAACATCCAGGCGTGGGCGGCCCACAAAGGGATCGCCTGCCGCGTGGACGCCCTGCCCGGCGCTTGGGACCCCGCCGCCCCGACCGACGGGTTTCGCGTCACGTTGGGTGGCTCGTAGACGTCCCGTCCGGCGGCGGCCCGGGGGGCCGGCGGGCGGCGCGCTCCGTGGCCGCGTAGTCAGGGACGGGCCAGGGGACGGGCACCTTCCACCCCGATCCGCGTCTCGTGCCGCGCGCGTCGCCGTGGCAAGATGAGCGCCGCCGAGACACCCACGCCGTCGCCGCCGCTGAGGAGGAGGGCTCGTGACAGACGCCGCAGCCGGGGGCGCTTCTCTGGAGCAGGACCGGGACCAGGATCGGGGCCAGCGCCACGACGCCGAACGCGTCGGGGGAGACCTGGCGCTCCGCTACGCCACCCGCTTCCGGTGCATCGGCGCGGACTGCGAGGACGACTGCTGTCACACGTGGCGCGTGGAGGTGGATCCTCGCACGGTGGAGCGTCTGCGGCTGGCCGCTCCGTTCGCCTCGGAGACGGCGCGGCGCAAGCTCGACGGGGCCCTGGTCACGCGCCCCAAGACGGCCACGGATCGCGGCGGGACCACCTTGAAGATGCTCCCGAGCGGGCGCTGCCCCCTCCAGCGCGCCGACGGGCTGTGCCACATCCAGGCCGAGCTGGGGGAGCGAAACCTCCCCGACGTGTGCGCGGTCTACCCGCGGCGCATCCAGCGCGTGACGGCGGTGGGCGATCCTCCGGGGGGCCACCTGGAGCTCACCGCGACGGTGTCCTGCCCCGAGGTGGCGCGGCAGCTCCTGGGGTACGACGACGCCTGCGACGAGGTGCCGCTGGACCGCGGCGCGCTCCCTCGGGTGGTGCCCCAGACGGCCGTGGACCTCCGGGACGTGCGGCCCTACTTCCGCATCCTCGACGAGGCGCGTCGGGCGGTCATCGGTGCCCTGCGGGCGCCCGGCGTACCCCTGGAGCAGCGGCTGTTCGCCATGGCGTGGCTCGCCCACCGCACGGCGAAGCTCGTGGACAAGGACACCCCGCGTGGGCGTCTGGACGAGCTCCGCGAGCAGATCGCGCTCCTCGCCGACCGGCGCATGTTGGGGGCGCTGGGGCGGCGCTTCGGGGACGTGGAGGCGCCCGCGGCCCTGGGGTTGGTCATCGCCAGCGAGCTGGCCCAGGTGGCGGGGCGTGGCACGCGCGTGAAGGTGCGCCAGCTCGTGGAGAAGTGCCTGAGGACATACACGACGATCCCGGTGCTCCTGGCGGGGTCCACGGGGGATCCCAAGAACCAGACGGCGCTCGTGTGGGCGGACTATCAGCGGCGGCGGGCCGCCGTGCGGGCGCGGGCGGGGGCGCGGCTGGACCGTTACGCGCAGAACCTGGCGATCCACTATTGGATGTATCACCTGTCCATCGAGGCGCCGGATCTGCTGGTGCACACCTTGCGGCTGCTCACCCTGCTCGCCGCGCAGCGCTTCCTTGTCTTGGGCCACCCCGACGTGGGCGCGGCCCTCCAGCGGTGCAAGGAGGCCGAGGCGGCTGCCCACGCGGGGGGCGAGGGGGGCGAGCAGGCGGGGGAGTCGGCGCCCGTGCGGGCGGCGCGGGACGCCTTGGGGGAGGCCCTGGACCGGGCGATGGTGGAGGTGGTCTACACGACCTCCCGGCAGATCGAGCACTCGTCGCTCCTCAGCAACCTGGAGGAGGCCCTGCGAAGGCGGGACATGGCGAGCTTGGCGGGCGCGGTGTACCTCATCCGGTTCTGAGCGTGCGTCGCCCAGGAAGGGGGCGGGGCGGGCGCTGGACCCGTGGGGCCAAGCTGCTAGGCTCCTCGTACCCGCAACGCGCCTCGCGCCGCCCATGGAATCGAGCCAGGAGGCCACGATGTCCGACGAACCCCGCGACCCTCAGCCCACCCCCGACCCCACGCCCCACACCTCGACGCCGCCCGAAGCCGCGACACCCCAAGGAGGAAGCGCACCCGCGGACGGGGCGGGCGGCGAGGACGAGGGGCTGGACGCGGCGCTGGCGGCCGAGTTGGACGCCGAGTTCGCGGAGCTCCACGCGGAGATCGACCGCATCGCGGCCAAGGCGGCCATCCCCATGCCCGAGAAGGTCCAGCTCCTGGGCAGCCTCCGGGACCAGTGGTCGGCGCGCGGGGCGGGCCGCCCCGATGAGCCCGTGTGGCGGCGGCGCATGGACGACGCATTCGGGGCGGCGCTGGAGGGGCTGCTCATGGACGGCCTCGTGGTGGACGAGGACGGGGACATGAAGGTGCGCCTGGACAAGGAGATCCTCACCCGTCACGGCGGGCCCGTTCTGGACGCGGTCCTGGGGGGGCTGGCGGAGGTCCTGGGGCAGCTCGGCGTGGACCTGGGCCCTCTAGCACAGGCCCTGCGTGGCGGAGGTGCGGCCGCGGGCGTGGAAGCGGCTGCGGGTGCGGAAGCGGAAGCGGCTGCGGAAGCGAGTGCGGAAGCGGAAGCGGATGCGGAAGCGGATGCGGCTGCGGAAGCGGGTGCGGGCGCGGAAGCGGATGCGGATGCGGGTGCGGGAGCGGGTGCGGGTGCGGGTGCGGGTGCGGAAGCGGGTGCGGATGCGGATGCGGATGCGGAAGCGGCTGCGGGTGCGGAAGCGGCTGCGGGTGCGGAAGCGGGTGCGGATGCGGATGCGGATGCGGATGCGGATGCGGATGCGGATGCGGATGCGGATGCGGAAGCGGCCGCGGGCGCGGCCGCGGGCGCGGGTGCGGGCGCGAAGGTGGGCCCGGGCGGCGGCCAACCGGGCGGCCAGGCCGAGACCATCGCCGCCATCGGCGAGGCCCTCCAGGGACTCATGGGCCAGCTCGCGCCCAAGCTCATGGGCCAGCTCGCTGGCGCCTTCCAGCGACAGGTGGCGCCTTTCGTGGCCCCAGCAGCTCCGGCCTCGGACACGGCCCCGGCC
>CAYZID010000246.1:0-9259 GCA_964478315.1 uncultured Myxococcales bacterium | reverse complement strand
CTTCCCGACCAGGCAGAGCAAGATCGCCAAGTGGCACTGGCCCGCGTGGCGGCGCTGCGCGCTGGGGGAGGGGCCAGCCGAGACGCCACGGCGTCGGCGGGGGCCGAGGGAAACCGCGTGCGCCTCATCGTGGTGGCCAAGGTGCCCATGACGAGGCTCCGCCTCCAAAGCGAGCAGCGCTGGCTCCAGGAGGCGGCCGGTCCCGGCGCCCAGCGCGGGTTCGTAGCCGCGGGCTCCTACTGGATCTGCGCCATCGCGGCCGAGACGGACACGGAGGCCGAGGCCGCCGGCCAGCGGCTGGCGGTGCAGCTCGGCGCCCGCTACGGCAGCGAAGCGCGCGCGCGCTGGACGCGGGTGGACGGGCCGATCAGCATGTCTCCGCACTCCCTGCCCCCCCTCGTCCAGGGGCTCATGCACTACGTCAACATGCCCTGAGCGGCAGGTCGTCGTCGAACCTCCAGGGGCCCGGGCGTGTGGGGGCTCGCAGGGCAAGCGCGAGGGCGTCCAGGAAGTCCTCGCGAGGCCAGAGGGTGGCCCCGAAGCGGGCCAAGTGGTCCGTGTAGGTCTGGGCGTCCACGAGGGTGACGCCCCACGCGTGGAGCTGGCGGACCAGGGTGACGAAGGCGACCTTGGAGGCGTCCGAGGCTCGCGTGAACATGGACTCGCCACAGAAGATCCCGCCCAAACAGACCCCGTAGAGGCCGCCGACGAGCTGCCCGTCGCGCCAGCTCTCCGCGCTGTGGGCGAAGCCGAGGGCGTGGAGCCGGACGTAGGCCTCGATCATTTCGGGCGTGATCCAGGTCCCGTCCTGGTCGGGGCGCTCCACGCTGGCGCAGGCCTCGATGACGGCGCGAAAGGCCGTGTCGAGGCGCACCTCGTAGTCGCCGCGACGGATGCGCTTGCGCAGGCTCCGCCCCACGTGCAGCTCGGCGGTCCGCAGCACCATGCGGGGGTCGGGGCTGTGCCACAAGATGGGCTGCCCCGGGGAGTACCAAGGGAAGATCCCACGCGCGTAGGCGTTGAGGAGGCGGCGCGGCGAGAGGTCGCCCCCCACGGCGAGGAGGCCCGAGGGGTCGGCCTCTCGGGGGTCGGGGAAGACGGGCGCGTCGATGAGGCGGTAGACGGGCACGGCCGTGGGCCTCAGCGCCCGCGGAAGCGAGGCTTGCGCTTTTCCAAGAGCGCGGCGATGCCCTCCTTGACGTCCTCGCTGTCCACGGTCACCGCCTGGGCGAAGGCCTCGGCGCGCGCCGCGCGAACCTGGTCCCAGGCCAACCCGTCCACGATGGCGCGCTTCATGAGGCGCACGGCGAGCGGGGCGTTGCCGGCGATCTCCCGCGCCAACTCCAGGGCCGTGGGAAGGACCTCGTCCCGGGGCACGGCGCGGTTCATGAGGCCCATCTCCAGGCCCTCGCGGCCCGTGAACAGGCGGCCGGTGAACAGGAACTCCGCCGCACGCGGGAGGCCCACGAGGCGCGGGAGGAGGTAGGAGATGCCCATGCCCGGCGCCAGGCCGATGCGCACGAAGTTCGCCCCGTACTTGGCGTCCTCCTGGGCCACGCGCAGGTCACAGGTCAGGGCCAGCCCGAAGCCGCCACCCACGGCGTGCCCCGTGAGGGCCCCGATGACCGGCACGTCGATGTCGCGCACGCGCAAGAAGGGCCCATACATGGCGAAGGAGCGCTCGGGGCCGCTGCGGGACGCGTGGCCCGCCTGGAGGTTCGCGCGGAGATCCGCCCCGGCGCTGAACGACGACCCGCGCCCCGCCACCACGCAGCAGCGCAGGTCATCCCGCGACAGCACCCAGCGCATGGCGTCGTCGAAGGCGTCCAGCAGCTCCACGGTCATGGCGTTGCGGTTGTCGGGGCGGTTGAGCGTCACCAGGGCGATGCCGTCCTCGACCATCTCATGCTGCACTGCGGGCTCTGCCACGGGCTCCTCCTCCGGGGGACTCGATCGCCCAGGCGCGATCGGTCAGGAGCATACCCGCGCGGTGCCCGATGCCAAGCTCCGCGGAGCCGCCCCCGATCCGCCCTGTCGCCGTCCGCGAAGACCGCGGCGCCGGTTGACGCCCGGCAAGGTCACGCCCACGCTGGCGGCCATGAAGCCCCTCTCCTGGCAGCGCCGCGGGCTCCGCGCCCAGCCGCACCGCGCCCCCCGACCGGGCCGACGCGCGCTGACGGCCGTCCTCTGCGCGACCGCCGCGTGGGCCTGGCCCGCGGGAGCCTCGGGCGGGGCGCCCCTTCCCCTCGAGCGCGCCGACCCCTGGGCCGCCGTCCCCCTCCACTGGAGCGTCGCGCGGGCGCTGCTCACACCCGCGCGATGCGAGGCCTCCCAGCGCGCCCGGCGGGCCTGCGTCCACGCCATCGAGGCGGCGCTGCGGAGCCGAGACGAGCGGCTCCGGGTGCGCCCGGCGAGCCTCCCTCCCCCTCCGGGCGAGGAGCTGGTGCGCACCTTCGGTGCCGCGTCGATCGCGCGCCAGCCCGACACCGTGGCCCCCGCGGACGAGGCCGCCGCGCGCGCCCTCGTGGACGCCTGGGACGCGGTCCCGCCAGGGGGCATCCCCTTCGAGCGGGTCGCGGCCTGGGTGGCGGAGACCGCGGGGTTCGCACCCGGACGGGGAGCGGGCGCTCCGGCGCCGGGAGAGGCGCGCGCGACGGCCCGGGCGGTGGAGGCCTTCCTCCAGACGAGCCAAGACCCCTTCGCGCGGCTCGTCCCGCGCGCACAGGACGACCGCCAGCTCGCATCGGTCGGCGCGAGCCGCACGGGGATCGGGGTGAGCCTGCTGGGCCTCCCCGGGGTGATCCTCGTGGAGCGCGTGGCCCCCTCGGGCCCGGCCGCGCGTGCGGGCGTGCAGCCGGGGGACGTCTTGGTGTCCATCGACGGGTGGGACCTGGCAGGGCTGGACGCCCGGGACGCCGCCCGCCTCTTGGAGGGGCCCGAGGGGGCGGCGGTGCGCGTGGGCCTGCGCCGAGACGGCCGACGTTGGGACTGGACGCTGCAGCGGGCGCGGGTCCTCGTCCGGCACGCCTTCGCCCGTGTGCTCCACCGGGGGGACGGTGCCCGGGTGGGCTACCTCCGCGTCGCATCTCTCCACAGCGAGCGCGTCTGCGGGCAAGCTTCGGAGGCCTTGGGGCGTCTGGAGCGCGCAGGTGTCGGTGGGCTCGTGCTGGATCTCCGGGGAAACCCGGGCGGGCTCGTGGAGCAGGCGCGGTGCGTCGCCGACCTGTTCCTGGGCGCCGGACGGGTGGTGGCGACGCTGGAGCGCGTCGACGGGCGCTCCGAACCCTACGAGACGCGCGAGCCGGGACGCACCCGAGTCCCCCTCGTCATCCTGGTGGACGGGCGGACCACGAGCGCCGCCGAGCTCCTCGCGGCGGCCCTGCGCGTCCACGGCCGCGCGCTGGTCGTGGGGCAGCGGACCTACGGCAAGGCGACGGTCCAGGACGCCTTCCCTTGGGCCGAGGGCCTCCCCGTGCTGGTCTACCGGACCGTGGGCACCTACACGGTGGGCCCCCGGCGCGAGGCCTTGCATCTCGCGGGGCTGGTCCCCGACCTCCTCGTGGACGGGTTGGGGCGCAGGGCGCGAACGGAGCGCGCACGCCGGGCTCCCTGGCGGTACTGGGAGGCGCTACGGCGCCCTCCGATCGAGACGCTCCGGCGTCCCGAGGCCCCGGCGCTCGCGTGCGCGGCGGAGCTCGCACACGACGCCTGGCTATCCGCGGACGGCGAGGCGGTGGGCCCTCAGCTCGCCTCGGCGGCCAGCGCCGCGGGCTGCGCGCCGGTCCCGCCAGCGGCCGCCCCGAAAGACCGCGACCAGACCGCGCGGTGAGGCGCCGGGCTCCACGCGCGGGTGCTCTTCCCAGCGCGTGGCGGGCTGTTGTATGGTGGGCCCGGGCGTTGAAGGGCGCCCCAAAGAGCCAACAAACCATATGAATTCTAGCGAGATAGCGCTACGCGCCGGATTCGCCGGTGAGGGCGCGTCGCTTCAAGGAGGCCTCATGCGATCCCTCTACACGGCGCCCGTGGTGCTCGGGCTATCCTGGCTCGTCGCGGGGTGCGGACAGCCAGCCTCGCCCCTCGCGTCCCCGACCAACCGCGGACCCCAAGCGCGCGTGGAGGTGGCTCCGCCGGCCCCTGCGCCTCGGGGGCCAGCCGAGGCGTCCGCGCAGGACGGCGAGCGTGCGCCCTCAGAGGCGACGCCGCGGGCGGCGCAGGGGGCTGGGATCACCAAGGCGGCCGCCCAGCGCTTCAAGTCGTGGGGCGCCGTGCACGCCTTCCTGGGGACCCCCGTGGTGAGCGGCGCCGTCATCAGCGCCACGGAGGCCATCGCGCTCACGAAGGACAACCATGTGGGCGTGACGGTGGACGGCGGAGACACCTGGAGCTTCGTGCGGCTGGTGACGGGCAAGGCGCTGGCCGTGGCGGGTACGCCCGGCGGCCCCTACGTGGTGAGCGGCAAGGCCGGCTACGTCGCCATCTCCCACGACGGCAAGATGTGGGACGACGTGGCGCGCCACGTGGAAGACGACCTGGTCAGCGTGGCGGTGTCCCCGTCGACGATCGTCGCGGTGGGCAAGCGCGGGACGGCGGTCCGCTATGATACGGGGGGCACCGGGGGCTTCTTGAAGCTCCTCCCCGACAAGTTCAAGGCCAAGAAGATCCTGATGTACGGGGGTCGCTTCCTGGCCGTGAGCGGGAAGAAGGGCTACGCCACGCTGGATGGCCTCACGTGGACGCCGGTCCCCGAGCTCCCGCCCCTGCCCGGCGGCAAGAAGGTCGCCACGTCCAAGGGGATGTGCAGCATCGGCAAGGTGGGCAAGAGCAAGGGCGTGGTCTGCGAGGTCGCCGGGACGGCCTTCGGGCTGGGCGCCAACAAGGCCATGGTGGAGAGCAAGGGCGTCGCCGCCACGACCATGGATGGGGGAAACACCTGGGCCATGGCGCAGCTCCCCTTCAAGGGGGTGACCGCGGTCGTGGGCAACGACGGGGGCCCGTACTTCGCGCTGGGGCCCAAGGGTGGGCTGGCCGTGACGCGGGACGGCTCGTCGTGGATGCAGATCCCCCTCAACGCCACGAAGACGCTGCGGGCGGGCCGTGTGGACGGCGCGGTCATCACCCTGGTGGGCGACGGCGGGACCATCGTGCGCTCGGTGAACGGCGGGGAGTCCTGGCTGGTCCTGCCGCCCGTGGGCGGCTCCCTCAAGCAGCTCGCCGTGGTGGGCGGCAAGTTGGTGGCGTCCGACGGGAAGAAGGCGATCGAGAGCGCGGACGGTGGCGCCACCTGGCTCGACGCGGCGGACCCGGCGATCACCGAGTCGCTCCCGGCGATCACGAAGCCCGGTGCGTGTGAGGCGCGCCTGCCCAACCCGGGCGAGGTCTGCAAGTTCAAGCGCCAGGTGACCACGCCCCTGGGGCTGCCCAAGGTGCGGGCCTTCACGTTCAACGGCGACTTCGGGCTCGCCATGGGCGACTACGGCCTGGTCGCCTTCTCCACCAACGGCGGCGCGAGTTGGAAGGCCAAGAGCGGCTTCGGCATCAAGGGGCTCCAGGACTTCAACGTCAAGGGCGACCGCATCGTGGGGATCGGCAAGTCCACCATCGTCGTGTCCACCGACGCCGGGCGGACCTTCTTCCAGGCGCAGCTCCCCAAGAAGATCGGGCGCATCTTCGCCAGCCTCATCGCCAGCGACGGGGCCGTGTACGCCGTGGGCGCCAAGGGGACGATCCTCAAGGCCGAGGGGAACCTCACGGACTGGCGGCTCCTGCCCACGTATCCCAAGAACCGCACGAAGTACGTGGCCATCTACGAGGTGGGCGGGGTGCTCTACGCCACGGGCGCCAAGGGCGGGATCGACCGCTCGCAGAACAAGGGCGCCGTCTGGCTCCCCCTGGCCTCGGGCGTCCGCGCCCCCATCCTCTCCATGACGGGCGAGGCGAACACGGTCCTCGCCGTGGCGGCTGGGGGCCGGGGCCAGAGCAACCTCCTGCTCCGCTCCAACGACGGCGGCCTGCATTTCTTCGTGCAGCGCGAGATAAGCCACAGCGGGCGCGTCCACGAGTTCAAGCTCCGCGACGGCGTGCTCACCTACAACGGCCGGGTGTCCGACGACTTCGGCGCCACCTGGACGCCGTCCCGGGCCAACTACTGGAACAACGCCATCGACCTGGGTGACGGCTCGGGCATCCGCATCGCGAACTACAGCCGCTACCGGGGCAAGAGCGAGTTCATCGTCATCGGCCCCGACAAGGACGACTGGACCATCGTCGACTCGTTCTATAACAACGACGCGGTGTTCCGTTGCGACGCCGCGACGGGCTGCTGGATGGCGGTGCGCGGCCAGATCTACCGCCCGAACTGAGCACAGGGGGGGAGGCTCGCGCCCCAGCGAGTGTGGGGCGCGAGCTTCCCCGAACTCCACACCCTCCTTCTGCCCTTGGTGCCCCATGAGTGACCACACCCCGGACCGCCACCCACGCATCATCATCCGCCCGCTGAGCGCCGTGATCTACCTCTACCCGAGCCTCATCGCGGCCATCGTCTGCGGGCTCATCGTCCAGCTCGGGGACGCCAGCCCCGCCAACCCGGGCATGACAGGAATCGTCTTCACGCTCGTGTTCTTCTTCAACCTCACCGTGGTGGCCTTCGACTACACGCGGCTGTCCAGCGTCGTCATCATCTTGCTGGTCGTCATCTTCATCCTCTTGAGCGTCATCTACCCGCCCGTAGGGGCCTTCTTTCAGGACATGCTCTCGCAGCCCATGTTCATGAACGCGACCTTCTACTGGGTGTGGTCGAGCGGCATCGCGCTGGTCCTCGCGGGCGTGCTCATCAAGGCGCGCTTCGACTACTGGGAGGTGAAGAACAACGAGCTCCTCCACCACCACGGGCTGCTCGGCGACGTGGAGCGGTGGCCGGCGCCCAACATGCGCATGACCAAGGAGATCAAGGACGTCATGGAGTATCTCCTGTGCCGCGCGGGGCGCCTGGTCCTCATCCCCGCCAGCGAGCGCCGGGCCATCATCCTCGACAACATCGTCGGCATCACCAAGGTGGAGCACCGCATGCAGAACGTGCTCAACACCCTGCTTGTGAACGACACGACCGACGCGCACGGCGACGGCTGATCACTTCGTCGAGAGCGCCTCGGCCCAACCGGACGTGCCCTCTCCGGGCGGCTTATGGGCTTGGCTCGACGGCCGCGGCACGAGGCTGGCGGGTGGCCCGCGCCCCGTGCCAGCGCCATCGCTCGGCGGCGCCCATGACGTCGCGCCAGATGGGGGCGGCGAGCCTCCCACCCGAGCCGCCGGGGATGGGGGCGGGGCGGTCCCGCCCTACCCACACGACGCCCAGCAGATCCGGCGTGTAGCCCACGAACCAGGCGTCCACGTTGCGCTGGGTCGTGCCCGTCTTGCCGGCCACGGCCACACCGTCCAGGCGCGCCGCCCGGCCCGTTCCGCGCTCCACCACGCCGCGCAGCATCCCGGTGAGGGTCTCACACACGGCGGGGGCGATGAGCCGTCGCGGGTGCGCCTGCTCGGCGTAGACGACGGCGCCCCCTGGAGCCTCCACGCGACGGATGAGCACGGGATCGCCCGCGACCCCGTGGGCCGCGACCGTGGCGTAGGCGTTGGCGAGGTCCAGCGGCGAAGCCTCACCGCTCCCCAGCGCCAGGCTGAGATCCCCGGGGAGGCGCCCGCGGAGGCCCGCCCGGCGCGCGAAGTCTACGACCGCGGGGATCCCCACGTCGCGCAGAGCGGCCACCGCCACGACGTTGAGCGAGTGGGCGAGAGCGTCGGCCACGGTCACCGGCCGCCCGTCGGCCCGCCCCTCGGCGTTTCGCGGGGTCCACGCGCCATTCCCACCGCGGTAGGTGCGGCGCTGGTTGCGGTAGGTCGTCTGGGCGGTCAGGACGCCGGTCTCGATGCCCGCCCCGTAGACGAAGGTCTTGAACGTGCTGCCCACCTGGCGACGCGCCTGCACGGCCCGGTGGAAGGGCGAGCGCGCGTGGTCCCGGCCCCCGACGAGGGCCCACACCTCGCGCGTGGTTGGATCCATGACGACGACGGCCCCCTCGGGGGCGTCGTCATCCCGGGCGCCGCGGGCTTCGGCCGCGCGGTCCAGGTGCTCACGGAGGGCGCGCTGCGCGGCGTCCTGCACGGCGGGTCGGAGGGTGGTCCACACGCGGTAGCCCCGCGTCTCGAGCGCCTCCCGGCCCAAGACGCCGCGCAGTCGGCGCAGCACGGCGTCGGTGAACCAGGGCGCCGCGCGGATGGGGGGCGAGGGGGAGGCCAGGCGAGGGGCCTCCTGCTCGGCCCGCCGCGCCGCTGCGGCACTGACGAACCCGAGGCGCGCCATGTCGCGCAGGACGCGGCGCCGTCGGCGCAGGGCGGCGGGGAGGTCTACAAAGGGGTTGAGGCGCTCCGGAGCCGGGAGGAACGACACGAGCAGGGCCGCGTCGCCCAGGCTCAGATCCGCCACGTCGCGGCCCAGGTAGTAGCGAGCTGCCTCGCGGATACCGTAGCGACCGCGACCGAAGTAGACCTGGTTGAGGTAGAGGGTGAGGAGCTCGTCCTTGGTGAGGTGCCGCTCCAGCTTCCGCGCCAGGAAGACCTCGCGCAGCTTCCGCTCCAGGGTCTTGCGGCGGGACAGGTAGAAGGTCCTCGCCACCTGCATGGTGATCGTGGACGCGCCCTGGCTGAAGCGCCCATCCCGTAGGTCGACCAGCAGCGCCCGCACGATCCCCCAGTAGTCCAGCCCCGCGTGCTCGTAGAAGCCACCGTCCTCGGCGGCCACGGCGGCGTGGAGGACGCGGGGCGGGATGGGGTCGTCGGGGCGCACGCCGACCAAGGTTCGGCGCTCGCGAAACAGCTCGGCCACCACCCCCCCCTGGGCGTCGTACACACGGGTCACTTGGGCGGCGGACGCGGCGTAGTCGGCGAGGCTCTGGATCGCGGGGGTGTGGGCGTCGAAGTACCGGTCCAGAGCCCAGAAGGACAGCGCGCCGAGGCCAGCCCCCAGGGCGCCGAGGAGCAGGGCGAGGCGCAACAGGCGGCGCGCGAGGCTCGGTCGCGCCGGCCCCGAGGGCCGAGCATCTGGGCTTTCTCTGGGGCTCACGTGCCCACGGTAGCAGCGGCGCGCGGGTGGTCCAGAAAGGCACCGCGGGCCGCTTCCAAGACCGAAAGCGAGAGCCGGGCGGGGAACCCGCCCAGATCCGCCACCTGCTCTGTGGACCGAGGCGCAGGAGGCCGCGTTTGGGCA